>JAQUFE010000003.1 GCA_028684815.1 Sulfurimonas sp.
TCTAAAAATTTGCTACATATTAACGCAGAAGAGTATTTGGTCGAACTCATCAATACAATCATGCGAACTTATCATAACACGCATGTCGCTGTAAATACAAAAGTAGAAGCTATGCATATTGATTTTGATCATATTATGTCGATGGGAATAATTTTAAATGAAATTATCAGTAACAGCGTAAAACACCATCCTGCAACCTCATCAATTGCACTAGAAATCACATGTCTTAAAAAGAGTGGCAATATCATTTTACGCATAAAAGACAACGGTAAAGGGTTTGATGTAAAAGGTCAGCAACCAGGATTTGGACTAGAACTTATCAAAGATTTTTCTAAAAAACTCCCCCAAGGAGAGTTTAGTTTCTACCAAGATGCCGGTACTGTTTTTGAGCTAAGTTTTAAGGATATAAAAAATGATAAAATTTAAAGACTACACAATTTTAATAGTTGAAGATGAGTTTATAGCTATGGAGTATTTAAGCCAGATTCTCCTCTCCTTTCGTGCTAAAGATATATATAGAGCAAAGAGTGCAGATGAAGCGCTAGAGATTGTAAGAGCTAACTCTATTGATTTGGTTTTTATGGATATAAATATTGAGGGTTCCATGGATGGAATCGAGTGTGCATCTCTGCTAAACAAAGACAATTTTGTCCCTATTATATTTACTTCAGCCTATGGCGATACCAATACATTAAATGAAGCCAAAGATGAAAATGTGTTTGGCTATCTTATAAAACCATTTCAACCAAGCGATGTCGAAGCCTCTTTACTTATTGCTATCTCAATTATAAATCGAATTAAAAAATTCTCACTTAGTGAGAAACAAAAAATTACGCAAGTGGTAGATTTAAGCAAGGGCTATATTTATCATATAGATTCTAAAACTCTTACTCTATATAATAATCCAATTGATTTAACCAAAAAGGAGTTAGAGTTTTTGGATATATTGTGTAACAATCTTAATCAAAATGTGTCATATAACTATCTAAAAGAGTCTATTTGGCCTCAAAAAGAGATATCAGACTCTACTATTCGTGATGTTGTCTCAAGATTAAAAAAGAAAATTCCACATATTTATATTGAAAATATCTCAAATTATGGGTATATTTTAAAAGGGTCAAACTAAAAAGCATAAGTTAGTTTTATATTTGCCCCTATTGCAGATTCTACTTTATAATCTTCTGTAGATTTTCCGCGTGAATTATATAAAAGAAACTCTCTGTCTAGTCCATAAAGAATATCTGCTCGTATTTGAAAGTCCTTTGCAAACTCATATGTGACACCGATATTTGCCATATAGTCTACCGTCTCAACAAAACCATTTTTCTCCACCACACTTGTTCTACTAAGTTTTACAGCAGATTGTGAGTAGACTATTCCAAGGCTCACCAAAGTATCTCTGTTTACATGATAACCAACATAAGTGCGTGGAAAACCAAAAACAAACTTAAAGCCATCTCTGTGCGTAACTCTATAGCTATAACTAACTATTGGTAAAACCATAGAAGTTGCAGTGTGATAGTTTCCAAAAAAACCAAATTGAAAAGTGTGATCTTCATCGAGTTTATATGAAGCAAAACTATATAGTCCATAACTATATGAGTCATCCATACCCTGCTCAAAACTAGATGTTAAAGAGAGTGAAGTCAGTAGAAGCCACTGGTCGTTTATATGGTAAGGAAGTTTGCCTTCTAACTCTATGGTATGTATTTGCTCTATTGGTTTACTTACCCCATCACCAAATGGTAACTTCCCTATATTGTTCCATTTAAAAGTATTGTTGGTATAACTAAGCCCTGCATAGAAGTTATAAACAGAGACTTTATGCTTAGTAGTCTCAAAGCCACCACTTCCATCTATATCAGAATCGCCTATAAAAGTAGTCTCCAATGAGATTTTTGGCTCTGTCATTTTTTCTAAGGTAGTTTTTGTTTTTGCCTCCTCAAAAGCACAAACAACACTAATAGGTAAACTTAACATAAGTGGTATAATTAAAAACTTTTTCATACTAACTCCACCGATTTACCATACTCAACTATCTTAGCATCTAGGTTTAACTCTTCTTTGATTTTTTTTGCAAATATCTTCATTTTACTCTCTTCTCCATGTATTAAGTAAAGATTTTTTAAATCTTTGATGTGTGACATCCACTCTATCATGTCACTTTGATCTGCATGTGCAGAAAAGCCATTTATAGTCTCAACTTGCGCTTTTACAATTATATCTTCTCCATATATTTTTACATACTCATATCCATCTATTATCTCTCGACCTAAAGTCCCCTCAACTTGAAAACCTACAAAAATAACGCAGTTATTCTCATTCCATAAGCGATGTTTTAAATGATGCATAATGCGACCACCATGGCACATTCCACTTCCAGCAATAATAATGGCTCTCTCTTTTACTTTGTTTATCAAAAGAGATTCTTGTCTTGTTGAGCTGATATTAAGTGATGCAAAATGAAAAGGATTGCCATTTTCCTGGGCATGAAGTTCTAACTCCTCATTTAGATGCACAGGATATTTAGCATACAGCCTTGTAGCCTTCGTAGCTAGTGGGCTATCCAAAAAGACTTGGCATCTTGGTAGTTCTCCATCAGCTTCCATGTTGTTAAGAAGCCAAAGTATCTCTTGTGTCCTCTCTATTGCAAATGATGGGATAATAACGTTTCCATCTCTTTTTAGTGTATTTATAACTGTCTCTTTAAACTCTTCTATACTTGCCTTTAGAGATCTATGATTTCTATCTCCATAGGTTGACTCTATAAAAAGAGTTTCTGCACTACTAAGAGTGTCAAGTGGATCTAAAATCATTCTCTCTTTACTCCCAATATCTCCAGAGAAAACTACTCTTTTTTTACTCTTTTTGTCTTTATAGTCTATCATCACAAATGCACTTCCTAAGATATGTCCAGCATCTCCAAATGTGATTTTTATATCTTTTGAGAGTTCTATCTCTTGATGATACTCAAGGGTTTGCCACTTTTTTAAAAAAACTTCTTTTACATGCTCTAGCGTATATAGAGGCTCTGTAATTCTTTTCTCATCACCCCTTCTTTTAGCCTTTCTTCTTAGAGTTTTATACTCTTCTCTTAGAATTTTTGCACTATCTTGTAGCATAATATTTGCTATCTCTTTTGTTGCCACAGTTGAGATAAAAACTCCATCAAAGCCATCTTTTACAAGTTTTGGAACCCTTCCTATATGATCTAAATGCCCATGAGTGATGATAAGATAGTCTATTTTATTTACATCAAATTCAAAATCTTCATAATTTTTCTCTACCCCAAATTCACCTTGAAACATTCCACAATCAATAAGTATGTTTAAACCAAAAAGTTCTACTAAATGGCAAGATCCAGTAACACTTTTAGCAGCTCCATACGATGTAACTCTATTCATTTTATTTTCCCTCTACTATTAAAAATTATTATATTTAAGATAAATTTATATTTATAAACTCAGGCATTATCACATAGATTAACTAAATTATCTATATGTTTTGATTAAGCAAGTCATCATCAAATTTTACATACTCTTATAAAAATTAAAATAAAAGAGTTATGATGTCAAATAGACTCCAAAAAGAAGATTCTCCATATTTACAACAACACAAAGACAATCCAGTTGATTGGTATCCATGGGGTGATGAAGCGTTTACTAGAGCTAAAGAAGAGAACAAAGCTATCTTTATTAGCATCGGATATAGCTCTTGTCACTGGTGCCATGTGATGGAAGAGAATGTTTTTGAGAATAAAGAGTGTGCAGATATTTTAAATGAGTATTTTATCTCCATAAAAGTTGACCGTGAAGAGCGTCCAGATATAGACAAACACTATCAAGAGGTCTATATGCTACTAAATCGACGCTCAGGAGGCTGGCCAACTTCTATCTTTTGTACCCCGGAAAATAAGCCATTTTTTGCAAGAACCTATATTCCACCACACTCATCTCAAAGCTCTATAGAGGGTATGGGATTTATCGAGCTTGCAAAGCTTATAGGCTCCAAAGTCTCTCAAAATGATGAGCAAATCCTTAAAAATGCCGATGAGATAGAAGAGTTTATAAACAAACAAGAGCATCCAAAAGAGGCGACTCTACTAAAAGAAGATTTTGTAAAAAACTTTATGCTTCAAGTAAAACACAACTATCAAACAAGAGATGGAGGTTTCTCTGTTGCTCCAAAATTTCCTCACGCTTCAACTCTAAGTGCGCTCTTAACTATAGATAGACTCTATGATGATAAAGCAGCCAAAGCTATGTTTATGCACTCTCTTAACTCCATGAGAAAAGGCGGAATGTACGACCTCGTTGATGGTGGTTTTTGTCGCTATAGTGTTGATGATATGTGGCTTGTTCCTCACTTTGAGAAGATGCTCTATGATAACGCCCTACTCTGCGATGTTTACGCAAAAGCCTACTTAACATACAAAGATGAGAGCTTTTTAGCTACTGCCAAAGAGTGTGCTGACTTTTGGTATGAGAAGATGTGTGAAGATGATTTGTTCTATAGTGCATCTGATGCTGATAGCGAGGGCGAAGAGGGAACTTATTTTGTCTATAGTTTTGATGAACTTTATGCTGTTTTATCAAAAAATGGATACAAAGATATAGAGCCTATGTTAAAAGAGATGAGCGTTACAAGAGATGGAAACTTTGAGGGTAAAAATATCATCAGATTTGATGATGGTAAAGTGCCTGCATATTTTAGCGATGTAAAGAAAATCCTACAAGATATAAGAGCAAAAAGAGAGTACCCTTTTATAGATAAAAAAGTTCAAACTTCATGGTCTAGTATGATGATAAAAGCACTATTTACTCTAGGCGATTTCGATGAGAAGTACAAGCAAAGAGCTATAAAAAGTTTAGATGCACTTCTTAAGAGCATGTTTATAGACTCAAAACTCTATCACACAACACTTATACATAAAACTCCTAAAGTTGAAGCGTTTTTAGAAGACTATGCCTATCTAACACAGGCTCTTATAGCTGCATTTAACTCTACTGGGGATGAGCTTTATCTCATCCAAGCTCAAAGATTTGCAAACCTAGCACTAGAGAAGTTTTATGATAAGGGAAATTGGAGTTTTAGCAGAGGAGAGTTTGAGACAAAAGCCGAGATAGCCGACAACACCTATACGAGTTCAGTTAGCATCATGCTAGATGCTCTGCTCTCACTCTCAACTCTTTTAGAAGATGAAAAATACTCTCATTTTACTTTTAAAACGCTAGAGTATAACTCTTATGAGCTTGGGCGAAGACCTGTTATTTATCCATATATGTTATCTCAGATGCTAAGATATTTAAAAGGCGATAGAGTCATAAAATCAAATCCTAAAAACCTTGAAAATTCCGCTAAAGAGCTGGCATCTTTAAACTATCCTTTTATACTAAAAAGAGTAACTGAAGATGAAGATTTTATGGTTTGTGGAGATAAATCTTGTTTTGCAAACACCTCTAAGATAAATAAAATAGATGATATAATTAAGAAGAGCTTTTAAAACAAATTTCTACATGGAGAACAATATGAAAACAATAATCTTAGCTACAGTTTTGTCACTAGGAGTCGTCACAATGTTTAGTGCTTGTGAGAGAAATGACTACCAGCATCCTATGCATCGTAAATAGTAGATGCTAAAAAAAATAGGCAAGTTCATCTTTATGATTGAACTTGGTTACAAACAGATAAAAGTCTTTAAAAAGACATACTTTCATCCTTTTATATCTCTAAGATTAGCTTATAAACAACTCTCAAAAGATAGACAATCCTACTCAAACGCGGTTATAGAATTTTTAAATATAGAGATAGAACTTATAGGTGAAGTACCAAAAAGAGACAAGATTTTATACGCTATAAACCATCGCTCTTTACTTGATATTATCGTAATGGAACATATCTTTGCAAGGCATGATAAGAGTGGAACTTGGATAGCAAAACAAGAGCTCTTTGATGCTTTTTATGGTGATTTTTTTAGATATAGCGGTTGTATTAGTGTTGATTTACAAAACAGAAGAGGACTTTTAAAGTTTTTTAAAGAGATAAAACATACCCTAAAAAAGGTAGATGATTTTAATATCTATATCTTTCCAGAAGGCGAGAGAAATAAAACCTCAGATGTGTTAGAGTTTCAAAGCGGTGCAAAAAAGATTGCAAAAGCAAACAACTTAGATGTAGTCCCTGTCTTTATAAATGACACTTTAGAGAGAACTTTTAAACAAGCTCCATTTAAAGAGAGAAAAAAGATTCAAGTTCATTTTGGCGAATTGATACAAGACCATGAAACACTAGAAGAGAACTACAAAGAGTTTGTAAAAAATGTTAAAGGAAGTAAGAGTGAGTAGTATGAAATTAGGCGTAAATATAGACCATGTAGCAGTCCTTCGTGAAGCTAGACGAGTAAATGATCCAGATATTTTAGAGGCTCTTGGCGTGGCGTGTGCAAGTGGGGCGGATCAGATAACTATACATCTTAGAGAAGATAGAAGACATATCCAAGATATAGATGCAAAAAACATTATGATGCACTCAAAATTGCCAGTAAACTTGGAGTGTAGTATCAACAAAGATATTTTAAATATCGTAAGCGTTTTAAAACCTCATCGTGCAACTTTAGTTCCTGAAAAAAGAGAAGAAGTTACAACTGAGGGTGGACTTGACTTGTTCAAATATGAAGATGAGATAGCATTTGCCGTAGAGCAACTCCATGACTCCATCATCCCAGTCTCACTTTTTGTAGATCCAACTATAGAGGCTATGGAGATGGCAAAAAAACTAGGTGCTGAGATGGTAGAACTTCACACTGGACTTTTTGCAAATCTTTTTGCAATGCTAAACTCTTCACTTCCTCACTCAAATCACTTTATAAAAGAGCTTATGCTCCCTCGTTATGAGTTAGCAAGCAGATTAGAGCACTCTCTTGAAGCTCTGCAAAATGCTGCAGCTCATGCGCAAAAGCTAGGACTCCAAGTAGCAGCTGGTCACGGACTAAACTACCACAATGTCTCATATATGATGAATATAAAAGAGATAACTGAGTTAAACATCGGTCAAAGTATAGTCGCAAGAGGCGTTTTTTGTGGTTTAGCTGAGGCTATAAAAGAGATGCGAAGGCTTACACAAAGAGTATAAATACTCTAATGTGGAACCTCAAACTTATTCAAGGCAAGTGTGACTCGCTCCTACGCTCCGCGTTGGAGTGCATATAAGCTCATTAGTTTTACCATTTGTTGAAATTTATATGTATTCCCACGCAGAGCGTGGGAACAAGGATTTCTGTATATTTTACCTATCTTTCTCTCTATACATCAAGTAATATCCAGCTGGTAGAACTAAAAGTGTTAGTATAGTTGAACTTATGATTCCGCCCGTTATAACGACTGAGAGCGGATACTGAATCTCACTTCCAACGCCACTTGCATATAGAAGTGGGAGAATCCCAAAGAGTGTTGTAAATGCTGTCATTAGTACTGGACGAAGACGAAGCAGAGCTGCATCTTTTAGCAAAATCTTCAAATCGACATCTGGGAATTTAAGGCGTAACTCATCTATAAAACTGACTAAAACTATGCCATTTAAAATGGCTATAGCAAAGATAGCTAAAAACCCTACGATGGCTGAGACAGACAAGTAGATGCCACTCACTATAAGAGCTACAATACTCCCAATAAACCCAAAAGGTACATTTATTAAAATTAGCATCGCTTTTGAGATAGAGTTAAATGCCGTATATAAAAGAAGTATTACCAAAAAGATAGTTATAGGGATAATAATCATTAGCTTATCGGTAGCCTCTTTCATATTTTTAAAATCCCCTGCCCAGCCAATATAGTAACCTGCTGGCATCTCTACTTTCTCCTCTATAAGCTTGTTTGCTTCTTCTACAAATGAAGCAATATCTCTGCCATCTACCTCCATAGAGAGAACCATATAGCGGCTAAGATTTTCACGCTTAATAAATGAGGCACCATGAAGTGTGCTAATATCACAAACTTGCTCTAGTGTAACAAGTGAGCCATTTTTTGAGCGAAGAGTTACCTCTTTTAATGCCTCTATATCCTTTTTTGCATCTTTGATTTTTGCAACGATTGGAAATCTTCTGATACCCTCTATCATCTGGGTAACTTCCTCTTCACCGATGCCATTACGAATAACCTGCATAACCTCATCTACACTGATGCCATAACGAGCCAGATTTAAGTAGTTTGGTTCTATCTTTATCTGCGCTTGACCGAGTTGAGTCTCTACCTCCATCCTTACAAGTCCGCGAACACCGCTGATGGTTTTTTGGATATTTTTAGAGATGCCCTCTAGCTCTTTTTGGTCATATCCATATATCTTGATGGCGAGTTCAGAACTTACACCTTCAAGTAGCTCTTCTATCCTCATAGCTATGGGCTGCGTGGGAACAAATGCGATATGCTCAAACCTATGTTCTAAGTCTTCATTCATCCTATGAGTAAGTGCAGGCAGATCTTTTATGCCCTCTTTTAGAGTGAGCAGAACTTCCATATAGTTAGCTTGAGCAGTCTCACCTTTTTCACTTCTTCCTATCATAGACAAGACTGAGCTAACCTCATTAGGATAGTTTTTAAGTATATGTTTTTCTATCATGGAAGCATTTTCAACTGACTGCGTAAGTGCAGTTCCTGGGATGGCTATAACTCTATACATAATGGATTCTTCATTTAACTCAGGCATAAACTCTCGACCTTGTTGAAAAAGGGCAAAAGTAAGAGCTATAAATAAAAGAGTAACAGATGCTAGGATTTTTTTAGAATTTAAGAGTGAAAACATGAGCAGTGGAGCGTATGCTTTTTTTAATATACTCATAAATTTGTTCTCACTGTTTTTTGTAGGTTTTAGCAAAAAGAAGGCTAAAGTGGGAACTAAAACTAGGGCTACAAAGAGTGAGCCAAGCATTACAAAGACAATATTTATGGCCATTGGAGAGTATAGTTTTCCAGCTAAATCATCAAGTGATAGAAGAGGAATAAATACAGCAACAATGATAAGAACTGCAAATGTTATAGGCTTTGCTACCTCTTTTGTGGCATCTGCTATTACTTTTAGTTTTGACTCATCCCCGCGAAGTTTGCGAAAAATATTTTCAACCACAACTATCGTAGCATCTACTATCATCCCCACCGCAATGGCTAATCCACTAAGCGTCATAAGATTTGCTGAGAGATTGTAATAATCCATAAGTAAAAAAGTAATAAGCAGAGATATTGGCAGAGATAAAATAACTATAAATGCAGAACGCAGTTCAAACAAAAACAAAAACAGAACAAAAGCAACTAAAATCATCCCAGTTACTAGCGCCGATGTCATAGTACTCACCGCTTTGTTGGTTATCTCTGTTCTATCATAAATAGTCTCTAAGGTTACACCTTTTACAAGCGTAGAGTTTATGGTTGGGAGTTTTTCTTTTATATGTTCTACTACTTTTGCGGCATTTGTAGCAGTTCGCTGCAAAACCATTCCCATAACAGCTTCACTACCATCTATGCTAATCGCTCCAAAGCGTGGCACTGTGCCAACTTCAACTTCCGCAATATCACCTATTGTTACAGCTTGACCCTCACCAGATTTTAAAACTGTGTTTCTTATATCATCAAGAGATTTATAAAGCCCAGACCCTCGAATAAGATATTGCTCGCGGTTAAATTCCAAATATTGTCCTCCAGCAGAGAGGTTACTTTTTTGAAGGGCTGTGATAATATCCTCATAAGTGATGCCAACATTTTGAAGTTTTTTGGTGTCGATAAGGACATTGTACTGCTTTTCATCTCCACCCCAGCCAATAACTTCCTCAACTCCTGTAACACTCTTTAGTAGCGGTGTAACAATGTAATCTTGCATCTCACGGAGTTCTTGCAGAGTGTAGTTACCGCTTGCATCTTTGAGTCTATACCAAAAAACTTGACCCAGACCTGTAGTGTTTGGCCCTAGTTCTGGTTTGCCCCAACCCTCTGGAATATCCACGCCACCAAGTCTCTCACTAACAAGCTGACGTAAAAAGTATATATCCATTTCATCTTCAAAAAAAACAGAAACATAAGATAAGCCAAAAAAAGAGTTTGACACTATTGTCTTGACTCCAGCCATTCCTGAGAGTGCTGACTCTATGGGATAAGTGATGAGTTTTTCTATATCCTCAGCAGAGTTACCGCTGCTCTCCGTGTAGATAACCACTTGCTTTGGCGTGATATCTGGAAAAGCGTCTATGGGTATATCTCTATAGGCTTTAAAACCAAAAGCACTGATAGCGATGAAGAGTGTAAGGACTAAAAACTTGTACTTTAGTGAGATATCTATAATATTATTTAACATCTCCTCTCCCTAGTGACCGTGTCCGCCAAGAGAGGATTTGAGTAGCTGAGATTTTACATAGTAGCTTTTATCACTAACATATCTCTCCCCTACTTCCAAACCCTCAACCGCTGCAAACTCTTCATCTTGAGCTACAATATTTACAACACGAACTTCATAAGGCAATTCATCTTCATCATGCCCATGTCCTTTATTTGCATCTAGCTTTTCTTTATGTTCCTCATGATTTTCGTGAGCTTCTTCATGTTCATGACCATCATGTTCATCATGAGTTTCTTCATGTTTGTGCCCATCATGCTCATTATGACTTTCTTCATGGTCGTGAGCTTCATGTTCGTCATGCTTAGAGATAAAAACAACCCATTCATTGTTAAAAAAAGAAAGGGCTGACTTCTCTACAGCCACCTGTTTTTTCGTTTTATCAAGATATAGCCTAGCACTTGTGTATGCATTTTCATAGAGCTTATTTGAACTGCTATCTATGTTTGAGAGTAAAATCACTCTTTGTGTTTTTTCATCTACTTCTGGAAGTATCTGCGTCACTTTTGACACTATCATCTTATCACTCGCATCTATAACTATTTTCTGTCCTATTTTAACTCTAGATGCATATTTGAGTGGCAAAAAGGATTTTAAATAGAAGGCTTGCTCTTTTGTAACTAAGATTATCGGTGTCTCCTCTTTTATACTTGAGTGAAGTGGTTGAAGTATTTGAGACACCACACCCTCACTATGAGCATAGAGAATATAGTTTGATGAGGCTACTTTTAGCGTATCTGTTTCTACTCCTAAAGTATTTAGCTGAGACCTTAGCGATGTCAATTTCGCTACTGCTTCATCCCTTTTGATGCTCTCTTGATTTAACTTCTGCATCGAAGTCATACCTTTTTCATAGAGGCTTTTAGATGCTTCATAGTTTTTCTCTTGTGTTTGCAATTGTGTTTTTAAAGAGATGAAATTTGCTGTCATATCTGAGAGAACTATAGACTCTATAAGAGCTATTTTCTGCCCTTTTTTTACACTCTCCCCTACTTTTACATAGTAGTTCTCTATATGACCGCCAACAAGTGACATGATGGATTGTTTTGCATTTGAGAGTTGGACTATTTGTGAGTTTAGCTCAACTGAGTTTGAAAACTCTCTTATCTTCGCACTCTTTGTTGGTATCTCAACTGCAAAAAGTGTTAATGCTACTACAACTGTTAGTAAAAATATCTTAATCATTATACGCTCCTACAAGGTAGTTATTTGTGATGATGTTTTGGTTTTGTGCTGTCTCTATTTTTATAAGAGACTCTTTTGTTTTAATAACTCTATTTTTAATATTTTGGAGTTCAAGCAGATTTACACTTGCTATTTTATACCCATCTTCAAACATCTCTAAAAGCTCTATTTGGGTCTTTAATATCTCCTCATTATTAGACTTTAAAAGTAACAATAAATCTCTTTGTTTTTGAAGTCTACTCATCTCTATAGAGAGCTTTGTCTCTTGGTTTTGTATAAGAAGAGTTGCTTTATCTGCTTCTAGTTTTGCAATTTGCCTCTCCTCTTTTGAGCTATTAAAAATAGTAAGCGGTATAGAAGCACCCACTCTAAAAATATCTTGGTCTGGCTCACTCTCATACTCAGCACTTAGATCTATCCACTTAAGTCTGTTTGAGTCTATTTGAGAAGCTGCTTTTGCTTCATCTTTATAACTTAAGAAATAATTTACCTCTGGGTTATTTGGACTCTCTTGGCTTAGTTTAAACTCATGCGTGAAATCTAATTCTATCTCATCTCTTATGCCAGCAAACTCTAACAAGGCAAAGTATCTATCTTGTATCTCTAGGCTGATATTTTGTGCTTTTATCTCTACTAACTCATACTCAACCTGTGATTGGAGCATCTCGCTTCTTGAGATAGTTCCTGCTTGCTTTCTGTGTTTTGATATCTCATAGATATGCTCTGCTATTTTTAGCTCTTCTTGTGTTAGCTCAAACATTTTTTTCATATTTGCATACTCAGTAAAGAGTAGTGAAATATCACGAATAAATTCTGCATATGAGAGAGCATAGTTTGAAGTAGCTTTTTTTATAGTTGCTCTTGAGAGTTCTTCTGCATCACGACCTACTCCCCATAACCTGATGGGTTGAGTGATGCTCACACTATAACCATTTTCATTTTGAGAGTTGTCTGGTTTAAACTTTGAATAGACTAAATCTAAGGATGGATTTTCATATCTTGTTGTGATGCCACCTTGCTCTTTTGCCTGAGATATTCCTAAGTTTGAAGATTTCAAGTAAGAGCTGCTCTTTAGTGCGTTGTCTAAAAAAGCATCAAAATTTTGTGCAAATAGGGATGCTGATATTAGGACAACTATTGATAATAATTTTATCATTATTGTTTCCTCTAGTAAATTGTATAGTTGAGTGCTCTGAACAATTATTAAGTTAGATCCCAAATCAAGTTCAAGATGACGAGTATTACGTTTCAGGATGACGTGTATTCCGTCATCCCGTGCTCGACACGGAATCTAGCTTTAAATCCTGAATCAAGTTCAAGATGACGTATGTCCCGTCATTCCGTGCTCGACACGGAATCTAGCTTATAGATTAATCAGAGGGTTGGATTTATGTTTTTTGTGTTAGAGGTTAAGAGATGGGAGGTTTATAAAATTCTAGATGTGTTTTGAAATTGTATATTTCTTCATCTATTTTGTTTGGAATAATTTTGTAGTCAATATCTTGTAAGACTACCTTTTGAGATAGTAGATATGACTGATGATATTCAAAGTGGATTGCACAGATAGCCCCATGAGATTGAGGTGCTTCAAATTCGCTAATATACTCTACTGCACTACAGTGGTCATCATCTAAAGCTACATAAACATACTCATGTATGATAGAAAAACCAATGACAAAGAGAAGAGAGAGTGTGATTAACTTTTTCATGCGCTTAGTATAACCTATAAAAATAAATAAGAGATTTGTACATATAATTGAACCTTTTACTTAATCCATAAACTAGATTCCGTGTCAAGCACGGAATGACGAAATACTTGTCATCCTTGAACTTGATTCAGGATTTAAAACTAGATTCCGTGTCAAGCACGGAATGACGGAATACTTGTCATCCTTGAACGAAATACTTATCATCCTGAAACGTAATACTCGTCATCCTGAACTTGATTCAGGATCCAACTTAATAATTTCAGTTACTTCTTAAAAAAGTAGCAATACTCTAAATTACCCTCTTTTCCAGTTAGCTGAGATGGAGATTTTTTTATAAGTCTCCATCCTTTTAATTCCGTACTATCTTCAAATTTTATCATCGCTCTCTCTATCGCTTTAGTGTCTGTTACAACACCATTTTTATCTCTCTTGGCATCTCGTCCAACTTCAAATTGGGGTTTAAAAAGAAGTATGATTTTTGAAGATGCGAGCCTATCTATATCATCTAAGATGTTTAGTAGTGAGATAAAAGAGACATCGCTCACAACTAAGTCAAAGGATTTTTCACTCTTAAATTCTCGTATATCACAAGATTCATAAGAGCTAACTCTTGCATCTTCTTTGATGCTTTTATCAAGCTGAGCAGAGCCAACATCAACAGAGCTAACCTCTTGCACTCCATTTTCTAGTAAAACTTGAGTAAATCCACCAGTCGAAGCGCCAATATCTAAGGCTACTGCATCTTTTATATCAAGTCCCAGCTCTTCTAGAAAGAGGGCTAATTTTAGTGCTGAGCGAGAGACATAAGCCTTATGCTCTTTTACCTCAACCTTATCGCTCTCTTTGAGTATAAATGCACTCTTTGTAATTACTTTATCATTTACACTAACTAGCGAAGCTTTTATAAGCTCACTTGCCTTTGTTCTACTCTTAGCATGTGAGTTTGCCACAAGAAAGTTATCGAGTCTCATCTAATCATAGCTCGCATCTCATCCTCATCCAAACAAACAACACCTAAATCCATAGCCTTATCATACTTACTTCCAGCATCTTCGCCGTAGATTACAAAGTCTGTTTTTTTAGAAACTGAGCCTGAGATTTTTGCTCCAAGAGACTCAAGTAGCTCTTTTATAACTCCCCTTGATTCGCTCATACTCCCAGTTAAAACAACAGTTTTAGCCTTAAAAGGATTCTCTACCGCTTCTTCTCTTTTAGTAGGCTCAAGCGGTTTTATCAGTTCTTGCAAAGTGGCAATAGTCTCACGATTTACTCGTACAAACTCTAAAAGAGACTCCGCCATCTCTTCGCCTATGCCATCACATAAAATTATCTCCTCTTTAGTCGCATCTACAAAGCCTGAACCAAAAGCTTCACTCAAAGTCTTAGATGCCACCTCTCCAATATGCTCGATTCCTAAAGAGTTTATAAACCTAAAATAGTCACAACCTTTGGCGTTTTCTATAGCATCTAAGAGATTTTGTGCCCTTTTATCTTTAAAACCCTCAAGAGTTAGAAGTTGCTCTTTAGTTAAACTAAACAAATCAACTACACTCTTTACAAGCCCAGAGTTAAAAAGAGCTTCGACTATCTTAACCCCTAAACCATCGATATTTAGAGAGGGTTTTGATGCAAAGTAGATGATGGAGTTTACAACTCTTGATGGGCACTCTAGGTTTTGACACTTAAGAAGCACTCCCTCATCTAAGAGTTCGCCCTTACAGATAGGACAATGAGTTGGTCTTTTGTATGCTACTTCACTGCCATCTCTCTCATGTGTTAATACCTTAATGATTTTTGGTATAACATCTCCACTTCTTAAAATTATGACTTTATCATTTATGCGTATATCTTTTCTTTTCATCTCATCAAAGTTATGAAGAGTCGCTCTCTCAACCACCACACCATCAATATCGGTTGGTTCAACTTGAGCCACAGGCGTTACAACGCCACTTCTTCCCACTTGAAGAACAATGCCCTTTATAGTTGTAATCTTCTCAACTGCAGGAAACTTATAAGCTACGCTAAAACGAGGAGTTTTTACAGTGTAGCCCATATCTATCTGAGATGCTATCTCATTTACTTTTACAACCATGCCATCGAGCATCATGCTGTAAGAGTCTCTTTTTGTTAGCATCTCTTTATATATTGCTTCTATCTCATCAAAACCAGCACAGATTTTCCTAACTGGAGGTTGTCTAAAACCCAGTTCATAGATGTAGTCCATCACATCACTTAAGAGTTTAAACTCTAGTGAATTCTCTCCTACTCCGTAGGGTAAAAAAACTAAGTTTCTTGAAGCCGTGATTCTTGCATCTAGCTGTCTTAGGCTTCCAGCTGCTGCATTTCTAGGATTTGCAAAGAGTGCTTCGCCGTTTTTTAATCTTGCCTCATTTATAGCTTCAAACTCATCTTTAAAGATAACAACTTCGCCACGAATCTCTATGCGCTCTTTATGCTCTATGCTAAGAGGAATGGAGCGGATGGTTTTTACATTTTGAGTGATTAACTCTCCAATCTCTCCATCACCGCGCGTGATACCTTTAGTTAAAACTCCATCTTCATATATAAGGTTTAGTGAAGCGCCATCAAACTTTGGTTCACAATAAAAAGAGATTTTGCTATCTAGTTTGTAAGTTTTTGTAAGCCACTTATCAAGCCCATCAGAGTCAAAGACATCTTCAAGTGACCACATAGGGGAGAGATGCGCTGCTTTTGTAAATCCGCTAGAGATTGTATCTCCAACCCTTTGCGTAGGTGAATTTGACAGAATCTCTTCGCTATTTGCAAGTTCATACTCTAAAACTTCATGATAAAGCTTATCATAAACCTCATCAGTTGTAAGAGCATCATCTAAAACATAGTAGTGGTGAGAGTAGAGATTTAAAAGTTCTACTGCCTTTTTATATTCTTCTTTATTCATGGCAAAATCCTATCTCAAAAAATATTTATATACGCTGTTTTTTAGATATTAGAGCTTTTACTAGTGAATTTTTTATAGATAAAAATGAGTCTGTATTTTGTTTTAAAATCTTCTCTTGAGCTTTAATATCTCTTAAGATGCTATCCATCTCTCGCTCTAATTTTAAGTATTTATCTAAAACTCCTCTTTTAACCTCTTTAGATGAGATTTTCTCAATAGTTAGTTTTATCGCTTTTATCTCTTGCTTTTTTTCTTCTATATCTATTCGATGTTGCTCTTTTTCTTTTGGATCTTTGATGCCATATATATCATCTAGCATATCTTGAAGCACTCTAGCTTCAACTCTTAAAAGCTCTGTTAATTTTTGCCTATCTTTTCTGCACTCTTTGTTATATTCTACTGGTGAGATGCCATCTACAAAAAATTCTAGTATCTTTTTATCTATCTCTCTGGCATACTCTTTTATCTCTTGAATAGATATTTTTGTTCGGATATAAACCTTAGCAACAGAGAGCATGGAAACAACATTCCACTTCATTCCATCTTCAGTTTGAAGAAGTGGAACCTTGTATTTATAACCATCTACTATGATAATGTTTAGTGAGTAGTACTTTAAAAATTCAACCATATAGTCATTTGATCTTGAGATTTCATTTAGCATAAATTCTGCTATACCCTCGAAAACCTCGTTAAAATGTATCCTAAATATATATCCGCTAAAACCTCTTAAAAAATCTTCACAATGGTCAAATTCGTTTACTAGCTCTCTCATAATAATAGCTTGTACATAAGCAAAAACGAACTTCTCATACCTATCATTATCAATTCTCTCTTCTACAAAATACTTCTCTGCAAACTCTTTTACTATTTTGTTAAAGAACTTTCTACTCTCTGCCTTTGAAAAAAATTCTTTATAAAACTCTTCTAGCTCACTCTCTTCTATGCCGTTAAATCTACCAGCCACAGTATTGGCTTCATGCTCAGTAATCTTTTTCTTTTTTTCAAGATCAAAAATTTTTATAAATATTTGATCTTGCTTGATTACAACTATATCGCTCTGTTTGAGTTGCAGTGCTTCTTTTACAGAAAATCTTACTATATCTTTTGAATCTTGCGTATCATCAATTATCTCACAAATGCTATCTCTTAGCCTTTTATTTAAAATAATGATTTGGTTATTTTTATACTCTACAAGATTTTTATTTTCTTGTATCATACTTGTTATCTGTTCTTGTAATTTCATACCACTTCTATCTCTTTATCGTTATTTATAAAATCTTTAGGGTGTCCAAAATAGTAACCCTGGAACTCATCAACCCCATACTCTTTTAGTAACTCATAAATCTCTTTATTCTCTACAAATTCTGCTATTGTTTTTGTTTTAAGATCTTTTGCAAAACGGATAATGCTCTTGACTAAGATTTGCGACTCTTTATCAGTTACGATATTTTTTATAAGTGAGCCATCTATTTTTAAGTAATCTGGTCTAATCTTTAAGATATGAGCATAGTTAGCATAACCGCTTCCAAAGTCATCTATTGCTATTAAAACACCCTGTCTTCTAAACTCTTTTATTGCTCTAAATAATCTATCAAAATCCTCAACACCTTCTTGTTCAGTAATCTCTAGAACAATTTTTCCAGGCGTATTAAAGGCGGCTATTAACTCTACTAACATATCCATTAAAGAGTAGTTAAAAAAATCATTTGGCAAAAGGTTTATAGATATCTTCTCACCCCTAGATGCAAAAACATTTAGTGCTTGTGAGAGTACTTCGTGTGCTACATCTATATATAGACCGCTTTTGATTGCTACTGATAAGAAATTATCTGGAAATATTATATTTTTTTTACCATTTTCAATATTTATAATCCGTACCAATGCTTCATACTTAACTATAACACCATATCTATCCACGATAGGCTGAAAAAATGGGATAACATTTTTGTTATCCAAAGCGTGTCTAATTATTTTTTTCATCCCTAAAATATGCTGTGAACTTTTTTTACTATCTACATTTTGTGAATATGCAAGATAAGGAAGTGACTTTTCTTTAGCTTTTTTTATTGCCATTAACGCTTGTTCTAGTGAGAGTTCATGGTCAAAAGAGATTCCTGAGTATATTTCAACTCTTAGTGTCTCTTCAATCAGAGGGACATATATAGGAAGTTTATTTATTTTATGATGAAGTTTATCTAGTATCTCTGTATAAACATCTACCTGAATATTCTTCTCTTCTCTTAGTAGTACATACTCATCTGCAGATATTCTATATGCGTCAAAACTATTAGCTTTTGCGAAGTTTTCATACTCCTTGGCTACTTGAATCAAAATTTCATTTCCAACATCAATGCCATAAATCTCATTTAAAAGTCTAAACTCTTTGATGTTGCTTAGTATCAAAACATAAGCCTCTCCTGAATAGAGTTTAGTGTTTAGTGCTTGTCTGTTTTTTAAACCTGTTAAATGATCTGTGAAGGCTTGCTTTTTAAAGTATTCTAGCATTATATTAAAACTTTTATGCAATACAATAACGAGTAGCATAGCTACAAAAACACCAATAA
Source organism: Sulfurimonas sp. (assembly GCA_028684815.1). Lineage (GTDB taxonomy): Bacteria > Campylobacterota > Campylobacteria > Campylobacterales > Sulfurimonadaceae > Sulfurimonas. The sequence goes on from JAQUFE010000003.1 coordinate 18,753, forward strand.
ACAGAAGCTTATACATAAAGTTTCTATTTTCTTTGACAATATTTGTTATATCAGAGCCAACTACAAGATAGCCTAAGGTTTGGTGTAGATGATTTTGCAGAGGGATATCCATACTCACTTTGAAGTTAGGGGTAGAGTCCATATCTATAAAATACTCTTTTAGCTTTTGACTCCCTTTTACTAAAATGTAGTCTTTGTTTATAGGAATTTTATCATTTTGAAGAATGATTTTTGATATTGGGTTTTTAATTGCTAAGCCAAGTTCTATATCAAAAATAAGGTCTAAATCTTTAACAAAATATTTTGGAGAGATTCCTAGTTCAACATTGCCGACATATTTATCTTTGTAAAAGATAGCCTCCGTTGTTCTATAGGTCATACCAAATTGGTCCACTTCAAAGCCACTAAAGGATCTTTGCATATTGTTAGTATTTACTATAAGTGTTCCTCTTTTATCAAGTGTGTCACCTCTAAACTCTCTTTTATGTGCACGGTAAATTGTTGTTCCATCAGTGGCACGAAAGGTAAGCATCTCTATATTTTTGTTAACTATTTTTAAGTATTCATAGTATGGAGCAACTATCGCATCTAAGCCTTCATAGTCCTTTAGAGCAACTGATTTTGCTAAACCCTCTGAGTTTATAATCTCAGTAAGTTTAAGAGTTAATGCCACACTTTCTGAAGTCAATTTTGTTGTAAAGAGTTTTTGAGCAGATTTAGTTATCTTCTCAAGCTCTTCATTTATAGAGTTTGTAAATTGATAGTTTAAAAAGAGATACCCCACTATCCACGATACTAAAAGTACGCTTGTAGAGAGCAAGAGTGTCTTTTGCTTTGTCTTTTGAGGTATGTTCAATTATCTCTCTCTGTTATTATTTTTCATTTTTGAGATACATTGTACCATTTTTCTTTTTAAACCTTTGTATCTAACCACTCTCTTTTTTGGTAAATATACCAATATATAATTCCCTTTATAAGAGTCTCAATATTCATAATAACAAATATCGCCACCAAAGAAAAGCCCATCTTATAAGCTATATATGATGGTAAAACTCTAAAGAGCCACAAAGACCAAAAGTTAATCTTTAGAGTTGTTTTTGTAGCCCCTGCACCTCTTAGAGCTGCTGAGTAAACAAACATTATAGCAAGAGGAATTTGAGCTAGCCCTACAAGTATGAGATACTGAGATGCCACTACAATGGTAAGCTCATCTTCTGTAAAAAAAGAGACTAAAAACTCTGGAAAAAGTATCAAAAAAACTCCGACACTTCCCATAAAGACATAAGCTACTCGTCCACTTATTACTCCCATATTATAAGCTCTCGCTTTGTCACCTGCCCCAATATTTTGACCAACTAGAGCCATAGCAGCTATAGAAAAACCAAAACCTGGCATAAATGCTATGCCCTCAATCCTAAGCCCTACTTGATAACCAGCGAGTCCTGCTGTTCCGTAAGCTGCAATGATAGAGACAAAAACCAAAAATGACATACTAGAGATTCCGCGGTCAAGCGCTGCACTCCAGCCAACTCTTAAGGCTCTCATAATGTCATCTGTTTTGATAATGGGGATAAAATTTAGTTTTGAGTTAGATCTCTTTAGAAGAAAATAGTAGGCTACTATACTTAAAAAATAAGATATCAAAGTTGCAACTGCTGCTCCCTCAATCCCATAAGCATCAAAACCAAAATGACCAAAAATAAGAACATAGTTAAAAAAAGCGTTCACAGCAGCTGAGAAGAGCTTTATATATAGTGAACTTGAGGTGTCCCCTGCCGCTGAGAGAGCGTTGTAGAGAAGATTGTCCAAAAATATAAGTACGATGCCAAGTGAGAGAATCTCAAAATATCTTGAACCCTCCAAAATAACATCTGCTGATGCTCCCATTAGCTCATAGATATAAGAGCTTCCAAAGTATCCGCCAATAGTTACAAAAATAGATAAAAATATAGCAAAAAGTCCAAGCCCATAAAGGAGTGCCGAGGCTCTTCTTTTTCTACCTTGTCCAATATAACGAGATATAACTGCATTTCCGCCAACTACATAGAGTGTCATCAAAACATTTATAACCATCATAAACTGCATGCTAAGACCTACAGCTGCGAGTGCTGAGACACTAATCATCCCGACCATTATCATATCTATAAGAATTTGTAAAATATCTACAAGGTGCTTTAAGGCTGCTGGGATAGCTAGCTTAAAGACTCTTTTTGTATCATTTGAGATTAGGGTTGAAAAAATTGTGCTACCTCTTGCATGGTTTTAATTAACTCATCTTTTGTCTTAAAATGAAGAGTTTTTTTATTCTTTTTTTCCTCTTTTGGAGCTGTAAAATCAAAGACCAATATATACTCCCTTAGGTTAACTTTGCCCTCATTCATCTCTATCCACTCTAAACTCATCTCTGCCTCATCACCATGCATCTCTACAACTGCGGCTGGATAGAGTCTAGTTAACTTTGATAAATCAATCTCTCCAATCTTAGAGTTATAAATCATCACTTACATCCTTAATCGTTTGTGTTTTTAAAATCCAACTATAATAGAGCCCACCAAGTACAAAGCCAAAGCCCATCAGTGCGGCAATAGTCTGCAGAGAAAAGTCGTGTGTAGCTAAAAAACCTATCATAAAAGAGACGATAGCAGCTGAGCTTAAAAAAAGCATATCATTATATGCAACCATTCGTCCATAATACTTCTCTTTTATATTTTTTTGTAAAAGAGTGTAAGTATAAGACCAAAGAGTAGTGGTAAAAAAACCAACAAATACACTCGCAAAAAGTGAGAGATAAAAATCCCTCATTAAAAGAGCCCAAAGCCAAACTGCTACAGCTTGAGCCATAAAAACATAGAGTAGAGTTTTGTTATTAACCCAACGACTTATTAGCATAGGACCAATCACTAAACCAACTGCACGAGCCGAGTGAAGCAAACCAAGAGCGAGCGAACTAGCTATTATGCTTGCATAGTACTGATCTACCATCAAAACCACAAGTGCATCAAAGGCAGTCAAGCCTACGAAAGCGTGGATTAGCATAAGATGCAGAGCTTGTGGAGTCCTTTTCATATATCTAAAAGTATCCTTCATCATCTCAAAGAAATTTTCATCTGTTTTTATTATATTTATCTCTATTTTTAAATTATATAGCAAGATAAAACCAACAACAAACATCATAGCATCTATGATAAAAGCGGTCGTAACTCCAAACCAATAAACAAAAAAGCCACTCGCAGCCATCCCTAAAGTGTAAGAAAGTGACCAGATAATAGAGTGAAGTTCATTGGCTTTTTGAAGTTTTTTACCTTTTAAAATCTTAGGAAGCAGCGACATCTCTGTAGTAAAGTAAAAACTAGCAGCTGCCATCTTTAAAAAAATCAAAACATAAAGAAGCCACATATCATCTACTGAGGTTACAAAAATAAGAAAAAATGTTGCAAAAATCTCTATAGTTATGAGTATAAGTAAAATCTTTTTAGGCTTAAAACTATCAATAATGGAGCCTGAAAAAGGAGCTTGAATAACACCAGCTAAGAAGTGAAGCATTGCTACAAAAGCTATAATAGATGCCGAGGTGTTAAGATTTAAAAGTAGTGTATAAATGGCGATATTACTAAACCATGCACCAAAGTATGCAATTAGCTGAATAATTGACAATCTTCTAAAAATGGGTTCTGATTTGAGTAGTTTTATGTAGTCGTTCATGCGTGAAAGATTATCATAGTTTTACTGTTCTTACACATTTTTTGTAAGAAAAAGTGCAAATATTTTATAAATCTTACAAAATAAATTTTTTAAGAGTTTTTAGGTATATAAACTAAGGGCAAACTCCATGATAATTGGGCATATTGAGATTTTATCTCTGCTAGAAAAATCAAGCCTTATGCATAAAATCAGTTCTACATCATAAATTTGTGTTTTTTTATTAAAGTCAAATATTAATATGCCGATTTGGTATCTATACTATTCTTTATATAAGGAGCAAGTCATGGATGGCATAGCGAATGTTGCTTCGCAACAACAATCAAAGATAAATGTGCAAGAAACTCAAGGAAGAGAATCGGCGCAAGTATCAGCTAGAGTTGAACAACCAAAACAGGTTGATTTAATAAAAGAGATTCAAAAAGAAAATTCTAACACTGATGTAAAAATAAACTCTAAAGAGCAGGTTGAGGAATTAGTTAAACAACTAAACAGTGCAATGTCGCCTATTAGCACGGATATCAAATTTGGTGTTGATAGGGATGATATATTTTATGTCTCAGTTATAGAAGAGAAGACTAACAAGATGATTAGACGATTCCCAGCTGAACAAGCTATGGATTTTCTTCCAAAGATGCAAGAAGTAGTAGGCATACTCTTTGACTCAAAAGGGTAAGATTTAAATCTCACCCTTGAGTTACTCTCTCTCTTATAAATCCAAACCACACAATTTGCTAACCATCATTTAATCTCTTTTATTGTAAACTCGCGACATTTATTTTGCAAAAGGGACTTTTAGTATGAAAAAAGAAGTTAAAAAAGTAGTCTTAGCTTATTCTGGCGGACTAGACACTAGTGTTATTTTAAAGTGGTTACAAGATGAGTATAAGTGTGAGGTTGTAACTTTTACAGCAGATCTCGGTCAAGGTGAAGAGTTAGAACCTGCAAGAAAAAAAGCTTTAGAGTTTGGCATTAAACCTGAAAATATCTTTATAGATGACTTAAGAGAAGAGTTTGTAAAAGACTATGTTTATCCTATGTTTAGAGCAAATACAATCTATGAGGGAGAGTATCTTTTAGGAACTTCTATAGCTCGCCCACTTATTGCAAAGAGACAAGCTGAGATAGCAAAAATTACTGGTGCTGATGGTGTTAGCCACGGTGCTACTGGAAAAGGAAATGACCAAGTTCGTTTTGAGATGGGTTACCTAAGCCAAGACTCGACGCTAACTATTATCGCTCCATGGAGAGAGTGGGATTTAAACTCAAGAGAGAAACTACTCTCTTACGCTGAAAAACACGGCATCTCTATAGAGAAAAAAGGCAATAAATCACCCTACTCTATGGATGCAAACCTACTTCATATCTCTTATGAGGGCGGCATCTTAGAAAATCCAAATGCAGAACCAGAAGAGAGTATGTGGTTATGGTCTTGCTCACCTGAAAATGCTCCTGATAAAGCTGAGTATATTGAACTTGGCTATAAAAATGGTGACCCAATTACACTAAATGGTAAAGAGTTAAGTCCAGCTACGATGCTAAAGACTCTAAATGAAATAGGCTCAAAACATGGCATCGGTCGTGTTGATATTGTTGAGAACCGTTTTGTTGGGATGAAAGCTCGTGGATGCTATGAGACACCAGGTGGGACTATCATGCTAAAGGCTCATCGTGCTATGGAGTCCATCACACTTGACCGCGAAGCTGCTCACCTAAAAGATGAGATGATGCCTCGCTATGCAAAGTTAATATATAACGGTTTTTGGTTCTCTCCTGAGAGAGAGATGCTCCAAGCTGCAATCAACAAATCTCAAGAATTTGTAGAAGGAAATGTGCGTCTAAAACTCTACAAAGGTAATATTATGGTTGTTGGAAGAAACTCAAGCGTTTCACTTTTCTCAGAAGAGTACTCAACTTTTGAAGAAGATGAAGTCTATAACCAAAAAGATGCAGAGGGCTTTATAAAACTAAATGCACTGCGATTTATTATCGAAGGTAAAGCTAGAAAAAACAGATAAGCAAAAGGTAGTACATGAGTATAATTAAGATAGATATAGACTCTGATGAGTTTCAAGCTGAGTTAGAAAAAACTATAGACTTTACAGACAAAGTCATATCTCAGTTTGGATGGGAATATAACCCTGAAGCTGAAGTAAATGAAGGCGTGCAACTAGGTCTTGCAAGAAACAAGATGATGCATGGCAAGAGATTTTGCCCATGTTTCATGGTCGAGTATCATGGCAATACACCAAAAAGTGTTGATGGTAGAGTCTGCCCTTGTAAACCCGCTATAGAACTTGAGATTCCAAGAGATGGAACTTGTCACTGTGGTATCTATTGTACACCAGAATATGTTGCAAAAAAACGCCTAGAAAAAGGTATGAAAGAAGTAGTTCATAATCACTCTCGTGGATTGAGTAGAGATGAATGCGAGGTACTTGTAAACAAAGCAGAACTAGATGCAGATGAGTTACGCTCGCTTTTAGAAGCTAGAGAGATGGGCATAGTAGAGTTTAAACTTGTAGATGTTCGAGAGCACATGGAGTGGCAGATGGGTCATATAAATGGTGCCGATGTTCTAGTTCCAACAAGTAGTTTCTTTCAAGTGCTCGATGATGCCAAGCTATCAAAAAGTGAAAATATCATATTGTATTGTCATGTAGGAAGTCGCTCAGCTCACTGTGCTAGAATACTAGGAGAGATGGGATATGAAAAAATAGGAAACCTAACTCGTGGAATAGTCTCTTATGATGGAGAGATTGTAAGATAAGTTGGATAAGATTTATATGATATCAAAGGCGATGCTTTTAGGGATACTGTGGCATTCTTAACTATAAGCTTTGCATAGAGTTCGAAGTGGTATTTTAACTTCGGATGAAGTGCTTATAAATCTAGCTAGCGCGATAAAAAAAAGCACTAGTGTCGTGGGCTTTCTGCCGAAGCTGTCGTAAGACTCTCTGTGAGAAAACCAAGCGCGCCCGAAGGTAGTACCCTTGGGGTATTAGCCTAGACAAAGAGACTTGTTCCTTTGTCGTTAATATATGTGGGGAAGAGGTTCCCTTAAATTTATGAAATAAAATTAAGGAAAATTATATGAAAGTACTATTGATAAAAGATGTAAAAACTTTAGGTAAAAGAGGTGAAGTTAAAGAGGTTAAAGATGGTTATGGAAAAAACTTTCTTATTGCAAAAGGATTTGCTAAACATGCCACTGCAGAGATTTTAGAGCAACACAAACTTGATGAAGCACAAAAAGCTGCTGATGAAGCTGCAGAGATAGCAAGATTAAAAGAGATGGCTAAAAAACTTGATAAGTTAGAGATTATCATAACTAAAAAAGTAGGTCAAAATGGTAGTCTTTTTGGTGCTATAACTAAAGATGAAGTAGCCGTTGCTCTTCTTGAGCAGCACAATGTTGAGATAGATAAGAAAGATATTATAGATAAAGTTGCAATTAAAACCATAGGTGAGCACGAGCTTGACTTAAAACTAGGTCACGCCATACACGCAGTACTCCATGTGGATGTTCAGGGAGAGTAGATATGATAGCTTTAGCAAGAGGAGACAGATATAACTTTTTCTCGCCAACAGGCGTAGCTTTAGTGAGAGGAATTGAGGAGGGACTTGTTCCTCCTCAAGGAGACAGACATAGTTTCATCTCGCCAACAGGCGTAGCTTTAGTGAGAGGAATTGAGGAGGGACTTGTTCCTCCTCAAGGAGACAGATAACGATGTTTGATGCTACTACGATACTTGCCTACAGAGGCAAGAACAAAGCTGTGATTGGTGGAGATGGGCAAGTTACTTTTGGAAACTCAGTTTTAAAAGCAAATGCTACAAAAATACGTACACTCTATAGTGGCAAAATTCTTGCTGGTTTTGCTGGAAGTACAGCTGATGCTTTTAACCTTTTTGATATGTTTGAAGAGTTTTTAGAGGATAAAAAAGGCGATATTTTAAAGTCTGTTATTGAGTTTTCAAAAGCTTGGAGAAAAGATAAAGTTCTTCGTCGCTTAGAAGCTATGATGATAGTTTTAAACAAAGACCATATCTTTATTCTTACAGGAAATGGTGATGTTGTAGAGCCTGAAGATGGTGAGATTGCATCTATCGGCAGTGGCTCAAACTATGCCCTCTCAGCTGCAAGAGCTCTAAAAAAGCACTCAAGTCTTGATGAAGAAGAGCTTATCCGTGAGAGTCTCTCGATTGCCGCAGATCTGTGCATCTACACAAACCACAACATAAAAGTACTAACACTACAAGGGGACGTTCAGTGAATTTAACTCCAAAAGAGATTGTAGAGTATCTTGACCAATATGTAATTTCACAAAGAGATGCTAAAAAAACCATAGCTCTAGCTCTTAGAACAAGATATAGACGTATGCAACTTAGCCCAGAACTCCAAAGTGAAATCATGCCAAAGAACATTCTTATGATTGGTTCAACTGGTGTTGGTAAGACTGAGATTTCAAGAAGACTTGCAAAGATGATGAAAGTACCTTTTATCAAAGTCGAAGCTAGTAAATATACAGAAGTTGGTTTTGTTGGCCGTGATGTTGAGTCTATGATTCGTGATTTGGTTATCGCATCTATTGCTATAGTAAAAGAAGAAAAAGAAGAGCAAAATCAAGATAAGATAGACAACTATATACTAAATAAAATAGTAGAAAAACTTCTTCCTCCACTGCCTGATGGTGCAAGTGAGAGTAAAAAAGATGACTATCAAAGACTTTTAGAAGTGATGGAGAGACGAGTCAATGATGGCGAGATGGATGATAAAATCATAGAGCTTGAAGTTGATAAGATTCATGTTGAATTTAGCGATACGAATCTTCCACCTGAAATGGCCAAAGTTCAAGAATCTTTTTCTAAAATCTTTGAGTCAATGAATAAAGAAGATAGAAAAAAAGAGCTAAGTGTTAGAGATGCGAAGAGAGTTTTAAGAGCTGAAGCTAGTCACAAACTCCTAGATATGAACAGCATCAACACAGAAGCACTTAAGCGAGCTGAAGATGGTGGCATTATATTTTTAGATGAGATAGATAAAATCACTGTTAGTTCAAAAGCTCAAGGCAGAAATGACCCAAGCAAAGAGGGAGTCCAAAGAGATCTGCTTCCTATTGTTGAGGGAAGTAGTGTTACTACTAAGTATGGAGTTATAAATACCGACCATATCCTCTTCATAGCAGCTGGTGCTTTTCATACAACAAAACCAAGTGACCTTATACCTGAACTCCAAGGTAGATTTCCACTAAGAGTTGAGCTTGAATCTCTGACTGAGGAGACTCTTTATAAGATACTTACTCAAACTCACAACTCACTCTTAAAGCAGTACCAAGCACTTCTGAGCGTAGAGGGCGTAGAGCTTATTTTTGAGGATGATGCTATTAAGGCTATAGCAAAACTCTCACATCGTGCAAATGAGTTAACTGAAGATATTGGAGCTAGACGCCTTCATACAGTTTTAGAGAGAGTTTTAGAGGATATTAGCTTTAACGCTGATGAATTCGTAGGCAAAGAGTTTGTAATAAAGAGCGAACTTATACATGAAAAACTAGATTTAATTGTCGAAGATGACAATCTGTCTCGTTATATACTATAATAATAAAAGATTATTTTACTAAAGGTAATAAAGAAATGACAAAAGCAGGTTTTGTTTCTCTCATCGGGCGTCCAAATGCTGGAAAAAGTACACTAATGAACTCACTTCTAGGTGAAAATATAGCGATGGTTAGTCAAAAAGCCAATGCTACAAGAAAACGCTCAAACGCAATAGTTATGCACGGTGATACGCAGATAATATTTGTTGACACTCCTGGCATCCATGAGAGAGAGAAGATACTAAACCAGTTTATGCTTGATGAGGCACTAAAAGCCATGGGGGATTGTGACCTTATCGTCTATCTTGCTCCTGTAACTGACTCATTAGAGCACTATGAAAAGTTTTTAAAACTAAATAACTCAAGAGTTAAACACATAGTAGTCCTTAGTAAAATCGACCAAGTAAATCAGATAAAACTCTTTAAAAAGATAGACTCTTATAACCAGTATGGAGATGAATTTGAAGCCTTAATTCCTATGAGCATCTCTAAAAAAGTAGGTCATGAAGATCTTTTAAAGCTTATCTCTAAAAACCTCCCAGAGTCACCATTTCTTTTTGACCCAAATGATTTAACAAGTGAACTTGTGCGAGATATCTATGCAGGTTTTATAAGAGAAGCGATTTTTGACAATGTAAGTGATGAGATTCCTTATGAGTCTGATGTTTTGATAGACTCTATAAAAGAAGAAAAAGGACTCGATAGCATCCATGCTACTATTATTATAGAAAAAGAGTCACAAAAAGGCATCATCATTGGAAAAGCTGGAAGTTCCATAAAAAGAATTTCCTCATCAGCTAGAGAGAAGATAGAGCGCCTTAGTGGTAAAAAAACCTACTTGAACCTAGAAGTTATGGTAAAAAAAGGTTGGTCTAAAGACAAATCTTATCTTGAAGAAATAGGATATATATCATGAAAATAGTTTTTTTCCTACTCTTTAGCATCTCTATATTTGCTAGTGATGTCCTCACAAATTACCGTTTAAATGGAATTGAGAGAATTGAAAAGCATATGGACTTGGAGCTTACAAGTAAAGTTTACTGGAATGGGCATCTACAAAAAAATGACACTACTTTTGGTTATATAGAATCAAACAAAAATATTTTAACTTGCAATAAAGACTTATCAACTCTAGCCCTATATTCAAAAGATGCAAACAATACCTATCAGTTGAAGAAAAAATATAACGCATATACAGGAAAAGAAAAAGGCGATAAGATTAAAGAGGGAGATTTAAAAACTCCTATTGGTGTTTATAAAATAACCAAAAAACTCACAAAAGAAAATAAACTTAACTCATTTTATGGGCCTCTCGCCTTTGTTACTTCATATCCAAACGAGTATGATAAGTATAGAGGTAAAAATGGGCATGGCATCTGGATACATGGTCTTCCTACTGAGCAAGAAAGAGACGAGTTCACTCAAGGCTGTATAGCTATAGATAATCCTAGTATAGAAGCTCTAAGTGAAAATATTGATGTACAAAATACTCTCCTTATAATAAATGGCGATGAAGTCAAACAAAATATCTCAAGAGAGATCTTATCTTCAATCTTATCTGAGCTTTATAGCTGGAGATATAGCTGGCTATATGATGATATAGATGCTTATCTTAGTTTTTATGCTCAAGAGTTTGTAAGATTTGATGGTATGGATTTTGATAAGTTTAAAAAGTACAAAACAAGAGTATTTAAAAAGATAGAGAAAAAAACAATTATCTTTAAAAATATAGATGTTATTCCATATCCTAATACTAAAGATGTTTATCAGATAACTTTTTATGAAAATTACAAATCTGATACTTTTGAGTTTAATGGAGATAAAACGCTAATTGTAAGACTTGATGAATCTGACAAGATGAAAATTTTAACAGAAAAATAAAATGATATATAAGAAATTATTTATACTTGTTTTTCTACTATTGCATCTATCCCTCTACGCTTCTACAGAAGTTCAACTTATAAAAAAGCAAAATAGTGACTCAAATACAACACTTCTAGTTATTGGGGGCATCCACGGAGATGAGCCAGGTGGATATTTTGCATCTTCAGTTTTGGCATCCCACTATAAGATACTCTCTAAAAATCTCTGGATAGTCCCTGATTTAAATAAACTCAGTATTCAAGCAGATAAAAGAGGAATATATGGAGATATGAATAGGAAGTTCTCCTTTGTAAAAGATAGTGATAAGGACAAAAAGAGAGTCGAAGAGATTAAAAAAATTATCTTACAAGAAAATATCTCTTTGGTTTTAAACCTTCATGATGGAAATGGATTTTATAGAAAAGAGCATCAAGGAAATATCTTTAACCCAAATGCATGGGGACAAACTTGTGTAATAGACCAAAATAGACTCCAACAAGAACAAGAGTTTGGGCATCTAGACTCTATAGCTTCTATTGTTACAACAAACATAAACAAAAAACTTATAAAACAGCACCATACACTTGGTGTTAGAAACACAAACACAAAGTTTGAAGATGAGGCTATGCAACTCTCACTTACATACTTTGCAGTTACAAATAACAAACCAGCCTTTGCCATAGAAACAAGTAAGCATCTCCCTACTCTGGCTCAAAAAGTATTTTATCAACTCCTAGCCATAGAAGAGTTTATGAAGATTATGGAGATTGAGTACGAAAGAGAGTTCGAGCTTAATGAAAAAGAACTTGATAAAATATTATCAGATTATGGAGTTTTAAATATAAATAACAATATTTCATTGAATCTACATAATATAAAACCTTCCTTAAGTTATATTCCGCTAAAATTATCCGGTAATGTATTTAAGTTTTCTCATCCGCTAGGTAGCATAAAGAAAACAAACAATAGTTTTGTTGTCTATATTGGCAATAAAACAGTAACAACATTAAGACCTCAATATTTTGATATTGTAGAAAATAATGATAAAAAATTTGATGTTATTATAGATGGTAATTTAGATTCTGTTGAATTTACCTCAACTTTTATTGTAACAGACGAGTTTAATATAGTTGACAGTGATAAGTTTCGTGTAAATATCATAGGTTATAGATCAAACGCTCCTAGTGAAACTGGAGTCGATATAAATCTAAAAAACTTAGACAAAAACTTTTCTGTTGATAAAAGTCATAAACTATATAGAGTGGAATTTTACAAAGACGGTAAATTTTACGCTATGGCAAAGGCTTATTTTAAATAGGATGTAAATTAATGAAGAAAAAAACAAAACACTCTTATTCAAGTGTGATTTCTGTTAACCCATATAAAGAGAGTTACTTTAGTGGTTCTTCAAAATTCCTTTTTAAAAACAACTCACCAAAATATGGTAAAGATCAATATGCAATTTCTTACCTAAATACAAAAAACTTTATAACATCACAAATATCTATATCTAAAAACATACCAGATGAAGATATTTATGATGCTATAAATAACAGAGTCTATGATGAATTAGCCTTAGACCAAGCACTCAACTATCAGATAGAGTTCATAGAAACATTTAACTCACCTAATCAAAATAACAAAAACTTTCTTGTCTTTATAGTAGATCCGAGCGAAATCAAGAAAACCTTTGCTAATGTTGTCTCAAAGATAAAGTATATTGACACCATTATACCCTCTCCTTTACTACTTAAATCCCTCTATCAAAAAGATATTATAGAGTCTAATGGTGTAGATGCTTTTATATATTTTCAAGAAAATGATGCTTCTATCACAATATATAGGGAAAAAGAATTTTTATATACTAAGTCTATAAATTTCTCTTTTTTACAAATGCATGAGAGATTTTGTGAACTCTATGGTGAGAGGGTTTTGTATGAAGATTTTATCGATTTTCTAAGTAACTCTAGCCTAAAAGATACTCAGAGCGATTTTAAAGAGTATTTCATAAAACTCTATAAAGAGATATTTGCGCATATTAATGATATTTTGACTTATGTAAAAAGAGCCTATGATGTAAAAAAAATAGAGCATATTTATATAGATTTACAAATGCAGACTATCACAAAATTAGATGAGATGAGCGAGGTAGAGCTCGGTGTTAAGTCTAGTAGTTATGATTTTAATTATATTTTTAAAAGTGACGGCAGCTACACAGATCAACTCCATTTTTTGATGCATCTATATACGACTCTGTCAAAAGATGAGAGATATAACTGCAACTTTACTACATTTCATAGACCTCCAAAATTTGTGCAAAGACAGAGTGGTAAATTATTTATCTTCTGTGCAGCTTCTTTTGTTATTGCCCTTTTATACCCTTTTACATATTGGAGTTTGGCTTATGCACAAAATTTACAATATGAATTATTAAATGCAGAGTACACAGAACTTCACAATATGAAGATTACAAGAGAGGCAATTATCAAAAACAAAGAAGCGGCTAAAACGAACCTTTTTACTCTTCTTCAAAAAGAACAAGAAGATTATGCACAAAAGAAGGCCACTCTTATAAAGATTCACGACGTTAAAGTAAACTACCCTATGAAGGCAAAATTACTAACAATGTTTACAAAGGATTTAAATAAATTTACTATAAAAGTGAACTCTATTGCTTACAATGAAGATAAAGATAAAAAAACCTTTACACTAAATCTACTTTCTAAAAAAGACAAAGAAATCACTCAAATGATAGAGTATTTGACAAAAGTTTATGAAGGAAAATATGATTTTTCTCTAAGACGCATAGAGCTAAAAAATGAGCCAAATCAATATTTTAGTGAATTAAAGGTGATTATATTATGAAAATAATTACTGAAGATTTTTTACAAAATATGGATGCCTCATTTAAAAATAAGAGCAAAAAAGATATCTATATGACATATATTATGATTTTTGGTATCATTTTTACCTTTTCTTATCTCCTCTTTTGGGATAGTTCTGAAGCTGCATTTACAGAAAAAAATATGCAGATAAATCAACTCTCTTCTAAAATAACTGCCGATGAAGCTTACTTAGAGGCAAACCCTGAGAATAAAATTCTTAACTTAGATCTTGAGATAAACAAATTAGATAGTGCTCTTAAAATACACAAAGAGAACAACGCTTATATAAAGGCCAAGATAGGAACTATCTCTTCACTTATTTATGATGAGAAAATTTGGGGTGAGTATCTGCACTCTATCTCTATTAACGCTAATAAATATGGTGTTAAAATCATAGATTTTACAAATGAATATGCAAATACGGATAGAGCTTTTGGGCATATACTAGATATCAATCTAACAACAACTTCCAACTATAAAGATACGCTTAAGTTTATAAATTCACTAGAGCAGAGTGAGCTAGTAGTAGATGTTCACAGGTTAGCAATAAAATCAAATGAGAGTCTAGATACTAACCTATCAATTTCAGTCTGGGGGATTACATACTAATGAAAATATGCAAAATCATCATAGCATCTCTCCTGTTTTTACAGACGACCTACAGTGCCAATGAGCTCTCATGGGTTGATACTCAAATAGATGCTATCAAGCCAGAAAGAGTAGGTATAGATGATTCAAAAATTATAAAAGTAGAAGACCCTTTTATATTTTTCAAAAAAGACTCTAAAAAAGATAAGAGTATAAAAATCTCTACTTCTGTAAAACACAAAAATATTGTAAAGCAAATTCCTAGCACAAATAATGATGTAAAACAAACACCTCCTGATATGAAACTCAGTGCTATTATAAACAACTCTGCACTTATAAATGGAGAGTGGTATAGAGTAAACCAATATGTAGCAGATTTTATGGTGTTGAGCGTCACAAGAACGAGCGTAGTGCTTACAAAAGGCAAAGAGAAGTTAGTTCTTACTACAAACGAGCAAAACAAAAATCTAAAATTTAAATAAACTAGGATTAGAGAATGAAATTTATAAAAAAAATAGTTACCTTTTCACTACTTACACTTCTTCTATCAAGTAGTTCTTATGCAAATTGTTCCTATGAACTCTTTAGTATAAGTTCTACAAAAGATACAAAAATTATAGATTTTATAGAGCAACTTAGTGATGAATGTGAATTTAGCGTGATAGTCACTGATCCTCATGCTCAAAATTTTTTAGAGACTAAGCTGAACAAAACTCACCTTAAAAATCTGACTATAGAGGAAGTGTTAAATATCATATTAAAAGAGAACAACCTTTACTATGAACTGCAAAACAACATATTAAAAATTTCATATTTAAATACAAAAATTTTTGGCATAGATTATATCCTCTCACAAAGAAAAGGTAGTGGAAGCACAAACATAACTCTTAGTTCATCATCTGCGACAAGCACCTCTGCAAACAGTACAGCAAGAGCTGGAACTAATTCTAATACTTCTACAGATGGTAACCCATCAGCAGAGTCAGGAATAAAAATCGAATCTACTGATGAAGTGAAATTTTGGGAAGAGCTTGATTTAGAACTTCAAAGAGTTATTAACAGACCTCAAGATCTATATCAAGCAGATGCTCCTATTATTAACAAAAATGCTGGGCTTATCACTATTACCGCTACTGTTAAACAGATGCAAAGACTTGAAAAATACTTAAAAAAACTTCAAGACAAGGTTCAGTTACAAGTCCTTATAGATGTACAACTCCTATCTGTTACAATGGAAGAAGGCAAGAGTACTGGAGTTGATTGGCAGCAACTCTATAAACTTCAAAACCTTGAGCTCTCTACTAACTATATCTCCAAAGGAAATGTTCTTGAATGGGATGAGAAAGGGATAACTAAAGTCGGAGCTCAGACTGCAAATAATGCGAATCTTCTTACAATTAAAGCAGGTGGTAGCCTAAATGAAGTTATAAAATTTCTACAAACACAAGGTGATGTTGTATCTATATCAAACCCAAAAGTCTTAACTCTTAACAACCAACCAGCACTAATCACTGCAGGGACTGAGTATTTTTACAAAATAAAATCTGAAACAAATCAACAAGGCTCAGGTGGTGGAGTAGCAGCTACAACTCAAAATGACACTATCCAGTCTGTTTTTGCAGGGGTACTTTTAGATATCACTCCAGAAATTGCTGATGACAAGACTATAACACTAAAAATAAATCCATCACTATCTGAGACTTCACAAGACTTGTCACAAAAAACTTCAGAAGATAGAAAAATGCCACCGGATCTTAATCGTCGCCAGCTCTCATCTGTTGTAACAGTAAAGGATGGAAATAGAATTATTTTAGGTGGTTTAATTAACTCAAGAAATGTACAAAAATCCAATAAAGTTCCACTCTTAGGAGATATTCCAGGTTTAAGTTACCTCTTTAAATATGAGGAGACAACAAAACAGGTTCAAGAACTTGTAATTGTTATTGAACCTCATATCATAGATAGGGCTAACAACGTCCTCTCTCTTAGTGATCTAGGTTACGAGGGTATTTCTGACTCCGCCGCTGGTATAAAAAATCTACCTATCTCAACAGATTTAAATGGCGAGATAGAGTCTAAAGAAGTCCAAGCGGTTAAAGATCAAGATGAAAAATAATATCTTTGAAAATTCTAAGGGCGTTTTTCTTGACTCTGTTGATTCAAAAGACTATGTACAGCTAGACCGTGTCTCATCAATATATCAATCTTTAAAGAATTCTGTCAAAAAGCCTCTAAAAATGGTGCTTTTATATGGTAAACCAGGTACTGGTAAGAGTATGTTTTTAAACAAACTCTATCATGATCTCTCAGCTTCTCAAAAAGTAATTATATATCAAACTCCTATCCTTGATGAGAGTGAATTTTTTAAATCTCTTGCGCAAGATATTTTTGATATAGAGTATCAAGGGGAGTTAAACTTTACGCAATTTATGAATATAGTTAAAAACAATAGTTTTGAAGATTTAGAAGTACCACTGGTGCTTTTAGACGAGGCTCAACTATATTCTAATCTTATGATGGAGAAAATCAGGCTTCTCTCAGACACAAGAAGTGTAAAGTTTGTTATAACTCTGCACAAAACAAACAAAGAAGATCTTATTGCAAAAGAGCATTTCAAAACTAGGATTTGGGAGACCATAGAGTTGGATAATGCTCTAAGCAATGAACTAAAAATTTACATACAAAAAAAACTAATCAAAGCGGACTGTTATGACACTGCAAATATGTTTAGCCAAAGTAGCGTAAACTTGATATATAAACTGACACAAGGTAACTATAGAGAGACTAACAAACTTCTATATACTCTTTTTGATATATACTCATGGTATATACAAAACTCTCCAAATAGTATAAAAACAGATGAAGTGTCAAAAAAAATCATAGAGATGTCAGCAATCCATACAGGCCTTATAGATGCTTAATGTATATGATTTAGAAAAAAAGTATAGGCTCTATAAACTAAAAAGCTATATACCATATATGGTCGTATTTGTAAGTTTATGTGTCATTTTCACAGTTATCTTGTTTGTTAAAAACTCTGATATGTTTAAGAGTAACAAAGCACAGCACAACCAAAAAACTCTCCAAACTCAGATAGAACAAGCAAAAATCACACCTAAAGAAGAAGTTATTGAAAAGGAAGTCATTGAAAAAAATGAAACGCTTATTCTTACTCCATCACTAAACTTTATGTCAAACATAAAGGATAGCCCTATTGAGGTGAAACAGCAAAGAGTTGTTAATAAAGAGCAAAGAGAAAAAAACACTCAACAAGAAGAGGCGAAGCAAGAGGTATTTTTAAAACCTACAAATGAAGAGTTAGATGCAGCTATTATTGAAGAAATAGAAATCCATAAAAGCCATCCACTAAAGATACAAAGACAAAATACCCAAAATGATTTAAACCTTGTTTTAGAGAGATTTAGCAAAAACAATAATCCTGCACTTAGTCTCTTTATTGCTAAAAAATATTATGAAATGCAAGACTATCATCAGTCATATAACTATGCTTTAATCACCAACAGAATCAACGATAACATAGAGGCTAGTTGGATTGTATTTGCAAAGTCTTTAGTTAAACTCGGTAGAAGGGATGAAGCTATAAAAACACTAAATAGCTATTTTAAGTATTCAAAATCAACTCAAGCAAAAACTCTCTTAGAAGAGATAGAGAGAGGAAAGTTTAGATGAAAATAATTCTATTTGTACTTTTAGCTTTTAATATATATGCAGATATAAAACAGGATATGCTTAATCTTTATCAAGATAAAAAATATAAAGAAGCTTGTATTATGGGATTTGCTAATTTTAAATATAAAGAGCAAGATGAAGATTTCGTTTCACTATACGCTTTTTCTTGTCTTCATTCAGACTATATAGATAGACTAGCCTTACCTATAGCTATGCTAAAACTCTCAAGTGAAGCTCGTGCTAATTCAGCTTATTTTTCTACCATACTTATGCAAAAAAAACTTCTATACCATGCACTTATAGATAATAAGGACCTATCACTTTTAAGATTTCCTTCCACTGACTATGTACTCTCTAAAGTATTTGATTTTTATGTTGAACTTGGCATTCATGAACAAAAAGAGGTTTATTTGTTTGTTGATAAAGAAGATGAAAAATTAAAATATAAACTATATATTAGAAATGATAAAGAACTAAAAAAAATGGTCATTGAAGAGTTTTATGATACAATCCTTCTAAAAACGCACACATACTGGTAGAGTGAAACTATAATGGACAGAATAACAAACGATTTACTTGCAAATGGCTCTATAATGCAGTCACAAGTTGACAGATTGCTAGCAAAAGGCTTGAGTTCAGATTTAATTTTAAGAGATATTACTCTATCTGGGTTTATGACTATGGATAGACTTATCCGCTTTATAGTTGAAAAAATCAGAAATGGTGTTTACGAACTCTCAATCATTGACAATTATGACTATATAAGCGAAAAAGACGTTTTGCAAAAACTCTCTAGTGAGATGGAACTATCTTTCTTGGATCTAGACTCTATAGATATGGACTACAAACTTACTAATAATGTGTCAATAGCACAACTTAAAAAATATACAGCGCTCCCCGTCTCTCAAGATGAGATGTATATAACTATAGCCTTTAGTGATCCCTTAAACATCGAAGCACAAGAAGCCATTCAAAGAGTCTTCCCAAGAAAAATCATAAAAATAGCTACAGCTACAAAAAAACAGATTCATTCTTATCTCTTTAAAGTAGAGTTAAAAGATAGTGTAAAAGATTTAGTTAAAAAAATAAAAGATGAGCTTAACTCCATTAGTTCTATAGAAGAACAGCAAGATGCCTCATCTATTTTACTCCTTATTGATGTTATCTTAAGGGCATGTATTAGAAGTAGAGCTAGCGATGTTCACATAGAACCAACTGAGAAAAACTGTGTAGTTCGGGGACGCATAGATGGTAAACTAGCTGAAATTTTTATCTTTGAAAAAGATATCTACCCTCCATTAGCATCAAGACTAAAACTACTAGCAAATCTAGATATTGCTGAGAGAAGAAAACCTCAAGATGGCCGTTTTTCAAGCAATATTGGGGATAGAGAGTATGATTTTCGTATATCTACGCTTCCTATTCTCTATGGTGAATCCATTGTTATGCGCATCCTTGATAAGGAAAAAGCCCTTGTAAGATTAGAAGATGCTGGCATGGATTCGCTAAGCTACAACAAACTCCTAAAAGGACTTAAAGAACCATTTGGCATCATCCTAGTAACTGGCCCAACAGGAAGTGGCAAGACTACAACACTCTATGGTGCCTTAAACGAACTTAGAAATGTAGAAGACAAAGTTATTACAGTTGAAGATCCTGTAGAGTACAGGATGAACCTTATCCAACAAGTTCAAGTAAATCCTAAAATCGGCTTAACTTTTAGCGTTGCACTAAGATCTATCCTTAGACAAGATCCAGATAAAATCATGATAGGTGAGATTCGTGACCAAGAGACACTAGAAATCGCCATCAAAGCTGCACTTACTGGTCACTTAGTTATCTCTACACTCCATACAAACGACTCTATAAGCGCTATACCGCGTATGGTAGATATGGGCATAGAAAACTACCTTATAAGCGGTGCATTGGTTGCTATTCAAGCGCAAAGGCTAGTTAGAAAAATTTGCACTAAGTGCAGGGTGATTGAAAAAATTCCAGCATCTATCATTGAGGGCATAAGCGAATTCCTTCCGCAAAACTACATTTTTTACAAAGGCGAAGGATGCAAAGAGTGTAACGATACTGGATATATGGGAAGAGAGATGATTTGTGAAGTTTTAAATATTACGGATAAACTATCATCCCTTATAGCTAAAGGCGCATCCAAAGAGGTTCTGCTGCAACAGGCTGTAGATGAAGGTTTCATAGGTATCTTTGAAAATGGAATTCAAAAAGCACTAGATGGAGTTACAAGCATTGAAGAGGTACTTAGGGTAGCAAAAGGATGAAGTACTTTGTAGCAACTATTTTAACTAAAGGCAAAAGATTAGAGATACCATTGTATGCTAAAGATAGAAAAGAAGCTAATAATAATGTAAAGTTAAAATACTCTGGCATCGTTATAAAAGTTGTAGAAAAGGACGAACCACTAGAAGAGAAGTTTAAGAGATTTAGAGCAAATTTTGCTCAAAATATAAAAAAAAGAAAAATCAAGCCAGATGCGCTTATCGCCGCTATTAGACAGTTAGCAGTTATGACAAATGCTAGCATCTCAATACATGATTCACTTAGTGAGATAGCTTCTTCGAGTGATGATGGAACATTAAATTATGTTTTTGGCAAGCTAGCAGATGAGATAAATTCTGGGCATTCACTCTCTTCATCTATGAAAAACTTTCATTTTGAGCTAGGAAGTTTAACTATAGCGATGGTTCATCTCGGAGAAAAAACTGGTAATCTAGACGAAGCACTATATTCACTCGCCAATATGCTAGAAGAGATACGCGCAAACTATACCAAATTTAAAAAAGCGATGGCATATCCAAGAAACGTTATGATAGCTATGGCTATAGCTTTTACAATCCTTATATCCTATGTTGTCCCAAAATTTAAAGATATCTTTGAACAACTAAAAACAGAGTTACCTCTACCAACACAGATACTACTAAAGCTAGAATCTCTACTTAATAATTATGGTCTATACCTTATAGCTGGTCTAGTTTTATCTTTTATAATATTTAAATATCTCTTATCTAACTATAAAAATATAAGACTTGCTTGGCATAAAATACTTCTTAGGATATACCTTATAAAAAATATTATAGTATTTTCTACTCTTAGTAGGTTTACTCTAGTATTTTCAGAGCTTGTTCGTGCTGGTATCCCAATAGCTGAGGCGCTAGAGACATCCGTCTCTATGATAGACAATCTAGCACTTAAAATAAAGCTCTCGTCTGTAAGATTAACAGTAGAAAAAGGTGGCACACTAAATACTGGGCTTAAAGAGACAGAACTCTTTGAAAATATGATTATACAGATGGTAAGAGCAGCAGAAGATAGTGGTACTCTAGATGCAATGATGCAAAAGGTTGCTGAGTTTTATAAGATGAAGTTTGACGCTATTATAGATGGTCTCTCTGAGGCAATTGAGCCAATAATGCTCATCATTATAGCCGCTATGGTAACGCTACTAGCCCTTGGAATTTTCTTACCTATTTGGGGAATGGGTTCTGCTGTTGGGGGTTAAACTATCTCTATTAGCCTATTCATTTTTTGCAAAAACAGATCCATACTCTCTTTAGAAGATTTTAGTCTATATAGAGTTTGGTTGTCAAAACTTTTTTCAACTATATCGATACCTAACTCTTCACACTCATACTCAACCATTCTAATATTTGAGTATTCAAAGCGTATCTCAACCTCTTCTTCTTTTTTATACTCTAAGAGTTTGACTTTTTGCAAACTTAAGTTTATAGCATCACTATATGCACGAACAAGTCCTCCTGGCCCTAGTTTTGTCCCACCAAAGTATCTAACAATAATCACTGCTGTATTTATCAGTTTAGCTCCTTGAAGCACAAAAAGAGAGGGCCTGCCTGAGGTTCCTTTTGGTTCACCATCATCACTTGAGTATTCTACAACTTGATCATACTCATTTAGATATCTAAAAGCCACTACAAAATGTCTAGCTTTTGGATGCTTTTGTTTTAGCTCTTCTAAGGTCTTTTCATATTCTGAAAAAGGAGTAATGTAAGCTATGAATTTTGATTGTTTAACTTCAAGAGTATCCGTGTAAATAGCATCTACATAATTCATTACAGCTATTTTCTCTCAAAAAAAAAGTTTTTATTGTAGCTTTTAGGTATGATAATTAATGCCATACTACATAATAAAGAGGTAGCTAGAACAGTTGTTCTAACTATTATAAGAGGCGTTTGCTCCTTATAAAATTTATGCAAGGTTAGTAAAAACTCTATGCACATCTTCATCATCTTCAAGTTTTTCTAAAATCTTGTCAATCTCTTCGTGTTGCTCATCTGTTATGCTTATTGGCGAGTTTGCCATTCTTTCAAGATTCGCTTTTTTAATCTCTATATTCATCTCTTCTAATGCTTCTGTTAGAGTTCCAAAGCTTGTATAGTCTCCTGTAACTAAACAGACTCCATCTTCAGCTTCTATCTCTTCTAAACCTGCATCTATGAGTTCAAGCTCTAACTCTTCAACATCCATATCATTTTTAAACTCAAACTCTATAACTGATTTTCTATCAAACATAAATTCTAGTGAGCCATTTGTTAGTAACTCACCTCCATGTTTAGTTAGTATATTTTTAATATTAGCAACTGTTCTAGTATTGTTATCTGTCATACACTCTATAAAGATTAAGACACCATGAGGTGCTTTACCCTCAAAATTTACTTCAAGCATATTTGTAATATCTTTAGCAGTTGCTCTTTTTATAGCTGCATCTATATTGTCTTTTGGCATATTTTCAGCTTTCGCATTAAGTATAGCTGTACGAAGCTTCGCATTCATATCAGGATCGCCACCACCCTCTTTTGCTGCTATTGTGATAATTTTGCCTAACTTTGGAAACAACTTTGACATTGCTCCCCATCTCTTTAGCTTTGATGCTTTTCTATATTCAAAAGCTCTTCCCATTTTATACTTTCCTTAACTGATTTGTATGATATTTATAGCATCATCTTTGCTATAATCAACTAAGATTTTGCTAGTCTCACCATCTTTAACAAGATTTATAACTAGCTCTCTTATCTCTAGATTTTTATTTTTAAAAAGCTCAATTTTATAAGATTGCAGATTATTAGAGAGTGCATCTACGATTTTTGAACTAAGTTTCAACCAATGTCTTTGAACTCTCTCTTCATCCTCATAAAAAAAACCACTTTGGTCATACTCGATCTCTTTAGCTTGACTTGCCACAATACTCAACTTGTCAAAGAGTCTTTGTGACTCTACAAAAGAATTTTTTAAGATTTCATAATCACTGTCATTTAGCACATTTTTCACCTATAAAATTGTATTTTAAATTCAAAAATGTATAATACCATACATATAATGTTTTTAAGTCTTATCTAAGGATAGAAATGAAGCTTAGTTTTCGGCTCAAGCACCACTTTTTCAGTGCTTTTCGTGAGTTTTTTGTTCATCATCATGGCTCTTTAGAGTTTCGTGCTAAAATTTTTGCACTCCTTATCTCATCAAATGAAGATGCAGATGAAGAGAACTACACCATTGTAGAAAAAATAGCTCTAGATATATACAAAGGTGATCAAGATAGAGCAGATCTTTTAGTTCTAACTACAAGGGAGCTGGTAAAAAAAGTACACGATATAAGTAGCTTAGATATAGACACCCTAGTTTCGCACATCCAAAAAGAGTTAAAAATCATCCCACGATATGCAAAAAAAATAGATATAGAGTCTCTAAAACCTCTTACAGAGATAAACAGAGATATAGATACTCTAGCTTATCAAAAAAATATTTTAGAATTTTTACAAAATCTAAAAGATGATACCCTTTGTAGTCAAAAATCTCAAATAGAAAAAGATGAAAAAAATCTAATAGCTAAATATTAAACTTCTCTTTGACAAAAAAACTATCCACTGAAATATTTTTAAATGCAGCATTCATAGAAGTAAAAAGCGATGGAAACTCTTTTTCCATCTTATTTAGCATCTCTTTTGTGTTTGCTCTAGCGTGTGGCATCTTTATGTCAAAACGCATGGCAGGACAAGCTTCATCACCAATAGCGGCAATATTATTAGACTCAACAAAGGCTCTTAGTTGTCTCTCGCGCATCTGTATGAGTGGGCGAATAACAATGATACCATTATCAGCCCTATACTTTGGAGCAAGTGAGCGCATCTGGCCATTGTAGATAAAGTTCATAAAAAAACTCTCAGCCGCATCGTCCATGTGATGCCCTAAAGCTAGTTTATTGCAGCCATATTTCTCTGCAACTCCATAGAGTGTACCTCTTCTCATTCTTGAGAAAAAACTACAAAAGGATGAATTTTTTCTAATCTTCTCTTTGGCTAAATCATAAGTTTTAGTATCATGGAAGATATGCTCTATCTCATGCTCCTTGCAGTGTGCGATGAGTGCTTCATAGTTCTCTCCCATACCATAGCCAACCGTTACAGCTAAGAACTCGAACTTAAATGGTGCGCGTCTCTGTTGCTCTTTTAGGGCATGAATCATAGTAAGTGAGTCCTTTCCGCCGCTTAGACCCACTAAAATCTTATCACCCTCTTCTATTAGCTCAAACTCGGCATTTGTACGCCCCAGTTTTGACATGATTTTTTGAGAAATTATTATTGACATATCAGATTAAATCAGTTTTTATTTAATGAGAGAACTATCTTATCTACCATTTTCATAACAAACTCAGCACTCTCTATAGCACTAGTCTCTAAAAACTCATCAAAAGAAAAACTCGCATCCATATCAGCAGCATCGCTAATAGCGCGAAGTATGAAAAAATCAACTCCTAGAGCATCACAAACAACTGCAACACTCCCACCTTCCATCTCAAGAGCATCTGCTTCAAAAGTTGAGCCTATCCAGTTCTTTCTCTCTTCATTTGCAACAAACTGATCACCAGTTGCAATAATGCCCTCAACTACACTTTTACCCATCTCTTTAGCTACTTGTTTGCTCATCTCTATTAGAGCTTTATTAGCTTCAACAAAAACACTTCCCTCAGGAACAAAACCAAAAGGATGCCCAAAAGCTGTTATATCTAAATCGTGTTGAGCTAGTTTTGTAGCTACTATCAAATCACCTACTTTTAACTTAGGTGATACCGCACCAGCTACACCTGAGAAAAGCAGTTTTTCTGCTCCAAAATGCTCTATCATAGTAGATGCAGTAAGTGCTGAGAAGACTTTTCCAATCTTACTATATGCTATAACTAACTCAATGCCATTATAAGTAGCTTCATAGTACTTATTTCCAGCATAGTTTGTTGTTTTGTAATCTTTTAATTTCTCTAAAATTGGTGCTATCTCTTCTGGCATCGCACCCATTATTGCTATTTTCATATATTACCTTAGTGTTTACTATTTGAGCGATTGTAGCAAAATAATGGTTAAAATTATTTTATCTCCAATGAGTCATCATCCTTTTTCCAAACTACGTCTAAAAATCGCAAGTGTTACAAGAAAAAAGATCATACCTATAACAAAGATCCAGAGCATATCAATCCAAACAACAGCAAACCCAGCATCTCTATATAGAACTGCCTGTGCAAAGCTTACGAAGTGAGTGTTAGGTAGAAGATACATCAAATACTGAAGTGCTTGAGGCATGCTCTCAAAAGGAGTAAATGCACCTGACAAAATCATAATTGGTAAGATTGTTAAGATTAAGATCAAGCCAAATTGTGGCATTGTACGTGCGATCGTACCCATAAAGATCCCCATTGAAGCGGTAGCAAAAAGAATCAATGAAGTGCCTGCTAAAAAGAGAAAAAGTGAACCAGCTAGTGGTACGCTAAGGATCCCTTTAACAACAAAGAGTAGTGCAAATATTACTGCAACAAGTACAATAAAACTCATCGACCATATCTTACCAAGCATAATCTCCGTTGCATTAACGGGAAGTACCAAGAGGTGCTCTAATGTTCCATGTTCACGCTCACGAATGAGTGCAGCACCTGATAGCATAATAGAGATCATTGTAATATAATTAATGATTGCCATAATCCCTCCAAACCAAGTGCTATCAAGTGTTGGGTTGTACTTCATCCTAGTAACTATGTTGATGGGAAGTTTCATCTCTGTAGTTTGCAAAAAATCTGCAAGCTCTTTAGTGATGATTTGTTGTATATAACCAGCACCAATCCCCGCTTGTGTTAAGCGTGTTGCGTCTATATTTAGTTGCAGATCTGCCACTTTGCTACTAACTATATCCTTTTCAAACCCTGAGGGGATAACAACTACAAAGGTATATCTTCCTGCGTCCATACCTGCATCCATCTCATCAGATGAGATAAGACCAGACATCTTAAAGCGCGGTGGATAGAAAGAGCTGCTAAGTTGCCTTGAGATTGTAGTTCGATCTTGATCTACAAAGGCTATTGGTGCATTGTGCACTTCAACTGAAGCAGATGTTGCATCTATATAGATCCCAAAAGAGAAGACCCAAGCAATAAGAATCATCATAACTTTATCGCCCAATAAAATGCGAAGCTCTTTAATCCCAAAACGAAAAATATTAAGTAGATGTTTTCTCACTCTATTTCTCCTGCTGTTTTAAAAGCATCATACTACTGAGTGTTATCACAATTATTGCTATCAATAATGCAAGCATATCAGGATAAACTCCTGAAAAATCAACATTTTTACTAAAGATAGCCCTACTTATATTGATAAAATATGTCACTGGAAAAATAGTACCAATAATAGCACCTACGCCCTCAAGAGAACTTACAGGATCTTTAAGTCCAGAGTAGTTAATAGTTGGTATAAGTGTAAGTATTGCAGTAGCGGCTAAAGCAGCTATCTGAGTCTGTGCGAAAGAGGAGATTAAAAAACCCAATCCAGTTGTGGTGATTACAAAAAGTAAAGCTGCAAGGCTAAGTAGTGCTAAGCTCCCTTTTAAAGGTACATCAAACAGCCAAACAGATAGTGCCACTAAACCAAAGAAACCTATCATACTTACAACAACATAGGGAATTTGTTTGCCTATTAAAAATTCTAACTTAGTAACAGGTGTCGCATAGAAGTTAATAATAGATCCCATCTCTTTTTCGCGAACAACACTAAGTGCCATCAATATAGCAGGAACAAAGATAAGTAGCATGGGAATAACTGCTGGAACCATTGCATTTAGACTTTTAAAGTCTGGGTTGTAACGGTAACGCATCTCTATGTTTGCAGCTGAGAGTGTCGGAACATAGCCTAAGGTTTGCTTTGCTAAGTGTTTAATATAGTCATAGTGCATTCCAGTTAAATAACCTTTTATTGTCTCCGCACGAAAAGGCATTGCGCCATTTACCCAAACCGCTACATCCACAGATTCTGATCGAAGCAGACTCTTAGCAAAACCGGGAGGAATTACTACAGCGACAATAATTTCTCCGCTTTTCATTCTCCTATCTAGTTCCTCTTGTGAACTCAAATCACTCTCTTGTACAAAATAGCGAGATCCTGAGATATTTTGAATATAGTCTCTACTTTGTGGAGTTTTATCTTGATCTAGTGCAGAAAATTTTAGATCTTCTACATCTAGTGTAATACCATAACTCATTATAAATAGTAAAAAAACCATACCTACTAGTGCAAAAGTTAAGCGAATTGGATCACGAACTAACTCTAACGACTCTCGATAACTATATCCAAAAAGTCTCCGCAGACTAAATTCTTTATGCTTATGAAGACTATCTTCCATAAGCTTAATATCTGTATCAGCAATTTTTTCCTGTGTAGCATCTTCAAGGTAGTCAATAAATGCCTCTTCAAGTGTATCTTTGCCTTTTTTCTCTATCAACACTTTTGGTGTATCACTATCAAGAACTTTTCCCTGATGCATCAAAGAGATGCGATCACATCTCTCTCCTTCATTCATAAAGTGAGTAGATATAAAAATAGTTACACCATCACCTCTTGCAAGATCTACTAGTAGTTTCCAAAAACTATCTCTTGAGATTGGATCAACTCCCGATGTCGGCTCATCAAGTATTAGCATTTGTGGTTTATGAATCACTGCAACTGCTAAAGAGAGTCTCTGACGAATACCAAGAGGTAGGTTTGATGCATTTACATCTCTATAATCATTGAGATAAAAACGCTCTAACATCTCTTTTATACGCTTTTGGATCTTCTCCTTTGGTATATGAAAAAGTTGTGCATGAAGGAGTAGATTTTGATAGACACTAAGTTCTGTATATAGCGAGAAGGCTTGTGTCATATAACCAACATTATTTCGAATTTCAATATCTCCGCTATTGGCAAGTTTACCAAAGAGCCATGCTTCTCCTTCGCTTTGTGGTAAAAGTCCTGTTAGCATCTTCATAGTCGTGGTTTTACCACAACCATTTGAGCCTAAAAACCCAAAGATCTCCCCTTTCCTGATTTTAAAGCTAACACTATCAACTGCTATAAAATCACCAAATTTTTTAGTCAATCCCTCTGCTACAATGGCATAGTCTTCATTTTTATCTTCATACTTAGGAACAACAAGCTTCTCATGTCCTCTGCTCTTTTCTTCTGGGAGCAAAGCGATAAAAGCTTCATCTAAATTATCTGTATCGGTTTTCTCTTTTAGCTCAAAGGGCGTACCTCTAAAGAGTATCTCTCCATCATCCATAGCGATGATATGATCAAACTCTTCTGCCTCTTCCATATATGCTGTAGCTACCAAGACACTCATATTTGAGCGATTTTGGCGTATATGATCTATAAGTGTCCAAAACTGTTTTCTTGAGAGTGGATCTACACCAGTAGTAGGCTCATCTAATATTAAGAGATCTGGGTCATGAATCAAAGCACAACAGAGTCCCAGTTTTTGTTTCATACCACCAGAGAGTTTTCCAGCAGGACGATCTTTGAAATTGAGAAGCCCTGTACTCTGCAGAAGAAGTTCTATTCGAGATTCTCTCTCTTTTTTATCTTGTTGAAAAAGACGAGCAAAAAACTCTATATTTTCATAAACAGAGAGTGACATATAGAGATTTTTACCAAGTCCTTGTGGCATATAAGCGATGCGTGAACAAATGCTATTTCGGTTTTTTTTATTCTCTATATCAATATCCAAAACTTCAATAGTTCCACTTTGTATTTTTCTCACTCCAGATATCAATGCCATAGTAGTTGATTTACCAACACCGTCAGGTCCAATAAATCCAACCATAGATCCAGCAGGAATCTCTAAAGTAATATTATCAATGGCTACTACATCACCGTAGTGATGTGAGACACCTTTGAGTCTTGCAACAATATTCATTTTTAATTATCACGACTTTTTGAGTCTGCTAAATTATTTAAAAACTCAGGCCAAGGGCTTGAGCTCTTTAGTTGTATATAAGCGACTCCAGGCAAACCAGTCTTTACTTTTTCTATATGTTTAGCCAATAGATCTGCATCAATTTTAACTTTTATGCGAAACATCAACTTTTCACGCTCACTCTCTGTCTCTATCTCTTTTGGAGTAAATTGTGCCTCTGCCGAGATAAAAGTAACTTTAGCAGGAATAGCAACACTTGGTAGAGCATCTAGGATAATACGAGCTTCTGAACCGATATTGATATGAGCAACTTTGGAAGTTGGTAAAAAAACTGTCATAAATACATCTGTTAACTTCAAAACAGAGAGAACCCGTCCTCCATTACCAACAACTTCACCAGGTTCAACTAAACGATATAATACTCGTCCATCAATAGGTGATTTTAATATGCTATCTTCTATATTAACCTTGATAGTTTCAACTAGTGCTTGAGCCTCTTTAATAGCAGCTTTAGCACTTGTTGCTTGTGCTTTAGCTGCTGCAAGTCCAGCTTTTAAACGCTCCACTGTTGTCTCATCTTGTTGCAGCGTAGCAAGAGGAATATTTTTATCTACATAGAGTGATTCTGAGCGAACTAAATTTTTAAGTGCATGATCTAGTCCACTTTGCCGCTCGGTAACTATCGCTTGTGCATACTTTTCATTTTGTAGAGATTGCTCTTTTTTAGCTTCTGCTTGCATAAGAGATGCTTCAAGTGACTTGATATCCAAGCGTACAAGTATTTCATCTTTGCTTACCATATCCCCTTCTTCAACCATGATCTCCTCTACTCTAGCGGAGAGTTTACTGGAAATATCAACTTGTGTACCTTCAATACGACCATTACTTGAAGCAAATCCATCAAGCTCATTTGCTTGATTTAAGTAGCGATAAACAAATATAAGTGCAATAACAGTAGATGCGATAAGTAGGCTATATAAAATTCTTTTCATAAAAGAGTCACTCCTTGTTGTTTTTTAAAGCGAGTTCAAGACGCTTGATCAACTGATCATAGCCATCACTATCGAAAAAGAAATCATATGAGCCAATATCATGTTGCAACTCTATAAAATCGATCATAAACTTGTAAATGGCACTAGCAGATGCTTGTTCAGATGAAATCATACTCAACTGAGATGTCAAAAGAACAGTCATAGAATGCGTTCCTTTTGCATAATTTTGTCGAATAATTTCAAAGCTTTTTTTTGCAGCTCTTGCTGCTTGTTTTGAGAGCTGTATAGATGGATAACTAGCTTTTATATCGTGCATATCTGAACGAATACGCTCCTTTGTAAGCTCTCTTTGCATCTCTTTCTCAACACCTAATTGCTGTAGTTTTAGAGATGAGCGGCTTTTACGAGCATTTTTTGCACCACCTTCGAAGAGTGGCAAAGAGACTATAACTCCAACCTGCCAATTGTTTTCATTTTCAAGAGAGACTCCCAAAAGTTGGTTTCTCTCTTCATCAAAAACACGAGAAACTTCACCTTGTAAGATAACATCTGGTACCCAGTATGAGTGATTATCAGATCTGAGTTGTCTCTTTTGAGCACCAAGTTGTGCATCTATCATATTGAGTTCTGGTGCAAGTTCTAAGCCTTCATTAACAAAAAATTGTGTCACATATTCATAGTTTTTCTCATTTGAGATCTCATTTAATAGTGTTTGATATGGGATTAGACGATTTAAATCTTTTAGATCAATAGGTTGTGTAGCTATTGATTCTGTCATTGGGCGGTGTAAAATGCGTTTTAAAAGATCTTTTGCTTTTAGAAGACTTGATTGTGCACTAAGAAGATTTTGACGCACTCTTGTGATCTGACTCTCCCAGTAGTAAACATCAGATAGATCCGAAGCTCCTGAGTTAACACGACTATTTGCTAGATCTAGATTTGTTTGTGTCAAACTTAGATTATATTGTGCAATATTTTTATATGTCTGAGCTACAAGCACATTTAAAAACACAGTAGTAGCTTGTTTAACTACTTCAAGTTCAAGTGCTTTTTGTTGAGCTTCTTGTGCAATTTGCAGTTTTTTTTGGATCTCTAAATTTGCCAAAGCCTTTTGTGAAAAAAGGATCTGTTCTAAAGCAATCGACCCAAAAGTTGTCTTTTGAGCATTAAAACCACTCTTAACATAGGCATTATTACTATTTACTTGAGTATATCCAAGGTTTGCTCTTATTTGTGGATATAAAATTGAGCGTACCTCTGCAATATTTTCTTCAGACGCTTTAAGACTAAGTTGCCCAGCGATAATGTTTAAATTGTTAAGAATTGCTTCTTCTGCAACTCTTGAGAGTGTTAATGGTGTAGTATCATCCCTATCTTCATAGAGTAGTTTTGCATGTCGAAGCAGTTGGAAGTTTGGATAAACTCCAATGGCACCTGCCGTTTGCATATTAATAGTTAACTCATGTTTTTCTCTAAAGTTAGTTGGTTGTCTATTTGCAGACTCTCCGCGAAGTACTGAGTGCATGTTTAGTGCTAAACGACGAACTCTTTTAGAAATATCCTTCTCACTATAAGATGAGGCTAAAATTCCATCAACGGGGCTAAACTCATATGATAAGCTGTAACTTGGTAGTTGCTTTATTATCAAGCCTTTGATCAACTCTTCTTTTGCACTTCTTTTTAGCAAAGGAAGCTGTGTAATCATAATAGCTTCTGTTTCTGAGGGGATCATTTCTAGTACAGCATCATGCTCACTTTTAATGCGTACAAATGTTAACACAACATCCGCCTTAGCCGCAAATAGCTTCGCGTGATTGATTGCTTCTGGAAAAAGAGCATAAAGATTCTCATCTATTACAAGTGCAAGATTTGTAAACTCTGTAATCTCTTTAAATGTTTTAAGTTCTTCATCAAAAGCACTATCAATTTTAAGATAATTAAAATTTTCACTCTTAGCTTGTGCATGCGTCATATCAAAAATAAATGGAGCAAAAGTTGGCTTATTTAGCTTTATACTTTGACTTGCAATCTGACTTGAATCTACTCCTATTGTCACAACAAAGTCAACTTCTGAATTTTCTTGCAAATCATTGAAGTGTTTTTGGATTAGTTGAGTTGAATAGTTTCCATTTAGTTGAACTGACAAAGGAAAGTTAATGATAAACTCACCTTTAGTCAATATAGAAAGCTCTTCTTTGAGTAGTTCTTCAATCACCTCTGATGAAGCACTTTTACCGTCACTTAGCACAGCAATATTGACAGATGGCAGACTATTGATTACAGCAAAAGCATTTAAAGAAAACAATAGAGCAAATATAAAGCCAAATAGCTTACTTTTCATGAAGCTCTCCTTTGATTTTAAATAAACACTATTAGCTTAAGAAGTGTCTTTATTTATTAAACCCTCTGATTATATTATATACTAGATTCCATGTCAAGCACGAAATGACGAGGCACACGTCATCCTGAACTTGATTCAGGATCTAATTTAATAATTGTTCAGAGCACTCGATTATTAATTAGATTCTATAGTTATTTACAAATTTCTTCTATAACACTCTTTAAACTCGTCATATCAGAGATATTTAAAGTTGTAAGATCTTTTGCTATTCTTCTATTTAATCCCTTTAGAGTTGAGCCATTTCCAAACTCTATTGCTAAATCAACGTCATTAGATATAGCCAAGATTGATTGCTTATACTTTACAGGTTTTACAAGTTGTTCACTTAACAAGGAGACGGCATCTGATTTCGTGCTATAGGCTTTTGTTGTAACATTAGAGATTACAGGAGCTTCAAAGCTATCTTTTATCATGTTATTCATCATCTCTTCTAATGGCTTTTGCGCAGATGCTAAGATCTCACAATGCGATGCAACAGACATATTAAGCAGTAGTGCTCGCTTTGCGCCAGCGTCTTTAAAAGTCTGCTCTAGTGAGACTAGATCTTCTTTCATACCAGCTACAACGAGTTGTCCATCTTGGTTATAGTTTGCAGGCCAAACTTTTTTGCCCTCTTTTTGTGCATCTTCGCAGATTAACTCTACACTTGCATCATCAAGCCCAACTATTGCCATCATTCCAGCTTCTATTGTCTGGCAAGCCTTTTGCATATAAGCACCACGATTATGCACAAGCTCTACTGCATCAAGGTAGTCTATTGCTCCGCTTGCACATAGTGCTGAGAATTCTCCTAGAGAGTGACCCAAAAACATCGTAGCTTTAATATCAGGACAAGCATCTTTAAAAAGTTTGTAAGCTATCATCTGCACCAAAAGAATTGCAGGTTGTGTGTAAGCTGTTTGATTGAGCTTTTCATTCTCTTCAAATATAAGCTCTTTAAAATCTACACCTATTCTTTGTGAAGCTTTTTCAAACATCTCTTTAGCCAGATTTGAATTTTCATAAAAGTCTCTACCCATTCCAACTGCTTGGCTACCCTGCCCTGCAAATATCATTGCTATTTTACTCATAAAATCACCTTTAAATTAATATTGAAATTATATCTAAGTTGTTTATATCTTCAAGGAAATATAGTAAAAAAATCTCAAAATAAGAGTATTTGCTTTAATATCATTTAATTTGTGTAATTTAAGTTTGATTAATTGAATCGGTTTAAGATAAGGAGGATTTATCAACACTAGCCTCTCCAAAGATTGAAGAGTTAAAGCTAAGTGTTTTAATAGTAGAGCAACTTTACATGCTTAATGTAAATATTTTATAGAGTTTAAAAACTAGTCGCAACCACAACCGCTACCGCCACCAGATCCGCAACAACCGTCTTCTTGCATATTCTCAGCAGGAATTCCAGACAGAGCTTCTTCAGCAGATGCTTCTCTTACATTGTTGATAACTACGCTAAACATTAAATCTTTACCAGCTAAAGGATGATTAAAATCTATTATAACGCTGTCAGTTCCTATCTCTTGAACTACAACTTGAACAGTTCCACCATCTTCACCTTGACCATAGAGAGTCATCCCTACTTCTAAATCTATCCCAGCAAATTGGTCTTTTGGAACTTCTTGTTTAGCATCAGGATTGTGAGTTCCATAAGCATCTTCAGCTTTTACTAAAACATCACCTTTTTCGCCTATTGCCATATTTTGTATTCCATTTTCTAGTCCTGGAATAACTTGACCTTTACCAAACATAAATACTAGGGGTGCTTCACCTAAGTTTGAGTCTACTACTTTGTCACCATCACGAACTTCATATTCTAATGATACTATTTGATTTGTTTCTATTGCCATAAATAAGCCTTTTTTAAATTTTTTTGGATTTTAACATAAGTTAAACAATATCTCCAAATCTTCCTTTAAACTACTTCATCTGACTAAGCTTAGTTTTTGCTATGCCTGCTGCTTTAGAATCTGGATACTTGGAAATAACCCCACTATAGAAAGATTTTGCATTCTTCTCATCGGAAGTTTCATGCATAGAGATAGCAGTATGAAGCATCAACGTAGGCATATAATCAGCTTTAGAATAAAGTGATGCACTCTTTTTAAAGTATGCAATTGCCTCCGCATAATTTTTTCTATAATAATTCATCTCACCTATCATATAGTGAGCTCTAGCGGGTCTATAGTTATTATTTATAAGATGAGTATAGTACTCTATACTTTTTGTATAATGTTTTTTGTCATAACTCTCTTGCGCTAACTTCTCTACCTCTGCATTTGGAATTGTGTCAGATTGAGAACTTTGTTTTGGTAGATCTTTTTTTAACTCTTTTGAGACTAGCTCTTTAAATTTATTTAAATCGCCTACTAAAATGTTGTACTCTTTTTTTGTAACGTATGAAGACTCTATACTCTCAAGTAAAACTACTGTCTTAGCTAGAGTTTGCTTTATCTCTTTAATCTCTACTGCATTTACTTGGGAAATTTCACTAAGTCTTTTCTCATACTCATTAGAGTTTTTTAACCCCTGCTCATTTTTTCTCTCAAGCTCTTGCAAACTTAATCTATTTTCTTGAGATTTTCTAGTAAGACCCTCAATAATAGTCTGAAGACCATCTATTCTCTCTCTTAGAGATTCAACTTCATTTGCTTGATTATTGCTTTTTACAACAACTTTGTTTAGTTTGTCTTTTGTTTGAAGGATAACTTTTTCGCTTTGGGTTAAGCCGTAAGGTTGAGAATCATCTAGATTACCAGCGCCAAAAGCAGAAGGTTCAGCAGCTAATAATCTTAATGGCAAGATAGCTGCAAGGATTGCAGCTAAATAGATACTTTTCATTTATTATGGAAGAAGCTTAAAGTCAACACGACGATTTTGTGCCCAGCACTCTCTAGTTTTTTCAGTACAAACTGGATTGCTCTCACCATAACTCACCATTGTAATGCGAGTCTCACTAACACCCTCAGATACTAATGCTTTTTTTACACTTGATGCTCTTTTTAACCCTAGTGCAAAGTTATACTCATCACTTCCCCACTCATCACAATTACCTTCAAGTTTAATAGTATAAGAACTTGCTGTACCTTTTGCTACAGTTGAGTTATTTGTAACTTTATCTTGCATATCAGAACGGATATTAAATTTGTCAAAGTCAAAATATACTGTAGAGAGCTCTTTTTCTAAATTTGCCATATTCATCTCGCTTGAATCTGAACCATACATAGAATTCTCACCTATAGATGAGTCTTCTCCTGAAACAACTTCAGTTCTTACACTTTCAACTTCTTGAGCTACTACTTCTTGCTGAACTCTCTCATCGACCACTGGTTCTTTATCAGCACACCCACTAAAAACTAAAAGTGCCATTGCAACACTTGATATTATGATTTTTTTCATACTTGTATATCCTTGATTTAAAATTACCATGATTGTACCAAAAAAAAAGTAATAAACTAATATATAGAGCTAAAAACTACTAATTAGCCCCATAAACTGGCTACCAATCCATTGCTTGCAATCTTCCATGTTTAAGTGGAAAGAGATAGTTTTTATTGTGATGCAATCTTATGATGCCAATAGAGCTTTGAGATTTATAATTTTTTATAAATAAAACAGCATCTCCATCTACAGAAAATTTAGGAAATTCGTTTATGCCTGTAGCAGTAAGCCTTCTTATAAAGTCTGTTTTAGTAGAAATCAGATGTAAATTAAATGTGTTTGCAGAAAAGGCATTTGAGCTCTCTCTTGATTTATATACTATATAATCTCCATGAGCACTACATGCCGAGTTACTTTTACCATAGTAAACCATCTGTTCAACACTATTACCTTCAATCTTTTTAGAAAAAATATTTGGATAGCCCAATCTTCCTGAGACAAACACTATAGTATCATCATTTAAAAATTGACCATTAACATCTATGCCAGCATAATTTGTAAGCTTTTTGCTCTTAGCAGATGCTACATCATATATATACACATCTGGCTGTCCATCAGGCGCCATAGTTAAGAGCAATCTCTTTGAATCCTTACTTACATCTGAACACACCATCATTCCATCAGAAGAGATTATAGATTTACTTTGACCCGTTCTTATATTTACATGTTTTAGAGTTGGTTTTTTAGCATCAAGTGATGTATAGTAAAATGCATCTTGATTTTTATTTGCCCATTTTGGAAAAATATTAAATCCACCCTTTATTACAGTGTGCTGATATGCTAGTGTATAGTCTGAGATAACTATCTCTGTTTTTTGTGGAGCTACTGTCCTTGAAAAAATCACTCTTCTTTTCATCCATTCAACTGGGGGGGCTTGCATATACTCATTTATATCATAAGCAATAGTATGAGCAACAAACATAAAGACATTTTTCTTACTAATCTTGTACTGTTTTATTAAAACATTTTTTTCTTTGTGTATTAGTTTTAAATCTACATTTAGAGCACCACTATCATCTTGATACATCTTATACCTTAAGACATAATCCGCGTCTTTATTCTCAACCATTACACTTGCATCATTAAAATGCGTTTTACGATGATGTCTATCTACATTAAAAAGGGATAGAACGTTCAAATCAGCAACAATAGTTTTAAAAAAACTCTCTTTAAATGTATTGTCATAGCTGATTGATGAGTCCTCTACTGCTATACTAGGTAGGGATTCTACTTTTTTTATAACCTCTATAGTTGCATCGCTTGCATGCGAGATACCAAACACAAATAAAAAAATCAACAATATTCTCAAAGTCACTCCTTAGCTTTTAAAACTATAGTATAATTACCAGATTTATTTTGTGGATTCATAGGAAACAAAACCCCTAAAAGTCTATCTTTGATCTTATCGCACTCTTCATTTAAAGCACCATTTGCAGAATAAGTTAAGATTCTAAAATCCATAACTTTTCCAATAGAGTTCAACTCTATAACTGCTTTGACACTATATCCCTCAGAGTTTGAAGGTGGGAAAAAGTTCTGATATACTAAAGCCTGAATTTTAGCAAAATATTCATTAACCGCGTCCGCACTTGAGTCTTTTTTGGAATCCTCACTATTTTTAACCATATCATTAGCTAAAACTTTTTGCGAGCTTTTACTTGTTATATTTTGATCTATTACTTTAGATTTTTTAGCTATCTCTTGGAGTCTTTTGTTTTCAACTTTTTTTTCTTTTGGTTTTATTTTTTTAACATCTTTAGTCCAGACATCACTAAATAGTTCATCTATATTTATCTCTTTTGACTCAACTGGAGTAACCTGTTCTTCTTGTTTTTGAGGAGTTGCTTTTGTGCTTTTTTGCACCTTTGGCATCTCTAGCGAGATAGATATATAGTTATCTTTTTTTAGAGCGTATGCATCTATTTTTGAATTTGAAAAAAGAGTTTGTATGATTAAAAAGAAAAAAAAAGAAAAAAGCGATATCGAGATAAGGCCGCTAGTATAAAAATATGTATTGTTACTATCCATTTGTAGCTAATGAAACCTCAGAAAAACCTGCCTGTTTTACAGCAGCTAAGACTGACATAACAACACCGTAGTCCAAAGTTTTATCCGCACTAATAAGCACAGTAGCTTTTAAGTCCAGTTTTTTAGAATAAAGAAAGAAATTGTCCATAAACTCATGAAGTTGATAATTGTCTTTATTTATTTTAACATTTTGCTCTTTATCTATTGAGATGTGAACAGGTGGGATTTTAGATAGTTGTTGGCTCATAGAACCTTGTGGAAGCCTAATGCTCTCTTCATATATAATATTTGGGGCTATAACCATTAAGATAGCTAGTAAAACCAACATTACATCCACAAGTGGAGTAATATTTAGTTCTGGTTTATCATCAAAATCATACATAAATCAGGCTCTTAGTCATTTTTTCTAGCTAATATAGCTTCGATTTGCATCTGAATAAATCCAACAAGCTCAAAAGAATTTCTTTTTAAAACCTGATGATAAGTATATGCAAATATAGCTACAAAAATACCAGCGGCAGTTGCTATGAGTGCATCTGAGACACCACTTGAGATAATGGACATACTTCCACTACTCTGACCTATATGAGTAAAGGTATCAAGAATAGATACAACAGTTCCAAATAGTCCAATAAAAGGTGTCGTAGATGCAAAGATAGAGAGAAGTGAAAGACCTTTTGTAGCCTCTTTCGTAGCAGCTAACAAGGCTAAATCTAAAATCTCTTTATTTACATTTGACCTTGTCTTTATAAAGTTATTTAAAAATGAGCTCTCACTAACTTTAGAAGCGCCCATAAGAAGAGACTCTAGTGAGTTACTCTCAATTTTTAGCCAACTGTTTATAGAGAAGTAGCGATAAAAAAATACCCAGTTTAAAACTATAAAGTATATTGACAAAAGAGCCAAAACACCTATAGTTACTGGGTGACTCTTAAGATAAAAGTCAATTATGTTGTTAAGCATATACTATAACAATCTTCTAGCTGCTGATTCTATTCTAGCTGTAGCTGATGCGATTGCTGGATTATGGTCAGCAATATCGTTAATAAGCTTTTTAGCATCTTCTAGAGCATTAGCAACAGCACTTTCACTATCACCACGAATAGCAACAGCACCTTCAACTAAGACGATAACTTTGGTTTCATCAACTTGAACTACGCCCCAGTTTATTAAGATCGACTCAACTGTTTTATCATCTTTTTCGATGTCTATAACGCCAGCATCTAACAAAGTTGTTAGAGATGCGTGATGTGGTAAGACACCGAATTCTCCCTCTTCGCCTGGAAGAGTTACGCTAACGACGACATCGTTAAAGATTTCACCATTAGGAGTCAGGATTTCAAGTTTTAACTTATCCATTACAATCCTTTAGTATTGCGAGTTATTTTTTTTGCTTTGCAGCTTTTTCAATTGCCTCATCCATACTACCAACCATGTAGAATGCGTTTTCTGGCATATCATCATAGTCACCATTTAAGATTCCTTTGAAACCTTTAATAGTATCTTCTAGTGAGACATATTTACCAGGAGAACCTGTAAATACCTCTGCAACAAAGAATGGCTGAGATAAGAATTTCTCAATTTTACGAGCTCTCTCAACAATGTTTTTATCATCTTCACTAAGTTCATCCATACCAAGAATCGCGATAATATCTTGAAGATCTTTGTACTTTTGAAGTGTTTGTTGAACACCACGAGCTACACTATAGTGCTCTTCACCTACAATTTGAGGATCAAGTAATCTCGAAGATGAATCGAGTGGATCAACTGCAGGATAGATACCTTTTTCAGCAATTTTACGGTTAAGAACTGTTGTTGCATCTAAGTGAGCAAAAACAGAAGCAGGAGCAGGGTCAGTTAAGTCATCCGCTGGTACATAAACAGCTTGAACTGAAGTGATTGATCCATTTTTTGTTGATGTAATTCTATCTTGAAGAGCACCCATTTCACGAGCTAGAGTTGGTTGATAACCAACGGCTGAAGGGATACGACCAAGAAGTGCAGACATCTCAGAACCTGATTGTGCAAAACGGAAGATATTATCAATAAACATTAAAACATCAAGATTTTTTTCATCTCTAAAATACTCAGCCATTGTAAGACCAGTAAGAGCTATACGGTTTCTTGCTCCTGGAGGCTCACTCATTTGACCATAGCACAGTGCGACTTTATCAAGTACGTTGGAATCTTTCATCTCATGATAAAGGTCATTACCCTCACGAGTTCTCTCACCAACACCAGCAAACACAGATAGACCATCATGGCCCATTGCAACGTTATGGATAAGCTCCATAATGATAACTGTTTTACCAACACCAGCACCACCAAATAGTCCTACTTTACCACCCTTAGAATAAGGCGCTAAAAGGTCAACAACTTTGATACCTGTCTCAAACATCTCTGTCGTAGTTGACTGATCAACCAATGGTGGAGGAGCACGGTGAATAGACCAAGTAGGAGCATCAGTAACTTGATCTCCACCATCAATAGTCTCACCAATAACATTAAAGATACGCCCTAGTACCTTATCTCCAACTGGAACTTTAATAGGTGAACCTGTAGCTTTTGCATCCATTCCACGAACTAAACCTTCACTCATATCCATAGCAATTGTTCTAACGCGACCATCACCTAAGTGAGCCGCAACTTCAAGTACTAAACGTCTTTTAGTACCTTCTAAATCTATTTGAACTTCAATTGCTTCGTTAATTATAGGAAGATAACCATCAAAATCAACATCAACAACTGGGCCCATAACCTGGCTTATTTTACCAATCATATTTTTCTCCATTATTTCATAGACTCCACACCACTTATTATCTCTATAAGCTCTGTAGTAATAGCTGCTTGTCTAGCTTTATTATATTTAACATTTAGTGACTTAACCATATCGTTAGCATTATTAGTAGCTGTCTCCATCGCTTGCATCCTAGCACTATGCTCAGCCGCAACTGAATCAATAAGTGCATAGTAGATTGCATACTCAACATATCTACTAACTAAAGAATCTAACATATGCTCTTCATCTTGAGCTTCGACTTCTAACATTGAGTCTCTTATTTCATCACACTCAAAACCAGTAGTATCCACAGGAAGTACATTATTAATATGTAACTCTTGAGTTATCATATTTTTGTATCCGTTATAGACAATACGAAGACCGTCAATCTTTCCATCTTTATAATCTTCAATAGAACTCATAATAAATTCATCAGATCTTACTTTGTCAGGTTTTGAACTTAAATTTGTAACTTCATCATAAAGTTCAACTTCATTGTATTTAAAAAATTCAATACCTTTTTTACCGATTCCGCGAAGACGCACTTTTACATTTTTTTCTTTGTACTCTGTTATTAGTTTTTTGACAGCTTTAATAGTTTGAATATTAAAACCACCGCACAAACCTTTATCAGCAGTTACAAAGACAATATCAACAATTTTAGGATTTTCAATCTCTATGAAACATCGATTTTCAATTCCACCAATTCTATTGCATTTAATGCGTCCAGCTATTTCGGCAATTACCTGATTCATTTTTGCAGCATAAAGACGAGAGCGTTTTGCAAGCTCCTCAGCACGGCGAAGTTTTGCAGTAGATACAAGTTTCATCGCACGAGTTGTCTTTTGAGTGTTAGCAACACTCTTTATCTGTCTTTGAATATCTTTCAAGTTTGCCATAAAGTTTTCCTTACGCTACTACGAAAGTAGCTTTGAATTCTTCAAGTGCTTTGATAAGTAGTGCTCTAGTATCATCATCTACTTTTGAAGTGCTTCTAATACTCTCAAAAATTTGAGGATAACTAGCTTCTATAAATGGATATAACTCAGCTTCAAAACGAACAACATTTGATGGAGGCATATCATCTAAGAAACCTTCATTACCAGCAAAAATAATAGCAACTTGCTTCTCAGCAGATAGTGGAGAGAATGGTCCCTGTTTTAGAACCTCTACCATTCTTTGGCCACGTTCAAGTTGGTTACGAGAAGTCTCATCAAGGTCAGATGCAAACTGTGCAAATGCTTGAAGCTCACGATATTGTGCAAGGTCAAGTCTAAGTGTTCCAGCAACTTGCTTAGTAGCTTTAATCTGAGCAGCACCACCAACACGAGATACAGATAGACCAACGTTAATCGCTGGACGAACACCAGAGTTAAATAGTTCAGTCTCAAGGAAGATTTGACCATCTGTAATAGAGATAACGTTTGTTGGAATATATGCCGCAACGTCTCCTGCTTGTGTTTCAATAATCGGAAGAGCAGTTAATGAACCAGCACCTTTCTCATCTGAAACCTTAGCAGCTCTTTCTAAAAGGCGAGAGTGAATATAAAAAACATCCCCAGGATATGCTTCACGACCTGGAGGACGGCGAAGGATAAGTGACATTTCACGGTATGCAACTGCATGTTTACTTAAATCATCATATATGATTAGACCGTGTCTAGCGTTGTCACGGAAATATTCACCCATAGTAACACCAGTATATGGAGCTAAAAATTGTAGTGCTGCTGCTTCAGATGCAGTAGCTGATACAATTATAGTGTACTCCATTGCACCATGTTCTTCTAGACGGCGAATGATTTGAGCTACAGTTGATTCTTTTTGTCCGATTGCAACATATACACAAGAAACGCCATTACCCTTTTGGTTAATGATTGCATCTATTGCAACTGTTGTTTTACCAGTCTGTCTATCACCAATGATAAGTTCTCTTTGACCACGGCCAATTGGAACTAGTGCATCAATCGCTTTAATACCAGTAGCTAGTGGCTCATGAACAGATTTTCTATCCATAATTCCAGGTGCTTTTTCTTCAACGAAACGAACTTCAGTTGTCTCAATCGGACCTTTACCATCAATTGGCTCACCTAGTGCATTAACTACGCGACCTAAAAGAGCATCTCCTACTGGAACTTTAAGTAGACGGCCTAGTCTTTTAACACTCATGCCCTCTTTTAAGTCTACTCCAAGACCAAGAATAACAATACCTACGCTACTCTCTTGAAGGTTCATAACTAAACCTCTAGTCCCCTCTTCAAACTCTACCATTTCTCCAGCCATAACATTGTTAAGTCCGTAAACTTGAGCAACGCCATCAGCGTAAGAGACAATTTTACCTATCTCATTTATATCAACACTTAGTTCAAAGTTATCGATACGCTCTTTAATTATTGAGCTGATTTCATCAGCTTGTATTTTTGCTACCACTATTTTTCTC
Organism: Sulfurimonas sp.; assembly: GCA_028684815.1. Classification (GTDB taxonomy): domain Bacteria; phylum Campylobacterota; class Campylobacteria; order Campylobacterales; family Sulfurimonadaceae; genus Sulfurimonas. The sequence goes on from JAQUFE010000003.1 coordinate 62,405, forward strand.
CTCTCGTTGAAAGTTAAATTGCTTTTATTATATGTTGTATAATTTGATCGTTGATTCTTGTTTTAGAGAAGTTAATCTCTATACCTAAATCTTCAACATCCACTTTGATACCATTAAAGTTATCTTTAACAAACGAAAGTGAAATGTTTGAATCAAACTTTTTACTTAAACCATTGCTTAAGTCTTCTATGACTTTTGTATCTAAATCGCTATCGCTATAAACATTACCTTTGTAAGTTTTATCTGTATGAGCTGTATCTTTTCTCATTGATTCAGCCATAGCTGGAATGATTTCTATACGGTTTTTCTCAACTAACAACTTAATCAAAGAGTCAATATTGCTAGATTTAGCAGGTTTTACACTCGCTAAAAGTATATCTAGTTTTTGCTCTTTACTTACATTTGAACTGCTCATAATTTCAACAAACTTAGCGTCTTCAAAGAACTTTGCTAGAGTGTCAAAAAGCAGAGTCGCATTTTTCATTGACTCTGCATCTAAACCCTCTTTAAAAGCTTTAATGTATCTTTTTGCTATCAATTCTTCCATCTATGCCACCTTCTTTAAGATAACATTAGCCATAGCTTCTTTATCGAAACTCTCACTACTTTGACTTAACACTTCGTTTAGCACACTCTCAACAACACCTCGAACCATTCTTCTTTGTTCAAACTCCATCAGTGATGCACTCTGTTTAGTAATATTTACTAAATCTGATTCACACTGAAGCATAATGCTGTCATTTAAAATCTTATTCTCTTTTTTTGAAGCAGCTACTAACTCTTCTGCAAACTTTTCAGCTTCAGAAATTTTAGAAAGTGCATCTTTTTTAAGATTTACAGATTCATTTAATTTATCTTGTACTTTTTGCAACTCATCAGCTATGCCTTGGCTTCTAGCTGCGAAGTAATTTTTAGCAGGTTCAGCTACAAGGTACCAAATAAGCCCAAAAAATAGTAAAAAGTTTACTGTTCTTTGAACGATATCAGTCCCCCCACTCTCTGCACCACTAGATGCTAATGCATAAGTTGATATCATCATTATTAAAAGTAAAATTCTACTCACACCACATCCTTATATTTGACTAAATTTAGCTTTAACAGCTTCTTTAAACAGTGGAACTTGAGACATAATGTCTTTCGTTAACTGCTCTTTAGTTTGAGCAAGTAATTGCTCAAATTCTAAATACTGACTAGCTAATTCAGCTCGTTTTGCTTCTATCTTACTCTCTGCTAACTCTTTAGCATCTTGTATTACTTTCTCTCTTAGGGCCGCAGCTTCTAGTTTAGCATTAGTAATTATTAGTTTAGCTTTTGAATTGAGTTCGTTGATTTCATCATCATTATTGCCAACTTTTTGCAAATCTTTTTTGATGTCATCATCTCTTTTATTCATAAAACTAAATAATGGATTATATAGCCAACTATTAAGAACGGCGATTAGTGAAAGAAATACAACAAATGTAGCTAAAAGTAGTATCGGATTAATATCTAACATAGCACCTCCTAAAAGTTGCGTGATTATACTATTACAAAATTGAAAGGATAGTTAAATCAAAAAAAAATTTAAAAGAAATTTGTTAATTTTACAAACTAAGTAAAATCTACACAGATATTTGAGGCTATTTTGAGATATATTCTAATAAATTACTAATTTGACTCTCATTGTCAAACTCTATAGTTAGTTTATTGCTTGAAGTTTTAACTCTTAACCCCAAAGAGTCAAATTTTTCCATTATCTCACTAAAATCAAATTTATTACTTTGACTCTTAGAAGAGGCTGGTTTTTTCTCATCTTTGATATTTTTTATAATAGCTTCAACTTCTCTAACACTTAACTTTTGCCCAATTATTGAGTTAACGATAATCTGCTGCTCTTTCTCATCTAGCCCAATTAAGACCTTAGCATGTCCAGCTGTAATCTTCTTTTCAACCAAAGCTCTTTGAGTTTTAACAGAGAGTTGCAGCAATCTAATAGTGTTTGTTATGTGAGTCCTACTCTTATGTATCTTGCTTGCAAGCTCTTCTTGTGTAACATTATACATTTTGATAAGTTCACTATAAGCCTCAGCTAACTCAACTGCATTCAACTCATCTCTTTGAATATTTTCAATCAGAGCAAATTGGCGCATCTTTTGTTCATCAGAATTTAAAAGGATTGCGCGGATAGTTTTTAACTTTACAAGTTTTGAAGCACGAAGTCTTCTCTCCCCAGCAATAAGCACATAACCATCAAAGTCTTGAGTTACAACTATGGGTTGCAGGAGCCCATCATGTTTTATAGATTCACCCAATTCTAAAAGCGAGTTCTCATCAAAGTGTTTTCTAGGTTGGTATGGATTTGGTCTGATATCTTTTACACTTAGTTCAATAACAGCATCTCTTGCGGTACTCTCATTTTCATAAGCTTCATCCATTTCGCCAAGAAGTGCATCTAAACCGCGGCCGAGTTTTTGAGACTTCATTATGCTATTATCGATTGTGCCAGATTTTGATAGGCAATAGAGCCTATTGATTTTACATCATAAAGAATCGCAGGTTTTCCAAAAGATGGAGCTTCTGCAAGTTTTACATTTCGTGGTACTACTATGTATTCGTTTTGCATATCTTTAAATAACTTACCCTTAAAGTGTTGAGAAAGATCCGCAAAAACTTGTTTTGAGAGATTATTTTGAGAACTAAACATAGTTGGCAAAAAACCTTTAATGCTAAGTTTTGGATTAATCGATTTTCTTACAAGTTTAACTGTATTTAAGAGTTGTGCTAAGCCTTCGAGCGCAAAAAATTCACACTGGATTGGAATGATAACTGAGTTAGATGCACATAGTGCATTTATAGTCATTGGTCCTAGTGCTGGGGGTGAGTCTATAATAATATAGTCATAATCTTTTCTAACATTTGCTATAGCTCTTTTTAGTACTAACTCTCTTCCTTCTTTGTTGTCATTGTCATAGTACTCTTTTTCAATTCCAACAAGCCCTATATTTGATGGAGCTAAGTGAAGTGTTGGAAGATCTGACTTTAGGATGATATCTTTTAATTTTTTTGTTCCAATAAGCACATGGTAGATGTTAAACTCATAATCATTTCTATGAAATCCTAGCGATGTTGTGGCGTTAGCCTGTGGATCTGAGTCAATCAAAAGCACTTTTTTTTCTGCAACAGCCAGTGACGCAGCTAAGTTAACAGCAGTAGTTGTTTTACCAACTCCGCCTTTTTGATTTGCAATTACTATTACTTCACTCATCTTCTACTATATATCCTCTCGCCGTTACTTATGATTGAACCATCTTGCTGAAGCTTGACATCTTCTAATGGAATTTTTGTATTTTGATTATGTGTAAAAAAGTTTTTGTTCTTGTAAAATTCTAGCTCATATTTACTAAAAACTTGCTTCCATAAAAACTTTTCATCAATTTTTTTGAAATACTTTCTGAGTATTTCTTTTTTATCTACTATAATATCGAGCTTTGCAAACCCTACTGGAGAAGTCACTAAATTTAGCCCGAGACCACATATAATAGCATCTCCTTCAAGATTTGTAATCATACCACCAGTTTTTTTATCATCTATATAGAAGTCATTTGGCCACTTTATCCAAACACTAGAACCCTCTTCGCAAAGTAGACTCTTAAAAAGATAGGAGAAGTAGATCGATGCAGACTCTAGTTTGAGATCTTTTGGTAGGTCACTAAGTTTTATGGCAAAAGATAAAAAAAGGTTTCCCTCTTGTGAGTTCCAAGTGTTATCTCTACTTCCAACTCCAGCACTCTGTAAATCGCTAACAACTGCAAAGGGTGCCTCTATCTCTTTACTCTTTATAAGTTTTTTTAAGAGATTTTGAGTAGAATCAATCTCTTTAAGATAGAGTATCTGCACAAAGGAGTCTTTGCCCATTTATGTAAGATAGGATATCCATCTCTTTTTTTGAAGCAGGTTGCACCATAAAGACTCTTATGCTGCCTTTTTTACATCCTACGACTATGCTATCTTTTGCTATAGAGAGGATACTCCCCTCTTTATTAGTAGATGTGGCATCTTCAAGTGAGATATTTTTTAGCTTTAATCCACTATCAAGATAGATGCCAGGCCAAGGAGTAAATGCACGATATTTATTATAAATCACTTGTGCATCTAAAAACTCTATTTTGCCATCTTCTTTAGTGATTTTTTTACAATGAGAAGCCTGACTATCATCTTGTTTTATAGCTTTGAGTGAGTCAAAGTTTTTTAAAACATCAATAGTAAGCTTTGTTGCTACTTCTGTTAATCTATCAAACAAAGCCTCAACCATCTCATCATCTTCAACACTGATAGTCTCTATCTGTAAGATATCTCCAGTATCTAGCCCCTCGTCCATAAGCATAGCTGTTACACCTGTTTTATCATCACCATGAAGCAAGGTTTGTTGGATTGGACTTGCACCTCTATACTCTGGAAGTATTGAAGCGTGAAGGTTTATACACGCGGCGTGCTGTAGTACTTCAAGCGGTAAAATCTGTCCATAGGCTGCTACGACTATAAAGTCACACTCTATGCCTAAAAGTTCATCTACAACCTCTTTGTCTCTTAGTCTTTGTGGTTGATAGACTTCTATGTTATGTCTCTGTGCTAAAGTTTTTACAACAGGCGGAGTCATAACTTTTTTTCGCCCTACTGGCTTGTCAGGCTGTGTATAAACCGCTACAACTTCCATATTTGGAGTATCTATAATTTTGTCTAAAATAGCTTTTGCATAAAAGGGTGTACCCATAAATATTATACGCATCACACCTCTCCTTTAGTAAATAGTGTACCGCCTCTATGTTTAGCATCTAACATATAACTCTTTGCATCACTTAGGTCAAATCCACTAGCTAAAAACATGTCAATATTGTGTTTTAAAAGATAAGATGCAGCTTTAAGTTTTGTTACTATACCGCCAGTTGCAAAGGTTCCATGAGGAGTTGCCTCTCTGCCCAATGCACACTCATCAATCTCTCTTACGATTTTTTGAACTTTTGCATTAGGATTTTTATGTGGATCTTCATCATAGTAGGCATCTATATCTGAGAGAATTATTAACAAGTCACTATTAGTATGCTTTGTCATATATGCTGAGAGTTGGTCGTTATCTCCTACTACAAGCTCTTCTGTAGCTGTTGCATCATTTTCATTTATGATAGGAATAACACCGCTACTAAGAAGTGTATCTACTGTATCTTTGATTTTTTTTGTTTCTTCATCTTTGTTTAGATTTGCGGCAGTAACTAAAACCTGTGAAGTAATTATGTTATATTTTTGAAACTCTTGTGCATATTTATGCATCAAAACTGGCTGCCCGATGGAAGCTAGAGCTTGTTTATTTTTTAAGATGCTACGATTAAGTTGAACCTTTGTATATCCAGCTGCAACTGCACCCGAAGAGACTAAAAGAACTTCATTCTCCTCTCTTAACTCTACTAAAAACTCCACTAAAGCTCTCATTCTCTCTTTAGCTATAGAGTCGCCCTCTGTTAAAACAGCACTACCAACTTTAACAACCACTCGTCTCATTTCTAGTCTCTATCTACTTGAACTAGGTTAAATAGGGCATTTTTTAGAGCTGAAATATTTTTTGAAGTAGCCGAAGATATAGGAGCTATAAAGTAAGGCTTAGTTCTATCATATCCAAGCGTCTCATCAGCACTCTCTTGTATGAAGTAAGGGATGTTAGCATCAAAATCAAAATCGCTCTTTTTTGTTGGGGAGAGTTCAAAAAGCTCTATAAAACCATTTACAAGGTTCTCAACATCTTCTTGTGGCACTACATCTAATCGAGTAAGAGCAATAGCGAATTTATTTTCACCTAAATTTTGCGAAAAAGCGGATATCTCTTCTCTTAGAGTATCTATCTGCTCTTTTAAATCTCTATAAGATGCCAAATCTATCATATATAAAAGAATTTTCGTTCTCTCAATATGTCTTAAAAATTCAATTCCAAGACCCTTGCCCTCATGAGCTCCGCCAATAATACCAGGAATATCAGCCATTACAAATGACTCATAATCTCCAATATCAACTTGACCTAGCTTAGGTGTGAGTGTTGTAAACTCATAGTTTGCTATCTCTGGTCTTGCATTTGAGAGTGTTGAGATAAGAGTAGATTTGCCAACATTAGGAAAACCGACAAGACCCACATCTGCGATAAGTTTAAGGTCTAGTCTTATCTCTCTTGTCTCACCTTTTTCACCTGGTTGTGCATAAGTTGGTCTTTGGTTTGTTGATGATTTAAAGTGAATATTTCCAAGTCCACCTTTTCCACCTTCTAAAAACTTAACCTCTTGGCCATCTACGAGCATATCAAGAAGGACTTCGCCACTCTCTACGTCAATTATTTGAGTCCCAGGAGGCACGATAATGACTTTTTTCTGGCCAGATTTTCCGCTCATTCTAGAACCTTCACCAGGTCTTCCACCATCAGCTTTTATATGCATCTTTTTTTGGAAGTGAGATAGTGTGTGAGTGTTGTTATCACACTTAAACCAGATATCTCCACCCTTTCCACCATCGCCACCATTTGGACCACCATTTAGTACAAACTTCTCACGACGAAAAGCGACACATCCTTGTCCGCCTTTTCCTGAACTAACTTTTAACTCAACGCTATCTGTAAACAAAGTAAACTCCTTGTTATTATAAACTCGACATAGATATAAATCACTCGCTTTGGCGAATTTATCATTCTGAAATGTTCAGTTTTATAAACTTAAATACTTAAGAACAAACTATTAAATAAAGAGTAAATTGTTAAATATTTATATTTCTTTAGGTGCAAAACCTAAAATTTGTGAGTAGAGATATTTGAGCCGAAGCTCAAATATTTGTGGAATTATGCAGCAGTTACGATTGAAACTTGTTGACGCTTTTTATCTTTTCTATGAAAAGTTACAACACCATCAACTAGTGCAAATATAGTATGATCTTTTCCCATACCAACATTTTTTCCAGGATGAACCTTAGTTCCTCTTTGACGAATAATGATGTTTCCAGCTACTACAGCCTCTCCACCAAACTTCTTAACACCAAGTCTTCTACCAGCTGAGTCACGATTATTCTGTGTACTACCTTGACCTTTTTTGTGTGCCATTACTATCTCCTTAAATTTAGTTCCTAAATTTAAGGAACCGATATATTTTTATTTATTACGTAAAAGGAACAAAGTCCCTTTTACTACGCTAACGCTTAGTTTTCTTCAGCAGAAAGCTCGCGCAACTAGTTGCTTTTTAGCTTTTGTTGTTACGCTGCTATTTTCGTGATACGAACACGTGTGAAGTCTCTTCTGAAACCTCTTTTAACTTTAGAGTCCTTACGACGACGCTTTTTAAAAGTAATAACTTTTCTATCGCGTCCTTCGTTAATTACTTCAGCAGTAACAATAGCACCATCTACAAATGGCGCTCCCATTTTAAGTTCTCCTGCATTAACAGCTAGAACTTCTTTAATCTCGATAGTAGCTTTTGGCTCAAGAGACATCTTATCAAATAGTAAAATATCACCCTCTTGAACTTTATACTGCTTACCACCGTTTTTGATAATTGCGTACATGTACAAATTCCTTGAATCTTTATAAAAGTTCGGAATTGTATCTAAATAAGCTTTAATTTTTATTTAGTTTTAGAGTTTGCCCTATATTTCTTAAAATTTTCTGCCTACTCAAATATCTCGTTAGTACCTTTTATAATCATCTTTTAAAAACACTTCACTATCATCTCGCTCTATATCTTTGCCCTGTAGGTAACCTATACCTTGCTCTACAAGTAGCTCTATAAACGCCAGCTCTGATTTTTCTTGTTCCCAAGCTGGAGCTTGGGAACAAGAAAGTAAGAAAGACAAATGGTGTTTAGCCCATCGGGTACATAATTTCCTCTTGTATAACTCTTATCTTTTGCATCACCTCATCACTTAGAACAAGATCCATCGCTGCAAATGAGGCATCTAATTGCTCTGCGTTTACTGCTCCTATAATGGTAGAAGCCACAAAGTCAAACTGCTTTGAGTAGGCTACTGCTAGGGTTACTGGGCTTATCTCTAAGCTTTTTGCTATCTCCATATACTTCGCGGTAGATGCTAATGATTTTTCATTTACAAATCTTGTTCCTTGCGCTTTTGTACGAACATCTTTGCTTTTAAGATATTCACTAAATCTTGCATCTGATGGATAAAAAGCACCGTTATACTTTCCACTCAAAACTCCACCAGCTATGGGCGAGTACGGCAAAAGTGAGATTTGCTCTTTTTGGCAGATAAGAGAAAGTTCATCTAAAAACCGTGGATTGTTCAAAGAGAAGTTGTTTTGAATGGACTCAAACCTTGAGATGCCAAGTCTTTTTGAAGTCTCATTTGCTTTTGTCAGTCCATAAGCGCTATCGTTTGATGTTCCTATGTATCTGACTTTGCCCTCTTTTACAAGCTCATCAAAGGCTAAAAGTGACTCTTCTATGGGAACTATAGTATCTGGCCAGTGCATCTGGTAAAGGTCTATATAGTCCGTTTGAAGTCTCTTTAAACTCCCCTCCACTGCTCTTTTTATATGGAACTTATCAACAGCAGTAAAACCATGACGAACAGGCGGAACAAACCAACCATTTGCGGCTCCTGCTATCTTAGATGCTAAGATGATGCTATCTCTGTGTTTTGTCTTTAACCACTTACCTACTATGGTCTCAGTCGCTCCAACATAGCTCTCTTTTGGAGGAACTGGATAGAGTTCTGCAGTATCGAAAAAGTTTATGCCTCTCTCATAAGCTTTGTCCATGATTTTAAAAGACTCTTGCTCATCACTCCAACTTCCAAAACCCATAGTTCCTAAGCATATTGGCGTAACTCTAAGCCCAGTTTTTCCGATGTATCTATAGTTCATTTGTACTCCTTCAATTATCTCTACTTCGCATCTATCATCTTAAGATACAACTCTTCAACCTTCTCTCTAGCCCAAGGGGTTTTTCTAAGAAACTTCAAACTAGAATTAACCGTAGGGTCAAACAAAAAGCATCTTATCTCTATAAGCTTCCCCAGTTTTTTCCAACCATAATGCTTCACAAGCTCTTCTAAAATATCTTTTAGTTTAACACCGTGAAGCGGATTGTTTTTGTTTTTATCTTGCTCACTCATAATCTACCTTTTTTTATAATCTTTCATCTATTTTATCAACTCTACTTTTCTCAATCTTTGCTTATTTTACTACACAAACTCCAAGGCTTTCTGGTCAAATTGATATGTTTTGTGAGATATTTTTGTTAGGATTTTTTTACTTGCTAAGTCTTTAAAGAGTTTTATAAGAGTTGGTTTTGAGATGCTTACCTCTTGCATGATGTCGGCGTAAGATGCTAAAAGTTGGCATTTTTCATCTAAGTTGTCCATTATAAATCGTATTACATCAACTTGCTTTGAGTCTGTGATGGCTGAGATGGTTCTAATGATATTTGAATTTTTCTGTATCTCTTTTTTTTGCATAAGCGGTAAGAGTATGTCATGCAGAGTATTTAGCAACTCTTTTAGGTTTATAGGTTTTACTATGTAGTTCTCTACCTTTAGTTTTATAGCATCTAGTAGGTACTTTGTATCTGTGTGAGCAGTTGTGAGGATTGTAGGGATATGGATATTGTGAACCTCTTTTAACTCTCTTAAAAAGTCGATACCATTTTCATTTTCTAGCAAAATATCTGATACTATAACATCAACTCTATGTCTTTTTATAACATCAAGCGCCTCTCTTGATGTTTTTACAGCAAAGATGTTTTTCACAAAATCGCCTAACATATCTTTAGTTTGATATAAAAGTGAGTCATCATCTTCTAAGTAGAGTATGTTGTAGCCATTTAGTATGTTTAAGTTTCTAGTTATCATTTTCATCCTTGAGTGGTATAGTTATGCTAAAGAGTGTGCATTTTTGAAACTCTTTATTTTGTATTTTATAGTAAACATTCTTACACTCAATTTTACCGTTCATATGTTTTTGCACAATCTGTTGTGACATATAGAGCCCAATGCCAGTTCCACTACTCTTATATTTTGTTGTATAGTAAGGTTCAAAGATGTGATCTATTATCTCTTCATCGATGCCGCCACCATTGTCTACTATGTTTACTCTTATGTTATTTTTCGACTTTTTAACTACTACTTCTATATATCTTTTATACTCTTTATCTTTTAGTGCATCTATAGCGTTTGAGATGATGTTTAAAAAAACATGTGAGAGTTCATTATAAAAACCATAAATCTCCTCATCAGCTTTAACATTTAGTAAAAAACAAACCTCTTCTTTTTCTAGTAAATATTTAGACAGAAGAAAGGAGTGTTGAATACATTTTTTTATAAAAAATCTCTCTTTAGATCTACTAGGCTTAAAGAAATTTTGAAAATCATCTAGCGTTTTTGACATATTGTCACCAAGTAACGTTGCATCCTCAACTTTTTGTTTTAAAACCTCTGGTGTCAGTTTTCCTAACTCCATCTTAGTCTCAACACCTTGTACTATCATCATCAAAGAAGAGAGTGGTTGTCTCCACTGATGAGCGATGTTTGCTATCATCTCCCCAAGGCTTGCAAGTCTGGCTTGTTGAAACATTATCAGGTCTTTTTTCCTTGAGTTTGCAACCTCAAAAGCTATACGTTTTTCTAAAGATTCATTTAGTTTTAGTAGCTCTTTTGTTTTCTCATTTACAACATCTTCAAGCCCAAAGTGAATCTTTTTAAAGTGCATAATTATCATAACTGAGAGCATAATAGAAAAAACAAAAACAAAGATTATAGAAATATTTAGTATAGTTGAGAGAGTATTAAAGATATTTTGAGTATCTCTTTTCTCACGAATTGCCATATTTAGATCATAGTTAGTTAGATTTGTAAGGTAGATAGAGATTGCATTTACTTCAAAATTTACTTTTTGTATAAGAGTCTCTATTTTTATACTATTTGGACTTTTTAACTCAAGCAAAATCTCACTTACAAGAATATCTACCTTTTTGATTTTTTCATTTATATTTGAGATGATGCTTCTTTGTAAGATTTTGTTTTGGTTTTGGTTTCCAATAGTAAAGAGTTTTTTTATAGATTTCGTTATAAAAGAAGCTTTATATTCATCTGAAAAGTTTATCTCTATATACTTTGCCCAATTATCTTTAATAACTTGCTCTCCTAAAGTTATAACATCATAAGAGTATTTCAAATCTATATTTTTGTTATACACATCTAATATAGTCTCTTGTATATTTATAAGATAAGCATCTTTTATAGCTTCAAGTTTTAAGATGGGCTTTGTTCTTTTTTCAAACAAAACATCAAAATCGTTTTTTATAGTATAGATGGAGATTTGCGAGAGAGCTATAATAGACATCATACCACCAATGATAATAAACATCAAAATAGATGTTTTATATGAAAATGAAATTTTTTCTATAGATGCGAGTAGTTTTTTAATCTTCATTTTTAACTTCTATAAAATTTGAGTTTTTATATTTGTAGAGATAGACTTTGTTATGGAGTTGTGTATTTTTAAAGCCAATCTCTAAAGCACCCAAAGAGTCACTTTTAAGACTTTTTATCTCTTTTAAAAACTTCTCTCTTGTTATATCACCTTTCATATTTTGCAGGGCTGCTACTACTGTTTTTGCGGCAAGAAACGACTCTAGAGATATAAATCCAAGTGCCTGATTTGGATAGTATTTTTGCATAAGCTCTTTATACTCCAAAACGACGCTTAGTTTAGAATTTTTGTAGTTTGGTACGACTTCGCTAAAGAGTAAATTAGTAGTGTTTTTGTCTAACTCTTTTACCATCTCATCAGCATCCCCAAAGGAGATATTGCAAAAGTAAGTATTTTTAAAAATCTTATCTTCTTTAGCAGTTTTTATAAAAAGAGCATTGGCTCTATGAGCTCCAACCATTAGTATTGCCTCAGGTTGAACACTCTTTATCTCATATAGCGCGTGTTTTATGGAGAGAGTATTTCTTTTGTAAGTACCCTCACCTGCTAACTTTAAGCCTCTTTTACCTAAAGATTCTAGAAGTGATACAAAACCCTCTTCTCCATAATCATCATTTTGGTAAAAAACTGCAAATCTTTTTACACCTTTTTTCTCATAAAGATACTTCACAATAGCATCTATTTCTTGGTCATAAGAGCTTCTAAAGTTTACAAAGTATTTATTGTTTTTATCTCTTAAAAATTCAGCTCCACTAAATGGAGCTATAAAAGGTATTTTATTTTCTTGAAGTATAGGTAAGCTTTTTTTTACCGTAGGAGTTCCGACAAAACCAAAAAAGGCAAATATATTTTCATCTATAAGCTTCCTAATATTTTTTATAGTTCGCTCAGGCTCATACATATCATCATAAACTATAAGAGATATTTTTTTATCTTTTAAAAGGTTGTTATCATTAGCATATCTAAAATAAGCGTTAGCACCACTATAAACAGAACTACCCCAAGCTTTCATAATCCCAGTATTAGCAACAGAGATACCTAACTTTAAGCTCTCTTCTGTAAACCTCTCATCTCTAAGAGAAAAGTATAAAAAAATTAAAACCCCAATTAGAGCTAGAAAATACCTTATCACCCATAAGCCTTTTTTATGATGATTGTATCATAAATGGATTGATTTTTATATTTTTGGTAATCAGTAAAGTATATTTTACTTTTTAAGTATTATTAAAGTTTCATGAAGCTAAACTTTGGTCATATTTTTTTTACCAAAAGGAGTTTATAGATGCAAGAGTTTATCTACTATAGTGATAGAGGACTTGATTTTCCGCTTCCTGAGCACATTCTAGTTACTTCGACTTATGAGCAAAAAAACAGTTTTATTGTCTCAAACTCACAAGAGGTGCATGGAGAAGTAATCGCTGATGAGATTGACTTTTACATCTCTAACTCACAAGATTCCATAGCAGATAAGATTAAAAATGTTGAAAAACTCTACGAGATAAATGCTATTCGCTTTGATATGGCACAAGATGTGAGTTTCAGCCAAGATGTCTCTAAAGAGGTTTTACTCATAGCAACAAAAGAGCAAAAGGAGAGTTTCCTTAAGGCTATGGTTCCAGATGAGTTTAATCTTTTTCATGTACTTCCAGATGCTATAAAATCTATTGATGGCCACATTGGAGCTTTGAATGCTGTTATTAATGACACATTTAAAGATGCTACGCTTAAAGTTTCTCAGGTAGTTTGGTTTGATCGCGACAAAAGAAAAAAAGAGAGAAGCGGAGTTTACGATCCACAAGAGAATTCTATAGATGCAACACTTGCAACACTTAGAAAAAATCTTACAAACTATGACTATAAAAAATTTACTATTTATGATCAAAACATCTGTCAATACCATGAAAGACGAGAAGAAGTTTGCTCCAAATGTGAAGAGGTATGCCCAACTGTTGCCATCATCAAAATTGATGAGAGTAAACATCTAAAGTTTTCACAAATAGATTGTCATGGCTGTGGTGGCTGCATCTCTGTTTGTCCTGCAGGCGCGTTAGACTATGCCCCAACTACTAGAGAGAGCATCTATGAGATGGCTAAACATTTTCGTTATCACACACCTTTAGTTATACCAAAGATTATGAATCTTAAAGATTTAGAAATCTCTTTAAAAGAGAATGTTTTACCTCTAAAGATAGAAGGCGAAAAGTTCCTGCATGAGTCAACTTTTCTGACTCTACTTCAAGAGTCTGGCTCTCAGGTAATTTTCTACTCAGATTTTTTATCTAAGGGTGTAAAAGATTCCATCTTAATTTTAAATCAAATCTATCAAAAAAAGTACAACAAAGATGCAATCCTTGTTGCTGCTAACAAAGAAGAACTCCAAGATGCTATACAAAAGGCTGAGTTTATAGAAAACTCAAGATATTCATACAATGAGATAGGTTCTAAAAAAAGAGAGGTTTTCTCACTTCGTCTCTCACACATGATAGGCGAAGAAGATTTGGGAGTAGTCACTACTGGCGAGCATGTTCACTACGCTACTGTAAAAGTTGACCAAGACAAATGTACACTCTGTTTAGCTTGTGTTGGAGCTTGTAATGTAGATGCACTTGTAGCAGACCCGAAGACTTATGAGTTAAAACTAAATGCTTCAATCTGTACGGCATGTGGATATTGTGTTCCATCTTGTCCTGAAAAAGATTGTCTCACTTTAGAGCAAGATATTATAGAGTTAAAACCATCTTGGTTTAAAGAGACAACACTTGCTAAAGATACTCTTTTTGCTTGTGTTGAGTGCGGAGTAGAGTTTGCAACCACTAAGTCAGTTGAAAAAATCGCTGCGATGATGGGGCCTATTTTTGCACTTACAAGCCCAGTAAAACAAAGAACACTCTACTGCTGTGAAAACTGCAAACCAAAACTAATGATAAAAGAAGGACTACTAAATGCGTAATGAAGAAATAGATAGAGCAAGACTGTTTATATATAACTTACTGTCTCTTTTGTTTGTAGAGAGCCATGTTAAAAGTGAGCTAGTTCAAATCAAAGAGAACTTAAAACTTCTCTCTTTAAGCTCTTTTGATGATGATGTAAGTGAGGCAGCATCTTTGATTTTACAAAACTTAGAGAGTGGCTCTGATGATGAGCTTTATGTTGAGTATCAAGAGCTATTTTTAGTTCCATTTTCATCTTTTATCTCTCTTAGTGCTTCGTACTATTATGAGCAAAGAGAAGGTGGAATGATGCTCTTAAAGGTAAGAGATATCTTAGCTAGAACTAAGATCAGAAAAGATGAAGCTTCTTTTAGTGCCCCAGAAGATCACTTTGGTTTTATCTTCACATTAGCAGCTTATATTATAGAACAAGGGATGAAAGATGAGTTAGATGCATCTTTGCAAAAAGAGCTTTTTGAAGCGGTTATAAATCCATTTTGCGATGAAATAGCTTACAAAATGATGTCTAGCGATACAAAGCTTTACTCCAATGTTGGGGCAATTTTGGGTAACTTTTGTAATTTTGAAAGAGCATACTTGGATGTGACAAAAATAAAAGCAGCTTAAAGGTGGAGACTAAAAAAGTCTCCCTAAGGGTTTATTTGGAACTTTTAGGGTGGCTTTTAACCACAAATAAGAAGAGGAGTGAGTATGTCTGATGATATATTAAAAAGAAGGGATTTTCTCAAGCGCGCTGGAATTGCCGCTTCAGTTCTTGCTACTTCAGTAGTCGCAGTTGCTGCTACAACTGAGGGTCAGCATAGAGGTCATAGAGGAAACAGCGAAAACATAGGAGATGGTGTTGTAGTTGGGTCTTCAAATAAAAAAGAGATTTTGTATACAAAGACTCAAAACTGGGAAGAGTTTTACCAAGCGGCAAAGTAACACCTTACAACTCTCGAAAAACTCATTTTTCGTAGCTTCAGGGGTTGAAAGGGACTTTAGTCTCTCCTATTAAAACGAACTTGTTCGTTTTGATATATAAATAAAAAAAGAAGGAAGAATAAGATGAAAATGCTTAAAAGCTTTGGGAGAAGAAGTTTTTTAAAAATGGCTTCTCTTGCAACAGCTACAACAGCAACTTCTGCATTTGCAAGCAATAGCGTCTTAAGAGGGGCAACCAAGGATGAGATTAGAAATCCATATCCTGGTTCAAAACTCATTAAGACAATTTGTACGCACTGTTCAGTAGGTTGTGGAGTTATAGCTGAAGTTCAAAATAATGTATGGGTTCGCCAAGAGGTAGCTCATGACCACCCTATTAGTCACGGAGGGCATTGCTGTAAAGGTGCCGATATGATTGATAAAGTTAGAGGTACTAACAGACTCAAATATCCAACTGCTAAAGTAAATGGCAAGTGGGCAAGACTTGACTGGGACAAGGCTATGAGCCAAATTTCAGATCAACTAATCGGCATCAGAGAAAAGTATGGTGCGGATGCAGTTCAGTTTTTAGGTTCTGCAAAATGTAGTAACGAGCAAGCTTATTATATAAGAAAGTTCGCAGCTATGTTTGGAACAAACAACATAGATCACCAAGCTAGAATTTGACATAGTCCAACAGTTGCCGGTGTGGCAAATACATGGGGTTATGGAGCTATGACAAATCATCTAGGTGACATGCAAAACTCAAAAGCTATTATTATTTTTGGAGCAAATCCAGCATCTAATCATCCGATTGCGATGCAACATATTTTAAAAGCAAAAGAACAAAATGGGGCAAAAATAATTGTTATTGACCCAAGATATACAAAAACTGCTGCAAAAAGCGATATATATTGTCGCATAAGAACAGGAACTGATATCGCATTTTTATACGGAATGATAAGACTCATCCGTGATAACAACTGGTATGACAAATCTTTTATAAACGATAGAGTTTATGGGATGGAAGAGATTTTCAAAGAGTGTGAAGAGTATACTCCAGAGCACGTTGAAGATATAACAGGATGTCCAAAAGAGCTTCTAATCCAAGCTGCAACTGCCTTTGCAACAGCAGAACCAGGTTGTCTGATTTGGAACCAAGGATGGACTCAACACACTGTTGGATCATCAAACACAAGACTAGGCTCAATCCTACAACTTGTTCTTGGAAACATGGGTAAACCAGGTGGTGGAACTAATATCTTAAGAGGTCATGACAATGTTCAAGGCTCTACAGATATGGGTTGTCTTTCCGATACTCTTCCAGGATATTACGGACTTGCTGAGGGTTCATGGAAATACTTTGCATCTCAATGGAAAGTTGATTATGAGTGGTTAAAAGGTCGATTTAAATCTAAAGAGATGATGGAAGCAAAAGGCTTTAGTTTAAGTTTATGGATGAACGGTGTTTTAGATGAAGCAAATGCTAAAAATAATGCTGGTACTCCTCTAAAAGCTCTAGTATGTATAGGAAATGGAATATCAACCATTACTCAAACACACAAAGTTAAAGAGGCTCTTGATAAGCTAGATTTAGTTGTTTTTATAGACCCTTATGTAAATGATGCGGCTGTTATTACTACAAGAGATAACAACCTCTACTTACTTCCAGCAGCATCTCAAGTTGAGTGTAGCGGAACTGTTGTAAACACAGGAAGAAGTGCACAGTGGAGAAGTAAAGTTATTGAGCCTCTATATGAAGCAAGACCAGATGAAGAGATTTTATTTGATTTTGCAAAAAGAATGGGCTTTTATGATGAATTTACAGCTGGTATGGGCAAAGGTAAAGATTTTACTTGGCCAGAAGATGCAACAGATGAGATAGCAAGAAGCTTAAAAACTGTCGGTTTTCAAGGTAGAACTGCTGCAAGAGTTAAAAAGCATACAGAGAATTGGCATCTTTTTGATACAACTTCACTCAAAGGAAGAGGTCCAGTATCTAAAGAGTATTATGGATTACCATGGCCTTGTTGGACGCAAGAACATCCTGGAAGCCCAGTTTTATATAATATAAATCTACCAGTTAGTCAAGGTGGTATGGGCTTTAGAACTAGATTTGGTACTGAGCGAAATGGTGTATCTCTGCTAGCAGCTGATGGCGCGGCACCTGTTGGTTCACGTATCAAAGGTGGATATGATGAGATTACTTCTCAAAATATTGAAAACTTAAGTGGTATCAAACTAACAGATGAAGAGAAAAAACTCGTTGAGGGTAAAAACTGGAAGACTGATGATAGTGGCATCTTAGTTAGAAATGCCCTAAAAGCTGGACTTGCTCCTTATGGGAATGCAAGAGCTAGAACTATTGTTTGGGGCTTTAGAGATGAGATTCCAAAACATAGAGAGCCATTGCACTCATTTAGACAAGATTTAGTAAAAAGATATCCAGCAGTTGCAGATATAGAAAATCACTATAGAACAACTGTTCGTTATGCAAGTGAGCAAAACGCTCAAAACTGGGTTGCCGATTATCCTATAAACATTGTCTCAGGAAGAGTTGTTGAGCATATGGGAACAGGAACAGAGACTCGTGCATCTAAATACCTAGCTGAACTCTCAGGAGAGATGTATGGTGAACTTCATCCAGAACTAGCTGCAAAACTAGGTATCAGAGATGGCGAGATGATGTGGGTTTATGGAACTGGCGAGGGTAAAATTAAGATTAAGTGTAAATACTCTTATAGAGTAGATGAGAACTCGGTCTTTTTACCTCAAAACTTCTCTGGTGTTTGGAGTGGTGAGAGTTTAGAGAGTAGATATCCAGCAGGAACTGCTCCTCATAGTTTTGGTGAGAACTCTAACCAAGTTACAAGTTACGGTTACGACCAACAGACATCTTGTCCAGAGACTAAGTGTTCTTTGGTAAGAATTGAAAGAGCATAGGAGAAGTAAAATGAGTAAGCCAGAATATGCAAGAATGAAATTTTACTGCGATGAGGATCTTTGTATTGACTGTAATGGTTGTGTTGTAGCTTGTAAAGAAGCTCACGAAGTTCCAGTTGGAATAAATAGAAGAAAAGTTGTAACTATCAACGAGGGTATTGTAGGTAAAGAGATCTCTTTATCTATGGCATGTATGCATTGTACAGATGCACCGTGTCAACAAGTTTGTCCAGTTGATTGTTTCTATATAAGAGTGGATGGGATAGTCCTCCACGACAAAGATAAGTGTATCGGTTGTGGGTATTGTCTATTTGCTTGTCCTTTTGGTGCGCCACAGTTCCCTCAAGATGGAGCTTTTGGTATAAAAGGTAAGATGGACAAATGTACAATGTGTGCAGGTGGTCCAGAAGAGACTAACTCTCCTGCAGAGTTCAATAAATATGGACAAAACAGAATTGCAGAGGGTAAAGTCCCAATGTGTGCATCTATGTGTTCAACTAAAGCGTTATTGGTTGGAGATTCAACAGAAGTAGCAGCTATTAAAACATATAGATCTGTAGCTCATGGAAAAGGCATATCAACACAGTCTTACGGTTGGTAGGAGTTTATAATGCAAAGTAGTACATTTTTTACTAGAAACAAAGCATATATATTTACTCTCTTAGGTCTAGGCCTTGTTGGTTTTGTATTTGTAGGATTTATGATGATTATGGATTGGGAGTACTTTTTAAAGTACCCCCTCCATGTTATTTTAACTGGAGATACTAGCGGAGTTCTATCTGAGCCAACTTCAAACTACCAAGCAATGGTAAATGCGGCTTTTGGACCTAGTTACAACTCTATTGCCCCTGAGATTATTCGTGCAAGTAATGAGAGACAAGAGTTTATATGGTGGGTTTTTGTAGCTGAGATTGCAATCTTTTGTTTTATGTATGCAAAGTACGGAAGAAAAGTTGCAATAGTTACAAACCCTAGTGATGAAGTTCAAGTTTTTAGTATATTTCACAGAGCTGTAATTTGGTTAAATATTATCGTAATATCTGCTTTAATAATTACAGGCTTTAACATAACTTGGGGTATGCGTTCAGGTGGTGGAGATATAGCATTTTTTCTAAGAAGTTCACATGAGATGCTAGGTCTGGTCTGGCTCCCATTATGGTTTGCTATGACTCTTGTTGCATTTAAAGATGCAAAGATTCTTTTTAACAACTCTTTGAGTAAAAAGTTGATTTTAAAAGGTAGTTATTCGCCAATGGGTAGGATTATTTTTATAGTTTTTGTTATTATGGGAGCGAGTCTGCTCTTTAGTGGTATAACTATTTGGTATCTTCATCCTGATGCGTATACGCACAGTGAGTTTATCCAACTCAAAAGATATCTGCTCTATGTCCATTTTGGAGCTAGTGTACTAATCATGTTTTTCTTGATGGATTTTGTTTACTCGGTAATGGTCGCAGTAAAAGGAAATCTTAAAGGGTTAATAACAGGAAAATATCCACGAGAGCATCTTGAGCAATTAGCGCCTGATGTTTTAAAAGATATAGAAGAAAAAAGGTAGTCTCAATGACTAAATTAATGACAAGCAACGAGATTCCACAACTACATCCTAATCTAGGTGAACACACTAAAAGAGTGGTCATAGAGAGATTTGATTTAGATGGAGTCGATACCTTTGAAGACTATGTTATAAAAGAGCAAAGAGTTAAGTTTTTTTTAAATGGAGTTAAGTTTCTCTCAGTCATGTGCATCGCAAAATATCAAGATGCACATATTGTAGGTTTTTTACTCTCAGAAGCTGTCATTAAGAGTCTTGATGATGTTAAGAGTCTTGAAGTTAGCGATGATGGGCTCAGCGTCTATGTAGATGCTGATGTCTCTCAAGAAGGATATGATAATCTCTTTAAAGAAAAAACTCTAACTTCAGGCTGTTGTATCGGTGTAACAGGAAATGCTGAAGAGCTTTTTAAATGCTCATTTATTAGCACTGACTACACTATTAGTGCAGAAGATGCACTAAAGACAATGAGAAGTTTTTCAAAGCCATCTGAGCTATTTGATAATACTGGTTGCGTTCACAAAGCAAGACTTGTTTTAGAAGATGGTAGCTTTTTTGAAGCTGAGGACATAGGAAGACACAACGCTATTGATAAGGTTGTTGGTCTTGCATCTCTTAGTAAAAAAGATATACAAAGATCTGTTTTATATGCAAGTGGAAGATTATCTATGGAGATGGTAGTGAAGTGTGTTATGCACAAGATTCCCATAGTTATATCAAAAGCTGCTGTTACATTTCAAGGTATAAAAGCTGCGAATGAGCATGGCATCACTCTTGTTGGTTTTGCAAGAGGAAACAAGATGAATCTATATACCCATTCTGCTAGAATAGGTGTATAGACTATTTGCCACACTGAAGAGAGTGACTCCTCTTTTGTAAAGAAACTTCGATTTGTAAAGAAACTTCGTTTTCTAAAGAAACTTCGTTTTGTGGGAGGGATTACATATCCCAAAATTATTTCCAAACTATGAGAAGTGAATTTTTTCATAATCAGCAAGGCACTCCAATGTATGCTTCCCCTAGCTAAAGAGGAGTACCTTGCTTAAACCTTGTTAGGTGCTCCAACATACGCTTCCCCTAGCTAAAGAGGGGCACCTACTTAAATTTTGTTAGGTACTTCAAGATATGCTTCCCCTAGCTAAGGGAAGTACCTACTTTAAGAGGATAAAAATGTTACATTTAAACAAACTACAATATAACCCTCTAAATATCGTAGAACTCTCAAACTCACTCTCGCTAAATGCATTAAAACAAAATGAAGACTATGAAAAGCTATGTTTGGATTTTCAGACAAAATATAAGCGCAAGATGCTAAAAACATTTTCTTTTTCAAAAGAGGGTTTTTTAGGTCTTTTCCTTGAGTTAGATGCAAATATTGCAATTAGTAGGGGTGAGAGCCAAGCTGTTATTGAAGCTGGCTTACTATATGAAAAACTTGGATTTACCATCACATGGCTTGAACTAAACAGAGATGGAGGTGTGAACTTATCAAACTTAAACGATATAGACTTTATATTTATCTCCTCTTATGTAATGGATACCTTTGTAAAAACAGATTTAAAAGAGATAAAAAAAAGAGTAGATGCAAAGATTATCTCTAATGCATCTGCTCATTATCATCAATGTAGTGATGCCCTTTATTTTGATTCTTATAAGTTAACAGGCTTTGCCCTTAGCGGAGTTTTACTCTTTGATGATGAGATGTTTGAGCTAATAAGTATAGGATTTATGGATACAATTACTCTAAAACTCTCCTTAGATGCACTAAAGATGCAGAGCTTTAACACTACGCTAAAAGCTAAGTTTTTAGAAGAGTTAAAGAGGATTTTTAAAGAAGATTTATACTTTTTTGTCTCCCCAGATTCTACACTTGAATACTCTCTTCATTTTGGACTAAAGGGTATAAAGGCTAGAGAGTTTATAAGAACTTTAGCTCTTAGTAAACTCTTTATTACAAATGGAGAGGGCTGCTCACTAGGACTTGCAAAACCATCAAGAGTTATTCAGGCTATGGGTTATAGTGAGGAGCAAAGTAGAAATAGTATTGAGCTATCTTTTGTAGATGAAATGAGTGATAAAGAGATAGAGAGTGCAGTAAAGACTATGCATCTAAAATATATTCAGCTACTCTCTTTTAGTGAGTAACAAAGAGCCTTAGCAAAATCTAACATCTCTTACAAGATTCATCGTGGAGAACGCCAAGAGTTAGCATTCCTAAAAAACCTGCTTGCGAAGAGATGTATTACTTTAAAGTTGTTAGGGCTTTTGGAACCCCGAACTTGTTCGGGGCAATTGGGCTTAAAATAACATCAGCCCCGAAACATCATGGAGAATGCCATTGGCTAGCATTCCTAAAGTTCGGGGTTTCATTAGTTTTTTGTTGTCTTCTACTTAAATCCTAGCGTAATCAACACTCAAACAAGCGTCAAGCTCTCCTAGCTCTTTTAAAGTTTTCTCATCAACTCCATCATCAACTAAAATAACTGCCAATGCTTCTGAATCTTTATTCCTTGCAAGTGAAAAGTCTGCAATATTTACATTGTTTTTAGCTAAAGTTGAACCAATGCTACCAATAACACCAGGAACATCACTATTTTTAAACAAAATCATATTGCCTTTTAGTGCAACTTCAATATCAAAACCATCAATTGCTACAATTCTCTTAATGCCATCATCAAAGATAGTAGCACTAATAGTTGTAGTACCCTCAGCCGTAGTTAGTTTAACTGTTATAAGGCTTTTAAAAACTGATGAATCACTAAGCTCTTCTGACTCTATCTTAATGCCTTTTTCTTTTGCAACAAATTCAGCATTTACATAGTTTATGGTATCGCTTGAGCTTTCACTCATAGCACCAACTGCGACAAAAGTAGAAAGAGACTCAACATACTTAGCTATCTCACCTTGTCCACTAACTTTTATAGCTACGATTTGAGACTGGTTTATCTGAGATGCCAAAAAGCCTATCTTTTGTCCCATCTCTAAAAATGGCTTTACAAAAGATGGTATTTTACTCTCATCTATTGGCAAGTTCATCGCATGAGCAAATGAGATGCCTTTAGCTGCTTCTATTGCATTTTGTGCAGCCTGAGTCCCAATGTTGTACTGCGACTCATAAGTATTTGCACCTAAGTGTGGAGAGACGATGATGTTATCAAGATCTAAAAGGGGATGATCTGTTGCTGGTTCTTTGTTAAAAACATCAATACCTGCAAAACGGATTTTTTTAGATTTTAAATTATTATAGAGTGCTTCTTCATTATAAAGTCCACCTCTTGCACAGTTGATTAAGACTACTCCATCTTTCATCTTAGCAATTTCTGGCTCATCTATCATATTTAAGGTTTCTTTATTTTTAGGAGTGTGAATCGTAATAATATCACAAGCTAAAATATCCTCAAAATTTTTAGTATAAGTCATATCTAGGTCGGTAACTTTTGATGGGCTAATATATGGGTCATAAGCGATGATATCCATCTCAAAAGATTTAGCTCTTATTGCTACACGTGAGCCAATATTACCAAAACCGATAACACCTAGTTTTTTTCCTTTCATCTCATAACCATACCACTTCTCTCTTTTCCAGATTCTTTGGTTTTTAAGGTGGTCATGTGAGTATGGAAACATTCTCATACATGAGAGCATGTGAGCTAGGGTGAGTTCTACTGCTGCCACTGTGTTTGCAGTTGGTACATTCATAACGATGATACCCTCTTTTGAACATCCATCTATATCTACATTATCAACACCAACACCTGCACGTACTATAGCTTTCATGTTTTTAGCAGCTGCAATAAAAGCCGTGTCTACATCTGTAGAACTTCTCGTTATTGCAACATCTGCAGTAGCGATTATATCAAGAAGTTTTACCTTATCTTCATCAGCTGCCATTATTAAGTTAATATTCTCATCACTCTTAAGCATCTCAAGACCAGCTTCATGGATATGATCACAGACTACTATTGTATGTTTTTTACGACTCGGCATTTAATGCCTCCCTTAATGTAATTTTATATTTAATCATTTATGTATCTTCTTTGAAAAGTTCTACATTAGCTGATATTTGATAATTTTTCAAGACTCTAACTAGAGAGTTGAGCCTATCTACATCTCTAGAATAGATAAGTAACTCTACACTATTTTTCTCTCTTACAAGATAATATTTTAAGCCATGTTGCTTTAGCTCCTCTTTTAAACAAAAGAGTTGATATGGATCTAGGAGTGAGGCCGATAGTTTGTAGGTAGTTTTACTTACTATCTCTTCATTTAGATCTAGCTCTATAAAGACTTCATTGACGGGATAAAAATATCCTAACTTTTGGGTTTTTGAAAAATGATTTAACCAAACATCTTGGGGTTTTTTCTGCAAAATTTCACTCTTATGTGTAAGTGGCTGCCCATAGTCTTGTTCATATGAAGGATTTATAGAGATAAGGAAAAAGATGATAAAAATGGCAACTCCAAGTGCTAAGACCGGAGTAAACCATTTTA
Source organism: Sulfurimonas sp. (assembly GCA_028684815.1). Classification (GTDB taxonomy): domain Bacteria; phylum Campylobacterota; class Campylobacteria; order Campylobacterales; family Sulfurimonadaceae; genus Sulfurimonas. The sequence goes on from JAQUFE010000003.1 coordinate 86,691, forward strand.
ATATTTTTTTCATCTTATTGGAATTTGTCTTTTATAAGATCCCCTAGAGAGTTTGACGTAGTATCATTAATCTCATCTAAAAGTTCTTGGTTTTTAATATAGTCTAGTTTTTTAACAGATAGACGGATACGGTCTCTTTTTGTATCTATAACTGCGATTGCTGCTTCTATCTCTTGGCCTACTTCTAACTCCTCTTTTACTAGTGGAGCTAAGTCTTCATCACGAATAAGTGCATCTACCCCATCTTCTAGTGATACAAAAACACCAAAATCTTTGATATCACGAATAGTTCCCTTAACAGTTGTGTTTACTCTATGGTTTGTAGCAAACTTGTCAATAGGACTCTCTAGTAGAGTTTTACGGTTTAGTGATATTTTTTGGTCTTCTTCGTTGATCTTAGCAATCTTAACTTCAACTTCTTCACCAATTTTTAAAACATCTTTACACTTGATGTTTTTATCCCATGAGATGTCTTGATTGTGAAGAAGTCCTTCTACTGAACCAACACGAACAAACGCACCAAAGTCAGTTAAAGAAGTAACTTCTCCAGTTACTACATCACCTTCACGAAAGTTTTTGATAAACTCATCAAATGGTTTTGGAAGTAGTCTCTTTAGTGAAACTCTCAGTTTATGTGTTTTAGGATTTATCTCAATAACTTCAACATCAATCTCTTGTCCAACTGTTAAATAATCATTTGGATTTTTAACATTTTTGCTCCAAGTGATTTCAGAGATGTGTAAGAAACCTTCTATATCATTTCCTAAATCAACAAAAACACCATAAGCCTCAATGTTTGAAACTGTAACAGTAATAGTATCACCCTCATCTAACTCGCTCTCAACTTCTGCCCATGGATCTGGTTGAACTGCTTTGATAGAGAGAGATAGATGTCTTTTATCTTTGTCATAAGAGATAGCTTTTACAGTTACTGTATCACCTTCTTTATAGAGCTTTGAAGGGTTAACTGGACCTTTATAGCTGATTTCATTGTAGTGAACTAAACCATCAACACCACCAACATCTACGAACATTCCGTAGCTAGTGATTTTCTTGATAGTACCCTCAACTAAAATATCATCTTCCATTAGTTTGTCAATGATCTCTTTTTTCTTTTTTCTCTCTTCGTTAAATAGTTTACGACGAGATACTACTATAGAGTTCTCTTCTGCATCTATCTTTACAACTTGAGCTTTTATTTTGCGACCAACAACTTCATCACTCTCTTTAAAAGCAGCAAGTGAGCGAGGCATAAAGAAAGATACATCATCAGCTTCTACTACGTATCCACCACGATTTTTCTTAGTTATAACGCCCTCAATAATCAATTCTTCAAAGTCATCTTTGTGTGCTTCAATGAAGTCAATAGTCTTTTGTAGCTCTAACACTTTTTTGTAAGAGATTTTAGGACGCTCATTGTAGTATCCCATAACCATTACTTTTATCTTATCGCCAGCATTAAACATTAAACTGCCATCTTTTGAGCGGATCTCATCAAGGCTAATAATACCCTCTAACTTATCGCCAACACCTACTAATGCTCTGTTCTCATCTTCTTGAACTTCAACTATTTCGCCCTCTACGATGCGACTTGTTTCTTGTTGTTTCTCACTTGCAGCGAACATCTCTGCAAAATTTTCTTCTTCTTCAAATGATTCGTTATCGAACGCCATTACCTATCCTCTTGTTACATAAAAATTGCGTGATTGTACCTTAATTATGTTTATTTTACTATAAATTTAAAAATGTAGATGTAAAATTTTGATAAAAAAACTATCTATTAATATTCTTTTGTATAGAGTTTACTACATTTTAATTTCTTACTTAATAGCAAATTTTAGTATATTTGTACACATTTGATATTATTTAAAAATTATTTAGCTTTTAGAAGATATATATGAAACCCGCTGAAATAATAAGCATTCAACTTAAAGATACGGCTCGAGTGTAATTGATTGTAAAACAGCAATAAATGTTGCTCGACCAGTAGAAGTGTTTACTAAAGAGTTTGCTGACTCTTTAATAATCTTGGTGGACTGGGTTTAAGCCACTCAACGGAACTAGAGAGTAAGCTTACTCTATTTTGGGTTGGTTGTTTTTACCAGAAGAAATACCAGCAGTCATAATAAATCTGATAGATTCTTCAATACTCATATCAATAGGTGTGAGATTTTTTTTAGGTATGAGTAAACTGTATCCACCAATCTGATAACTCATTTGCAAGTAAACTAGCACTGGCTCTTCTATATCAAGGTTATCAAATTTACTAAGTTCTTCTTGGGTAATTAAGCCAATAATTTTTGCATCCATCGCAGGAATATCTACTAAAACAGTTATCTTGTCTTTTTTATCTTTCATATTTGAGAAGAAGTTGTAAAAATCTTTCATACCACCAAAAACGCTACCAATAATTGGCATTTTTTCTATTGTAGTGTCGATGAAAGTTCTAAATTTCTGCACAATCCAAAACTTTAAAAGTATCCCAATAATGTAAACAAATACAAGTCCTAAAACAATGCCTAAACCTGGTACATAATATTCCTCAGGGAGCATAAGAAGTAAAAGCTGTTTAAAAAATGTTTCTGTCTTTTCTAAAATCCAAATAATAATATAAAAAGCCAAAGCCGTAGGAAGTATAAGACCTAAACCATTAAAAAATGTTTTCACCGTAGTCTCCTCTCTTTTTTGCCATACCACCTCTAAGAGATGATATATGTATATCGCTATATTCTCTCAAGGTGTAGTTATGCTTATTTCTTCTATATTTATTCCATCTCAAAAGTGTGTATAAATGAGAAAATTTCTATCTGTTAATATTTTTTTGTATAGAGTTTACTACATTTTGGATAATCCAATCAGGCGTAGATGCACCAGCACTAATGCCACAAAACTCTTTATCTCTAAACCACTCATAATCTAAATCATTTTCATCTTCTATATGATAACTAGATGGACAAAACTCTTCTGAGATGCTAAAGAGTTGCTTAGTATTTGATGAGTTTTTTCCACCAATAATAACCATAACATCAGCTCTTTTAGAGATCTTTCTAACAGCCTCTTGATTTTCAAAAGTAGCATTACAGATAGTGTTAAAGACTCTAACTTCTTTATGTCTTGGTATAAGATAGTTTGCAACTTCCATGTAGTCCTCAACTCTTCTAGTTGTTTGAGCTACAAGGGCAATCCTCTCTTTGAGTTTTACATCTTCTAAATCTTTAGGACAAGTTACAACCTTAGCCCCATAAGTAGCATAACTTTTTACTCCCTTTATCTCAGGATGGGCATCATCTCCAAAGATTACAATATCATAACCAGCTTCACTCATCTCTTGGCAAATCTGCTGTGGTTTTGTTACATAAGGGCAAGTGGCATCTACTACATCAACCCTATTTTCTATTAACTCTTCAAGTTCATTTTTGGGGATGCCATGAGTTCGAATGACTGCTTTATCACCTGTTTTGAAACTCTTATGGTCATCTGTAAGTCCAACTTTAAAGTCTTTCTCTAGTCTTGCAATCTCTTTTGAGTTATGAATAAGTGGCCCATAAGTAGCAGAGTTTTTATTCTCTTCTGCTATCTTAATAGCACGCTTAACTCCAAAACAAAATCCATAATTTTCAGCTAATTCAATTTTCATTATTATCTGTCTCCTTGCCTTGAAACATATTTTATCATCCTGAGATTCCGTGTCAAGCACGGAATGACGGAGGATTTTATCATCCTGAGGTTCCGCGTCAAGCACGGGATGACAAAGTATTTTGTCATCCTGAACTTGATTCAGGATCTCTCGTTTCGTATCTAAATGAAACTCATCTCTTGTTTACTTAAATTCTACTTTTGTTATCTTTTGTAGTAGCTCAAAAAAGTTTGGAAAAGATGTGTTTATGCACTCTATATCAGTCACATTCATCCCGCATCTAAGCCCAGCGATAATAAAACTCATGGCGATTCTATGATCTCCATGGCTATCAACTCTCGCACTTTTCATCTCGCTACCCACAACCTTATAGCCATCTTTGTACTCATGAACTTCTATGCCAGATGAACGCAGTCCTTCAACTACTGTAGAGATTCTGTCGCACTCTTTTACACGCAATTCTTCGGCATTTTTTACAAGACTCTCACCTTCTGCACAAGCAAAAGCGATAGAGAGTGCTGGAAGCTCATCTATAAGCCATGAGATGTTATCTTCTACTACGATGCCCTTAAGCGGAGCATATTTTACATGTATATTGCCTATTGGCTCGTATCTGTTCTCAGTTAGTTCGTAACTAATATCAGCTCCCATTCTCTCTAATGCCTTAAAAGCTTCTATGCGAGTAGGATTTAGCGTAACGCCTTCTAAAACTATACTCGCATCTGGAGTGATAGCCGCAGCCACTGCAAAGAAAAAGGCACTTGATGGATCAGCTGGAACTCTAAGCTCAAGGGGAGAGAGAAGCTTTTTCATTGGAGCTATTGTAGTCGTTAATCCATCTGTTTTTATATCTGCACCCATTCCTTTGAGCATTCTCTCAGTATGGTCACGAGAGAGTTCAGGCTCGCTAAACGAGCAGACTCCATCAGCGCTAAGTGCTGCTAAAATCATACAAGATTTAACCTGCGCAGATGCGATTTTGCTTCTATAATCAAAGGCTTTAAGTTTAGCTCCACGGATACTAAGCGGAGCTAGATTTCCTTCATCTCTACCATCTATCATAGCACCAATTTCACGCAAAGGTTCTGTTACTCTTTTCATTGGACGCTTACGTAGATATTTATCGCCAGTTAAGATAAAGTGACCTTTTGCAGAACTTAAAAGTCCACAAAAAAGTCTGATGCCAGTTCCAGAGTTTCCACAATCTAAAATCTCAAAAGACTCTTTTATTCCATTTGAAGTGATCTTAATAGTCTCTCCATCATCTTCAATTTTCGCACCTAGATTTTTAACAATCTCTAATGAGTTCAAAGTATCCTCAGCTCTTAGAAAGTTTTTTATCTCACTAGTTCCATCTGCTAGCATAGCAAACATAGCACAGCGGTGTGATATTGATTTATCAGATGCGATATTGTCTATTTTAAGAGAAAAACTACTCGTACTACTAACTATGACTTCGCTCATCTAAGCCCTACTTTTAACTCTTCATTTAGAGATTTTAAAATAGTGTCCATAGTCGATGTGATGTCATCTTCTTCTAATGTTTTCTCATACGACTGAAGCACAAAACGGATAGAAAGACTCATGTTTTTCCCTAAAGCTTTATCACTATATCTATCCACTGGATAAAATCTAATAAGCTCTTTTGTTGCATTTTTTTCAATCACATTCTTAACTTCTTCATACTTCATAGACTTTGGCATTATGATACTTAAATCTCTTATAGATGATTGATACTTTGATGATGTTTTTGCAGTCTTTAGTCCAAACTCAAGTTTAGTAAAATCAAGCTCACAAAGGTAAGTAGCCTCAAGGTCATAGTTCTCTTCAACGCTAGGATGCAGACGAAAAAGCTCTCCTATTATCTCACCATTTTGTATAACTGATGCACATTGATAAATATGAGATAATTTATGCTTAGTCTCATATTCTTTGAGTGTAAATTCTCCGATAATATCTGAGATTTTTTGACTAAAACATGCAAAATCAACACTTTGAGGTTTGCCAGCATTTATCAGGCTATCTCTCTCTTTATCTCCACTAAAGATAAAAGCTATCTTTAGAGACTCCTCTCTACTTGGGCTAAAAACTGAACCAACTTCAAAGAGTTTTACAGAGTTTATCCCATTTTTTACATTATGTGAGGCCGCTTTTAGTAGCCCCGTTAGGAGCGTAGGTCTAAGAGTATCAAGTGTGTTTACTATTGGGTTTAGAAGTTCTAAATCTTCATGAGTTGTCTCAAACCCATACTCTGTTAAAACTTTTTTCTCATCAAAAACAAAGGCGACATTTTCAAAAAAACCACTCTGTGCAGCTCTGTGTCTATATATAGTTCTTTTTTTGTATGCAAAATAGTCATCTTGAAGCTTAGAAGATTCAGCAAAAACAAAAGGCTTAGAAGGGATGTTGTCTATCCCAACAAGGCGCACTATCTCCTCAACTATATCTTGCTTATTTGTGATGTCGTGACGAAATCTAGGCACAGTGATAACAAAGTTATCTTGTGATGATTTATTTGTATCAAAACCTAAATTTCTTAAAATCTTAGTGATTCTAACTCTATCAATCTCAGCGCCAATAATCTCATCAATCTCTTTTTTTGTAACAGTTATAATCTTATCTTCATAAGAGTCACCAAGCTCTATAGTTCCGCCATAAACAAGCGAAGATGAGTAAGATTCTATGATATTTAGACAAAAATCAAGCCCTTGATTAAGCTCAGGTTCACTTCCTCTTGATGTTCTGTAGTACATTGGTCCAGAGTCTATTTTCGACTCTTGCATTTTTTTAGAGATAATATCTGGCGGAATATAACTTGCCTCTATTAAAACAGTAGACTCTTCATCTTTTGCTTTAGATGCATCTTCTTGAATAATTCCAATAGTTGATGCTTTCTCATCACTTGCACTAGAGTAGATGCTAGCATAAGAATTTTCATCTTTTTTAAGTTCTATCTTTGCTATGGATTCTCCATTTGCAGAGAAAAATCCATAATCATAAACTCTCAGAATAACACCACTGCTATGCGTTACATATAGCATAAGTGATTCTATATCTGTACCTCTTGACTCATCTAACTGAGCTAGCCTTAGCTTGACTATAAGAGGAAGAGCTAACTCTTTTATATCAACTGCTCTGTAGCGGAGATTCACATCAAGTTGAGCTTCATGTGAAAGGCTTAAAATTCGCCCTATTCCAACTCTTTTGTCTTCATCTTCATTTACCAAAGTCTCTATAAGAGGTTTATCATAAGCTGCACTTAAATCTCTTGCAACACCTCTAATACTTAGGCAGTCTCCACGATTTGCAGTAAGTTCTATCTCGATTAGATCATCATTTAGTGCAGCGATTGTGCAAACTTCTTGACCGAGTTCATACTC
>JAQUFE010000066.1:0-3005 GCA_028684815.1 Sulfurimonas sp.
AAGCTAAGGTTTTCATTTAAAAACTGCTCTGAGACAATAGACTCAAGTAAAGATGGAGCAAAAGCTTTTAGAGATAGATATAGTAACTGATGATTTATAAGAGCCGACATTCAGTCGCTTATTAATCATTTTTTTGTATAATCGCCACAATTTAATAAAAGGACACCACACCCATGGAAATTATAGGTCAATTATTACCGTTTGCATTTTTAATCGCAATCATGTATTTTGTAATCATCCGCCCACAACAAAAAGAGGCAAAAGCTAGAAAAGAGATGATAGCATCTCTCGTAAAAGGTGACAAAGTTGTTACAAATGGTGGCTTCATTGTAGTTATTCATAAAGTTGAAGAGAAGTTTTTAAGTGTTAAGATGAATGATGATGTGATCACTAAAATAGCAAGAGATGCAATTGCAAGAAAGTATGAGGATGAAGCTTAATTATCGTACAGTAATCTTTGTAATTGCGATAGTATTTGGGCTCTTCTTCTCAGCTCCTTCACTCTTACAACTCAAAGATGGAAAAAAAATAACCTTAGGACTTGATTTACAAGGCGGTCTGCATCTTCTTTTGGGTGTTAAAACCGAAGAGGCTACAAAATCTCGCATCAAATCAATAGCAGCTAGCATAAAGCACTTTACTACAAGAGAAGACATCTTAGTTGACGCTCTTACTTTTGATGAGTCTTCCATCACGTTTACACTGCTTGATGGTGATGATGTTAAGCGTGTAAAGAACTACTTAAAAGATACAACTGGCATCACTATAGATGTAAATGCGGAGTCTTTTTTACTTGAACTTACTCCTGAAGAAGTTATAAGAACGCAAAAGCAAGCAGTTGATCAAGCTATAGAGACTATTAGAAATAGACTAGATCAGTTTGGTTTGGCTGAGCCTGAAGTGGCTCGTCAAGGCGATGAGAAAATCCTTGTTCAATTAGCTGGTATCAAAACGCAAGAGGATGAGCAAAGAGCAAGAGAGCTTATATCTCGTGCTGCAAAACTTGAACTTATGGCGGTTGATGAAAATAGAGCTGCAAGAGTTCAAAATATGAGTTATGCAGATGCAGCGGCTTATGGCGATATTATCTTAGATGATGTTAAAAATCCTGCTATAAAGTACCTAGTTCGTGAGATTCCTATCTTAGATGGTGGAATGCTAACAGATGCATCTATGGGGTTTGACCAAAATAATAGACCACTTATAAACTTTAAGCTAAATGCTGAGGGTGCTGAGATATTTGGAGATTTTACAGGTAAAAATGTTGGAAAGAGACTAGCAGTAGTTTTAGATGGCAAAGTATATTCTGCTCCAAATATCAATGAGAGAATTGGCGGAGGCTCAGGACAAATCTCTGGAAGTTATACTGTAGAAGAGGCGAAAGATTTAGCTATCGCTCTTCGCTCAGGCGCACTTTTGGCTCCTATCTATGTAATGGAGAAGCGCTCAGTTGGCCCTAGTTTGGGAGCTGATAGTATAGAAGCTAGTATGATGGCTCTTATAGGTGGTTTTGTTATAGTTGTTCTCTTTATGATGTTGTACTATAGAGCTGCTGGTGTTGTTGCAAATATTGCACTTATTGCTAACTTGTTTATTATTTTAGCTGTTATGAGTCTTTTTGGCGCGACTTTGACACTTCCTGGTATGGCTGGAATCGTTCTTACCGTTGGTATGGCAGTTGATGCCAATGTTATTATTACTGAGAGGATAAGAGAGCTTCTGCTTGAGGGTAAATCAATCCATAAAGCTATAGAAGAGGGCTACGCAAACGCTATGAGAGCTATATTAGATGCCAACATTACTACGCTAATAGCAGCAGTTGTTCTCTACGCTTATGGAACTGGTGCTATAAAAGGTTTTGCTATAACTATTAGTATAGGTATTTTAGCATCAATGCTAACAGCGATTTTAGGTACTCATGGTATCTATCAACTCTTAGAAGCTAGGATACACAGAAGTAAAAACAACAAATTTTGGTTTGGAATTAGGGAGTCAAAATGACTCTAGTTAGGAAGATATATGGAATTTTTTAAATATACAAGACCCTTTAACTTTATGGGTAAGTCAAAGTTAACTTTGACTCTATCTATTCTTATGCTTGTAACATCTCTTGTGGTTCTTATGACAAAAGGCTTAAACTACGGTGTTGATTTTGCTGGTGGGACTATAGTTCAAGTAAAATACACCGCAGACGCTCCAATAGATGAGATGCGAGAAAAACTAAAGTCAAATGAACTCTTTGATGGCGCATCCATCACAAAGTTTGGTAGTGCTGATGAGGTTGTTATTCGTATGAAGAGTGCTACTAGCAGTATCACTGTAGATATTGGAGATGTAACCCGTGAGGCGTTAGTTGGAACTGGCGAGTATGAGATAAGAAGAGTAGATATAGTAGGGCCAAAGGTTGGTAATGAGCTAAAAGAAAAAGGGATTATGTCTCTAGTTTTAGCTACTATCGGAATACTAATCTATGTAGCGTTTAGATTTGAGTGGCGTTTTGCTGTTGCATCTATCCTTGCACTTGTGCATGATATTATTATCGCTCTTGGAGCTATTGCGCTTGTGGGACTAGATGTAAACCTTGATGTATTAGCCGCACTTCTTACACTTCTTGGGTACTCTCTAAATGATACTATTATCATTTTTGACCGTATTCGTGAAAATGTTACAGATAGCAAAAATACAGAACTTAGCGAAGTTATAAATGAGTCAGTGACACGAACACTAGCAAGAACTACTCTAACTTCGCTCACAACTTTCTTTGTGGTCTTTATGCTCTTTATGTTTGGTGGAGAGATAATTCACGCCTTTGCATTTACTCTTTTAGTTGGGGTGATAGTTGGTACTTACTCTTCTATATTTGTAGCGTCACCTATGCTTTTATGGTTTGGCTTTGATATAAAAGCTTACCATGTAAAACTAGCTGATAAAACAAAAAGAGAAGCAGAAAAAGAAAAGATGCGAGAGCAATTTGAATCAGGAATGATTTAAAAATCTTTTTATAG
>JAQUFE010000066.1:3105-6886 GCA_028684815.1 Sulfurimonas sp.
CTTAAAATAGGTGTAAGAAACTTGCTCTCAGCAGAGCTTTTAGCATCTTCACTTGTGGCTGATTTGCATCTTATTCCAGCTTTTATCTACTTAGAGATTGTTGGAAATTTAGAGTGGGCTATAGCACTAACTATTGGTGCACTAATTGCAAATCTATTTTCTGTTGGACTTGTTTATATCGAGAGTTCAAAGACGCACGAAGAATATTAATTTAGGAACTTTATTTGGATTACAATTTTAAAAATATAGAAAAAAAATGGCAAGAGTTTTGGGCTAAAAATGATAGTTTTGAGCCTAGCGAAGACTTTAACAAAGAGAAAAAATACATACTAAGCATGTTTCCATTTCCAAGTGGAAGGCTACATATGGGACATGTTAGAAACTACTCTATTAGTGATGCGCTTGCTAGATACTACCGTCAACAAAACTTCAATGTACTTCACCCCATAGGTTTTGATAGTTTTGGAATGCCAGCTGAAAATGCAGCTATAAAAAACAACGCCGACCCAAAAGAGTGGACCTATGACAACATAGACTACATGAAGGGTGAGTTTAAATCTTTAGGATTTTCTTTTTCTAAAAAAAGAGAGTTTGCAACGAGTGATGAGCTATATACTAAGTTTGAGCAAGGCTTCATTATAGACATGTATGAAAAAGGCTTGATGTATAGTCAAAAAGGGCTACTCAACTGGTGCCCAAATGACCAAACTGTTTTGGCAAATGAACAAGTCATTGATGGCTGTTGCTGGAGATGCGACACTCCTATAGTTAAAAAAGATATGAATCAGTACTATTTTAAGATTAGTGAGTATGGAGATGAACTTTTAAGCTCATTAAAAAACTTAGAAGGTGGCTGGCCAAAACAAGTGTTAACTATGCAAGAAAACTGGATAGGAAAGTCAAATGGTTTGGCATTTCATCTATTTTTTGACTCTGCATCTAAAGGGAGATTAAACAATACATTTGACTCTTTTGATGTCTTTACCACTCGTCCTGATACCATCTATGGTGTGACTTACACTGCTCTTGCGCCTGAACATAAAATCGTAACGTATATGATAGAAAACAAGATGCTAAGTGATGAAGTGGCATCTAAAATACAAATGATGAAAAACACCTCTTCTATAGATAGACAAAAAGAGAAATCAGGTGTGCCTTTAGGTATTAGCGTGATTCATCCACTTACGAAAAAAGAGATTCCTGTATGGGTAGCTAACTTTGTTCTGATGGACTATGGAAGTGGTGCTGTTATGGCAGTTCCAGCTCACGATGAGAGAGATTTTGAGTTTGCTAAAAAGTATGACTTAGATATAAAATCAGTTATCAAACCATACGACAAAGAGTTGAGTAAAGATTCAGCATTTACAGAAGCTGGGGAGCTTTTTAACTCTGAGGGTTTTGATGGACAAAATTCACAAGAGTCTCAAGCAAACATCATAAAGTATTTTGAAGATAAGAAGATAGGTCAAAAAACAACCAACTATAAACTAAAAGATTGGGGAGTAAGCCGCCAGAGATATTGGGGCGCGCCTATCCCTTTTGTGCATTGTGACTCGTGTGGTTTGGTTATGGAGAAAAAAGAGAATCTACCTATCGCACTTCCTGCAGATGCTGAGATAACAGGAGAAGGTAATCCGCTTGAGAGACATCCAACTTGGAAATATTGTAAATGTCCAAAATGCGGTGGTGATGCTACAAGAGAGACAGATACAATGGATACTTTTGTTGAGTCTTCATGGTACTTTTTACGCTTTTGTGCTTCAGAGGCAAACTGGGAAGATGAGGCTTTTTCAAAAGAGCAGATAGCTTACTGGATGGGAGTTGACCAATATATTGGCGGAATAGAACACGCCATACTGCATCTTTTATATGCGAGATTTTTTACAAAAGTGTTTCGTGATTTGGGATACTTAGACTTTGATGAGCCATTTGATAGACTTTTAACTCAAGGAATGGTGCTAAAAGATGGTGCAAAGATGTCAAAATCTAAAGGCAATACTGTAGATCCTGATGCTATTATAGAAAAATATGGTGCAGATACAGCAAGGCTTTTTATCCTATTTGCAGCTCCTCCAACTCAAGAATTAGAGTGGAATGACAGTGCAGTTGAGGGTGCTTATAGATTTATAAAAAGATTTTACGAGCGAAGTGCAAATGTTATAAAGACAAAAACTATCCCTAAGATAGAGCACTCAACTCTTAGTAAAGAGGAGAAATTTGCAAGATTAAAAGTTTATGAAGCGCTAGTTCGTGCAAATGATGTTTATAATGAAAAATACACTTTTAACACTCTTATAGCTGGGGTTATGGAAGCTATGAACGCACTAAACTTGCAAAGCAACAGAGCTGTTTGGAGTGAAGCTTACTGGATTTTTAGTTCTATTATGGAGCCTATTATTCCTCATGTTTGTTATGAGATAAGTAGTGAGTACTTTGGACTTCTTAACTTAAGCGCTCAAGTGGTTATAGATGAAGTATTTGAGCAAGACACCCTTATGTTAGCTGTTTCTATAAATGGTAAAAGAAGAACTGAGATAGAAGTTAGCACAGATGCAAAAGAAGAAGAGATAATAAGTCTTGCAAAAGAGGCTGCATCTAAATGGCTAGAAGGCGTGGTGATAGTAAAAGAGATAGTAGTCCCTAAAAAACTTGTAAATATAGTAGTTAAAGGATAGTTTTGAGAGTTTTGTTGTCACTTATTTTAGTCTTAATCATTAGCGGATGTGGATACACTCCAAGCTCAAAATTTGCTAGGGAAGTTATGGGTGAAAAAATAAGTACAAGCATCCATATATCTGCACAAGATCCTGAGAATACAGTTATCATAAAAGATGCAGTGGATGAGGCTATTATAGAAGTTTTTCACGCTTCACTAAGAAGTCGTGATGAGTCAGATACACATTTAGATATCTCTATCTCAGACCCCTCATACTCTCCTATTGTGTTTGATAAGGATGGTTTTATTATAGGCTATAAAATGAGTTTAAGCTTAAGTATATTAAGGCACCATAGTGGCGTAACAAAGCATTATCTTCTTAATGGAACTTATGATTTTACAGTCTCTCCAAATGCCGTAGTAACTGACCAAGAGAGGTTTGAAGCTATCAAATATAGCGCGGCTAAGGCCATCCGCTCATTCGTTGCTAAAGTCTCTGCTGAAGGTGCAACTGCGAAGAGAAAGAGTGAATCTAAGGAGTAGATTATGACTGTTAAGACAATTATACAAAAAGCCATTAAGAGGCTTGATTTAGAGGGTAAACTACTCACCCCTGATTTTTATGCTGATGCTTTTTGCAAAGAGGCACAAAAAGCTGGGGTTGTGCATGAGGACTGCAGCCATGTCGATAAATTTTCTAAAACCTTAAATTCAGAGTTTCAAAAAGAGTTAACACAGTATAGAATAACTTCTATGGCCGAATTGGCTAGGTTTTTGATATCGAGATTAAACAGAACAAAGCCTACTATTTGCAGTGAACTCTTAGAAGCACAGAACACTCTAATAAGAAGAATACTTCAAGTTGTAGAAGTTTTGCACAATGCTGAGGCATCTGCACTTGCAAGAGAGGGCATCAAGCTCTTAAACTCAAATCCAAGCACAACGGAGTATGAGCACTATAGAGGGCAGTGGATAAATTTTATAACTACTTATGATGGCTCTTTTTTAGAAAAGCTAAAGTTATTTACAAATGTAGATAGCACAAATCTTAGAAAAACTATAGAGAGCATAGACATAACTAAACTCCGTTCACAAGATAGCTCTGCAAAAAAGGAGCTAGAAGGA
>JAQUFE010000004.1 GCA_028684815.1 Sulfurimonas sp.
TATATAGTGGAGATTATGGCACAACTACAAATATCTCAGCATCCATATCTCAAGATATCTTTCGCTCAGGAGGCATAACATATCAGATAGAGTATGCAGATGCCAAAAAAAGAGTAGATGAGATAGCTCTTTCTAAAGAGATAGCATCTATAAATGAAGGACTCTTTACTGCACTTTTAGAATATAAAAAAACACTCTACCAAAAAGAGCAGAGTGAGTTGATGCTCAAAAACAAAGAGATAGAAATCTTTATAAAAAGACAACTCTATGATGTAGGTAAGGCGGATATTACAGAGTTAAATAATGCACTTATGGCACAAAGTAGTGAGCTGAAAAATCTTGTCACACATAAGTATATGCTCGCACAAATTAGAGGAGAGGTCTTAAAGTTAAGTGATATTGACCCTGAAATATTTTTACTTCCTACCTTTACTCTTATACAAAGGGATGCATATCTTGAAAACAATTTAAATCTAAACTTCCTCCGCTTACAAACAAAAAGTTATGAATCACTCTACGGCATCTCAAAGAGTAACTACTTGCCTAGTGTTACGCTAAACGCCAATGTTGGCTACCAAGAGTATGACTCAAAAAAGTATGAAAACAGATATGATGGAAATTTCTATGGCGCAAAAATCATGCTTAATATGCCTTTTGCCTACAACGCATCTGCAACAATACAAGAGGCAAAAGCTTCTTATTTAAAACAAGCTGCCCAAGTTGCAGACACATATAGAAGCACAAAAGCCTCTTACGCTCAGTCGGTAGAGCTAGTTGAGAGTTATCGTAGTTATAATGAGATAACATCAAAAAATCTCTCTTTGTATGATGAACTTATCGAAGCTATAGAAGCAGGGGTAAATACAGGCGAGAAGACTGGGTATGATTTAGAGATTATAAAAAACACAAAATCAATCGAGAAACTAAACATAAAACTAAGTGAGATAAACATACAGATAGAGTTAGCAAAGCTTCACTTTGCACTAAAGAGGAATGATGATGCAGAATAATAAAACAATAGAAGAGACTCTAAATATAGGTAAAAACAAAAAGGGTGGATATAAAAAATATATATGGATTTTTCTCTTTTTGCTTCTTATTGCTGGGGCTATTTTTTGGTATTTTACAAGTGGGGCAAAGGATAAAGAGTTAAACTATCAGACAACTACTTTAGAGAAAAAAACCATCACTACAACAGTATTAGCAACAGGAAACATGGAACCTACAAACACAGTTGATGTAGGTATAGAAGTCTCAGGAACCATAAGTGAGGTCTTAGTAGATTATAATGAGATAGTCAAAAAAGGGCAGCTTATGGCACGGCTTGATACGGTAAAACTCTCTTCAAAAGTCACAAGTTACCGAGCAGCACTTGCAAAACTTCAAGCAAATATCGCTGAAGCCACGGCAACATTAAATAAGGCGAAAAAAGAGTGGCTTCGAGTAGAGAAAATGGTTGAGGCAACTAAGGGAAACTACCCATCAAAGCAGGAAGTTGACTCTGCATTTACTACATATGAGCTAGCAAAGGCATCTTTACAAGCTGCAAAAGCTGGGCGCGATCAAGCAAATGCGGAACTAAAAGCCGCGCAAGACGACCTTAAAAAAGCAGCTATTGTTTCTCCTATAAATGGTGTGGTCTTAGATAGAAAAATCGAGCCAGGACAGAGTGTAGCTGCTACTATGACTATCCCAGTACTCTTTAAGATGGCAGAAGATTTGACCAAAATGAAGGTGGTTGTGAGTGTTGATGAGGCAGATATAGCAGATGTAAAAGAGCAGCAAAGTGTAAACTTTAGCGTTGATGCTTATCCACAAAAGGTTTTTGAGGGAACGCTCACGCAGTTGCGTCTTAACTCTCAAATAGTAAACGGCGTAGTAACTTATGATGCTGTTGTAAATGTGGATAATTCTGAACTTTTTTTAAGACCAGGAATGACAGTTACGGCGCAGATTATCACAGATGTCTTAGAAAATGTATCAGTCTTACCAAATGCAGCGCTCCGTTTTACTCCACCACTAGAGGAGAAGAGTAGTTCTAAGCATGCCAAGATAAAAATGGATGCTTCTAAACATCATGTTTGGGTTTTACGAGATAACAAACCTCTTAAGGTTGAGGTTGAGGTTGGAAAAACCAATGGCAGTCTAACTGTTATAAAGAAATCAGAGCTTAGCGAGAGTGACCTTGTCTTAATAGGGATAAACGCGTCATGAAAGAGTACATCATAGAGTTGCGTGGAGCTACTAAAACATATGGCGAAAATGAGGCAAAAACTTATGCGATGCGCGATGTTGATTTAAAAGTCAAACGAGGAGAGTTTTTAGCCATCATGGGGCCTAGTGGTTCGGGAAAATCAACTGCTATGAATATGATAGGTAGCCTTGATACACTAAGTAGTGGAAAGTATTTTTTTGAGGGAGTTGACACAGAGACTCTTTCACGAGACCAGCGCGCGCTTCTTAGAAGAAACTACATAGGATTTATATTTCAAGGTTTTAACCTGCTTGGAAAAACAACAGCTATAGAAAATGTTGAGCTTCCACTTCTCTATCGTGGCTACAATGCGCAAGAGAGACGAGAGATGGCTATGGATGCTTTAAAAAGTGTTGGATTAGAAAAAGTAGCACATCACACTCCTGGTGAGTTATCAGGCGGACAACAGCAACGAGTTGCCATAGCTCGTGCTATTGCTACAAATCCGCTTATACTCTTAGCAGATGAGCCGACAGGAAACCTAGACACCGCAAAAAGTATAGAGATTATGGAGCTTTTACAATCTTTTAACCGAGAGAAGAAAATCACCATCCTTATGGTAACGCATGAGGTTGAGATGGCAGAGTATGCTTCAAGAAGAGTACACTTTAGAGATGGTTCTATTGAGTACATAGAAGAATCGGAAATAGCTTTATGATTTGGAATGCTTTTTTACTCGCCTTTCGTGAAATCCGCAGAAGTGTTATGCGCTCAGCACTAACAATACTTGGAATTGTGATAGGGATAGCTTCTGTTATCGCTATGATAATGCTAGGAGATGCCACAACAGCCTATGTGACTCAGAGCATCTCTAAACTTGGGACAAATATGCTTATGGTTTTGCCAGGACAGCAAAGACAAGGCCCTCCAAATATGAACTCTACATCTAGGAGATTTACTCACGGCGATATAGATGCACTCAAAAAAGAGATTATCAATGTCCGCGGTGTAGCTCCTGTTGGCTCAAGACAGATGCAAGCTGTATACGCAAACAAAAACTATGCAACAACTGTTGAGGGAACTAACAATGACTACTTTATAGTAAAAGATTGGGTTTTTGCATCTGGGAGAGATTTTTTACCATCAGAGCTTCAAGGTGGAAAAACTGTTTGTGTAATTGGTGAGACAGTTAGAAGAGAGCTTTTTGGCACACTTGATCCTGTGGGAGAACCCATAAGACTTGAGAGCTTTTCATGCGAGGTTGTCGGACTGTTAGAGTCTAAAGGTGCGGCGATGTTTGGAATGGATCAAGATGCTGTTATCGTAACACCAATAAGAATGTTTCAAAGGCGAATAAGCGGAAATCAAGAGATATCAAGGATTATGATCTCCGCAAAGAGCGCTTCGGCCATAGAGGGCGTAAAAGCATCTCTTGTCTCGATTTTACAAGAGAGACGAAAGGTTCAGATTGGGCAAGAGGATGATTTTAATGTTCATGATATGCGGGAGATGGTGCAGACACTCTCTTCTACAACAAAGTTACTTACTATCTTGCTAGGCGCTGTTGCAGCCATCAGTCTTTTAGTTGGTGGTATCGGCATTATGAACATTATGCTAGTCTCTGTGACCGAGAGAACGAGAGAGATAGGTATCCGCCTTGCAGTTGGAGCGCTTGAGAGAGAAGTGCTTTTACAGTTTTTAGTTGAGTCTATAGTTCTGGCATCTATTGGAGGAATTTTAGGCATTATCGTCGGAGTAAGTGCAGGAATTGGAGTCGCACTCTTTTTTGAGCTACCACTTATCTTTAATGTACCTATAATTTTAGTAGCTTTTTTCTTCTCAACAATCGTGGGAGTTGTTTTTGGATACTTCCCAGCGAGAAAAGCAGCGAGACTAAACCCTATAGATGCTCTAAGGCATGAGTAGGGTTTAAGGTTAAGTTGTTCGGTTTGCTGATTTAATCAGACTATTTTTTTGCATAGGCACGAAGAGAGTCCCAACTATTTTCGATATCTTTTTTGAGATGCTCCCATGCTCCTTCACTAGCTTCACCTAGCTCATCAAGCTTTGATTGCATCGTGCCATAATTTTGCTCTATATTGTCTATCTCTTCTAAGTAACTGATTTTCATATCTGCAGTAGCACTTTTTGCTTTTGCTCTTAAAGCGTCAAGATTAGCCTTAACTAACTCTAACTCAGCCTCTGTCTTTTGTTTATATGCATCTCTTGTATTCATATTGTTTTCCTTGTTTTGCAAAATCAGGTAGTTATTTTTATAAAGAAGTTCAAATCCTCTATATTCTTCTACCTCTGATAACACGAAGCACTATAACTATGAGTGCAATGACTAAGAGAATATGGATAAATCCACCTAAAGTATATGAGCTTACAAGCCCTAAAAGCCATAGGATGACTAAGATTATTGCAATTGTTTCGAGCATTTTATTTCTCCATTATAGTAGTGAGTTTTTAAGAATCTTGTCCTTAAAAACTTTAATTTATAAAGACTTATCTTCTTTGTAAAAGAAAGATGCCAACAATGAAGCCCACAGCGCCGATGATATAATAAGTCATAACTCTATCTGTATCCGCACCCGTAACAGCTTGCGTCACTTGTGAACCTACAGAGCCAGATAGCTGATATCCCCACACAGCAAAACCAATCCCTACGACTATCAAGACAAGTCCAACAATTTTTACGGGGGTTCCTAAACCTTTTTCCATATGAAACTCCTAAATTTGAAAGAGCTGAAATGTTTTATCATTGCAGATAACACTATTGTACAGCAATATTTTATTTTTTAAGTAAAAAATTAAATAATTTACATCTCTCGCTTATATTGTTGTGAAAAACAATAGAGAACAAAATTGATAAAAATGGTAAGATACATATGGCTTAAAATATATATAAATAAAGACTAAGGAGCTAAAATGTTTGATAAGAAAAAAGTAAAAGAATTGGTGCTTAGTTCATTGGTGGCTGATGCTTACTCTTTAGGGTCGCACTGGGTCTATGATGAAAAAGAGCTTGAAAATCTTGATATAGATTGGGATGAGCTAAATAATGCAAAGGCTCTTTGGCATAAGGGTAAAAAGGCTGGAGATTTTACCCACTATGGGGATCAAACTTTATGGTTATATGAGTTTTTAAAAGATAAAGATAAGTTTGATGCAGATGCATATGTAGAGTTTTGGGCAGATAAAATGAGTAGTTATGGTGGATATATAGATGGTTCTTCAAAAGATACTTTGACAAATATCAAAAACAAGATCTCTCCAAGTGGTTCATTCTCAACTGACTTATCCATTGTTGGAAGGATTGCTCCACTTCTGCTAGTCTCGAAATCAGAGGAAGAATTTTTGCGAAATGTAGAGAGTTTTGTAAAATGTACTCATAATTCAGATGAAGCTATAACAACAGCTAAGTTTTTTGCCACTTTACTGCTTGAAGTTTTAGATGGCAAAGATATAAAAGAGTCTATCTTGGCTCTTAAAGATAAATTTGATACAAAAACAGAAGCGTATGTAGATAGCGGTATTGCTTCAAAGAGTGATGATACTCTACAAGCCATCAGAGATTTTGGACCAAGTTGTGATATAGATGGTGGGTTTGCGGGAGTTGTGCATCTGTTATACAGACACGAGAATCTTAAAGAGATGCTAATAGCTAACGCAAAAGCAGGTGGAGACTCAAGTGCTAGAGCTATGATTGCGAGCATTATTTTTATGGCACAAAAGGGTCAAAGTATTGAGCAACTCCCAGCATCTTGGTTAAAGTTAAACTCTTTTGTTTAAATCTCTTTTTGCTCCAGTTCTTATGTGAGTAGAGTATAGAGTTAGCCCAGTAAAAGCTAAACCGCCTACTAGGTTTCCTAGTACGGTTGGGATTTCATTCCAGATGAGGTAGTCCATGATTGTGAAATCTCCGCCTAAAATCATAGAAAATGGAAACAAAAACATATTTACTATAGAGTGCTCAAAGCCCATAAAAAAGAAGAGCATGATGGGCATCCACATGGCGATGGCTTTTCCGCTAACAGTTGTGGATATCATAGCTCCAACTACGCCCATAGAGACCATCCAGTTACAAAGCATCCCACGCATAAAGATAGTAAACCATCCAGAGATGCCATGCTCTTTGTAGCCTAAAGTTCTTGCTTCACCAATAGAAGCTATCTTGTCTCCAACTAAACCTGGCTCTATCTGGTAACCATAGGTAAGAACAAAAGAGAGCATAAAAGCCACTAGAAGTGCACCGGCAAAGTTACCTAAAAAGACAAGCCCCCAGTTTCTTAAGACTTGCTTTACGGTAACACCTTCTCGTTTGTCTAAAAGAGCAAGAGGAACTAAAACAAAAACTCCAGTTAAAAGATCAAAACCCATAAGATAGAGCATGATAAAGCCAACAGGAAAGAGCATAGCTCCAACAAGAGCCGAGCCTGTTGTAATGCTAACGGCAATAGCAAATGCAGCAGAGAGTCCGAGTATAGCTCCTGCCATAAAAGCTCTGATGATAGTGTCTTTAGTTGACATATAGACTTTAGACTCCCCAGAGTCAACCATTTTTGTTACAAACTCATGAGGCTGCAGATAAGACATAGATATCCCTAGATAAAAATTTTGTTATTATATGTAAATAGTCCTGATTTTAAGAAGATTTTCTCTCAAGTTGGTCAACTATTTTTGCGACAACAAGGTCTGAGGTTACATTTAGAGATGTTCTACACATATCTAAGATGCGATCAACTGCTACGATTAGAGCGATATACTCTAATGGAAGGTTTAAGTTATTTAAAATAACCACCATCATAACAATCGAAGCACTAGGAAGTGCCGCAACTCCAACACTCAAAGAGACAACTGTGATGCCAAGAAGAATCTGATCCATAAAGCTAAGCTCAACTCCTGCAAGATTTGCAATATATAAAACCGCTACACTTAAGTATGCCGCTGTTCCGTCCATAGAGACTGTAGCACCAAGAGGAAGGACAAAAGAGGCTGTTTTTTTGCTAACACCGCCCACCTCTTCTGAGACTCGCATGGAGATGGGAAGCGTAGCCGCTGAAGATGCAGTTGAGAATGCCATGATAGAGGCCTCTCGAACATCTAAGAGGTAACGATAAGGGTTTATCCTCCCAAAGTAGGCTAAAACGGCAGGCAGAGTCACAGCTCCATGAAAAACTATAACTCCAACAACCACAAGTAAGTACTTCCATAGACCGATAATAACATCTACTCCTTGATCTGCAATAACATAAGAGATAAGACTAAAAACACCTATGGGAGTCATGAAAATAACCCACTCCGCCATCTTAAGCATAGCATCTGAGACGGCTTTAAAAAATCTAATCATATGCTCTTTTTCAGTAGGCTTTAAATAGAGCGAAGCGACACCAAAGAGTATGGCAAAAACTATAATCTGCATCATTGAAGCGTTACTAAGAGAGCTAAATATATTTGTTGGGATAAAGCTTAAAATCATACTCTCAAATGAAAATGGGGTGATGTAGGCAACCTCTGCAAACTCAAGACCTTCTTGGCTAACCTGCTCACCGATGTTAAAAATATTCATAGCGATGATGGCTAAAAGTGTGGCAAGTGCTGTTGTTAGGAGATAAAGTCCAATGGTTTTAAGTCCAATGTTCTTTAGATGCTCTAATGAGCCTAGCCCTAAAATAGCTACATAAATACTAGCAAAAACAAGAGGAACAACAAGCATCTTTAAAAAGGAGATAAACATCGTACCAATTATTTTTTGCTCTAAGGCTATCTCTGGGAACAAAATACCAAACAAAACACCAAGAACTATGCCTAGAAGAACAAGAGTGTTTGTGGTGGCATACTTTTTTACTTTTGTAATCAATCCTAACCCTAATTAAACAAATCTTGAGACAAGGTTGTTTAAACTCGCTTCATCTAAGGCACCAGAAGTTCTATGAACCTCTTTAGCATCTTTAAAAATTATAAGAGTTGGAATGCTTCTAATGCCAAATCTTGCACCCAAAGACTGCTCACTCTCAGTATTTACCTTTGCAAACATTACCTTAAGAGGAAAGTTTTTTGCACTTTTTTCAAAGTTTGGTCCCATCATCTTACAAGGTCCACACCAAGGCGCCCAAAAATCAACTACAACAGGCAAGTCGCTGTTTACAATCACTTCATCAAAACTATTTTTTGTCAAATCTAGCGGAGTGGTGTTAAGTAGAGAGTTTTTACATTTACCACAATTTGCTTTTTTGTAGGACTCTTTAAAGGGTACATTGTTTACACTTAAACATGAGGGACAGACTACACGCATTGTGACCCCAATTGAGTGAGTACTAAGGTTACTCCATCTTCTTTGACTTCAATTAATTGCTCTTTTTTTAGCTCATTCATAGCATCTTCTAGGGCATCATTTTGTTTAGCATTTAGTTTTGTTAAAATATTTTGAACGACATCTTGTTTTGTCATAATCTGACCGACGTTATTGCGCTTTTTAAACCAAGCCATAAACATCTCTTTGACTTCATTTATGGGAACTTTATCTATGCTGTTCTTTTTAGGAGGGGATTTTCTCTTGTTTGTATGAGAAAAACTTCTCTCTTTTGTTGTTGGTTTCATAAGTGACCTTTAGTTTTATAATAAAATTTGCTCTGACATTGTCACATCTTTATACTAAAACAATGGTAAGAAGTTTTTTGATAAGAGATAGTGCATTTTGATTTTTAAGCGTTTAATAGCTATTATGAGATATTAATTGAGTGTTTTGAGTGAACTATAAACTAGATTCCGTGTCAAGCACGGAATGACGAGAAATGTGTCAAGCACGGAATGATGGGATGTGCGTCATCCTGAAAATGGCGGGGCGTTCGTCATCCTGAACTTGATTCAGGATCCAACTTAGTTATTGTTTGGAGCATTCAACTAACTAAGACCAAAAATTTAATTTTTAGAGAAAAAACATGAAAAAAATACTTATTATTATACTATTAACTATTCCTCTGCATCTCTTAGCCATAGAGCAAAAAGAGATATATATTCAAGCTACAGATGCTTACAAAGCGAAAGATTTTAAAACTTCATACTCTCTTTTTTCAAAACTCTACATAACAAACCTCTCAGATGCAAACTTGAACTTTATGCTTGGTGTCTCTGCGTATGAGATTGGAAACTACAATATAGCACTTGCAGCTTTTGAAAGAGTTGAGATGCTAGATCCTGCCAATCTTAGAAATAAGCTTGAAAAGGCAAGAACTTTTTATATGCTAAAGATGTATGAAAATGCGGAGCTTAGCTTTAAAGAGGTTCTTTCTAATCCTCTTATCCCACAAAATGTTCGCGAAAATATAGAGATATATCTCTCTCGAATGATAAAAGAGCAGAAAAAGTCATTCACCTATGTCACGCTAAATATAAACACTATTTATGACTCAAATGTAAACAATGCACCCATAGATGACACTTACAATATAGGTATAACAAGATATGCAACCGCGAAAGAGAAGTCTGATGGTGCAGTTGAGACCTCTGTTGGGATTACTAACATATATGATATAGGAGAAGCAAACGGTTTTGCTCTTAAAAACAAAGCCTTCGTCTACATCAAGAGGCACTTCCAAAGGGATGAATACGATATAAACTACTTCTCTTATATGCCAAGCTTGCTTTATAAATACACAAAGTACACATTTGAAATGGCAGGTGGAGTAGATGCCATGACACTTGGTGATAAAAGCTATCTGCAAACACTCTCTCTTATGCCAAGGTTTGAGTATGAACACTCTCAAACTCTAAGAAGTTTGACTCACTTTAGATATCAGGTAAAAGAGTTTAAGCAAGAGAGCCAAAAAGATCTTAATGCGAATCACTATGAGATATCTTATGGACTACAAAGCATCTTGACTCCACGCTCATATATTCAAGCAAATATTACTGGAGTACAAGAGAAGAAAAAGCGAGGCACAAGGGTGGATGTAGATTATGAAGAGTATAAATTTGATGTAGCTTATGCTAATCAGATAACTCCTACTTATGGTGCAGAACTATATTCTCAAATAAGAAAGAGAGAGTATAATGATTATAGTGGACTTTTTAACTCAAAAAGAGATGACCTCGCCAAAAGTGTAGGTGTGGGGCTTAGTGTTAGAATGTTTGAAGATTTGCTCTTAAGGTTTAATGCTCGATATGATAGGGTTGACTCCAATCAAGATGTATTTAGCTATGAAAAATATACGCTCTCAGCAGGCGTTGTAAAAACTTTTTAGGATGAGTATCATGAAAATATTAAAAAATATAGCAATAATTTTAATGCTTACGAGTTCGCTTCTATTTGCAAAGAGTGTAGGAACTATTACAGCGCTTAAGGGAAAAGCACTTATCAGCCGTGATGGGACAGAGATCGTAGCAAAGCTTGGAGCAGGGCTTGAAGAAAAAGATACTTTGACGACCAAAAAAGAGGGGCAGGTTCAGATTATTTTTGATGATGAAACTATTATTACCGTTGGTAACAACAGTAGTTTTTCTATTAACGAGTATCTTTACGAAGAGAGTAAAGCTCCTTCTGCACAGTTTGGGCTCTTTAGTGGTGCTATGCGAACTATCACAGGAAAGATAGGAAAAATGGCTCCTGAGAACTTCAAAGTTAAAACAAAAACAGCAACGATAGGTATTCGTGGAACAAACTTTACAGTTGTAGCAAACCAAGATGGGAGTAGCAATATCTACTGTACTCTTGGAGCTATTAGTGTAAATTCACCAGAAAAAGACTCCACAGTTACGCAAGGTTTTTATATCTCAGTCTCACAAGGTGGCGCTATGAGTAAACCAATAAAGTTTACTCCTGCGGAGCTTGAGAGCGCACTAGAGCAGAGTTTTAGTACCTCAGACGATACGCAAGATGATAGTTCAAACTCATCACAAGATGCATCTTCGAATTCCTCACAGCAAGCACAAGACGATACAAACTCTTTAGAAGGCTCTGAAGGCATCACAACACAAACAATAGTTGTTGACAATGTTGAGATAGCTATTGCAGATATAACATCCCAAGCAATTATAAATTCACAAGCACAGACAATGGATGATGCGGAGGACGAAGAGTCTGATGATCCAGTACCAGATCCAAAACCAGACCCAAAACCTGAGCCTGATCCAACGCCAGTCCCAGACCCAACACCTGAGCCAGATCCAACGCCAGTTCCAGACCCAACACCTGAACCTGATCCAACACCAGTTCCAGATCCGCATCCTACTCTATCTTTTACAGCAAGTGGTAAGTCAGTAGCGTACAGAAATAACAATGTGGGCTATTTGGAATTTTTTCATAATCTCCCAGCTGTATCATCCACAGTGAGTTTAAAAGCGCTTAGCACTTCGGTCTTTGATAGTGCAGGCACATATATCAAGATTAGCGATTGGGATAACAAGACATGGACTTTTACCCCAGCAACTGCACTCACAGGAACTATCCCTAGTGGAGCATTTAGTGGTACATTTGCAAGCATCTCAAGTTCAAATACCAACATTACAGATATTGCCATAACATCAAGCTCTTTTAGTGCAACAAATGATGACCTCTCAAGCAGTGACTTAATGTCATGGGGAGAGTGGAATACGGAGTTTACTTACAAAGAGTCAGATGTAGCATCTAGTGCTAAGTACACAGGTTTGTGGGTTGGTGGTGAGAGTGTGACGCCTTCTTCTGTTATTGATGGTTATCGTTCTAGCAATTCTTTTGCCGAGTATAATGGAATATATAAAGCACTTATATTTTCAGATAGTGCTATAGCAGGAAAAACTACAGGAACAGCAACATTAAATGTTGATTTTGGAGCGGATAGAGCTACTTTAACACTTCAAAACCTACCCCAAGTTCCAGAGATGCATATCTCTGGAAGCAGCTTTGCCTCACATCCATCTCACTCAACGGCAAATGGTACTTTTTACGGAGCACAGGGCAAGGAAGCAGCAGGAAGTTTTAGCATTATGACACCAGAATATGTACCAGTTGCTGAGGGTGTGTACCAAGTAAACACTACACAAATAGCGCCCATAACCCCATAACTGTAGTAAATAAAAGGAGGATAAAATGGCACAAAATAGTAAAGATGTACTTTTTAAGTCTAAAGTAAATAACTATATCAGTGAGAAGTTGAGTCAAAGTGGAACAGTCCCTGCGTTTCTCGTAACATCCAACTCTATAAATCATTACATAGGTACATCAAATGGTGATGTTTCTTTGAGCATTGATAATTTAGATTATATTTATACTCCAACAATAGGAAATCCAGTCTCTCCTGCATTTCAAAACCCTCAAAATATTGAGGTAGATTTTATAACGCTCAATGCATATGCTGAAGACTTAAACGGTAAAAACATCATAGGTAGCGGAATTGTTAATGTAAATATATTTGAGTCTACACCTGCAAATTATTTAACTGGAGTTAATACTTCTGTTTTGAAGTTAAATATTGAGGGAGGCTCTACATCTCCTGTTGTACTAAATACCTTAGAATTTGGCAGTCCAACTGTTGGACGAATCTTTACCATTACAAGCGGAGAGGTCGCACTAGATGCAGGAGTTCTAATCCCAGCTAACACATCCATAATCGTAGAGAGTGGAGCAACACTTACTCTAACAGCTGCTCAAGCGAGCGGTGCATCTATAAGTGGTAATGTAAATATTCTTAACTCTTTAGAATTTAGCTTCACAGATACTGGAAGTAGTGATGAAGATGGCATCACTTCAAACGGTGTCATAGAGCTTACTCTTGCAACTAGCACCGCCTCATGGAAATATTCTATAGATGCAGGAGCTACATGGATAGATGGTGTGGGTATAAGTTTTACACTCCCAGAGGGAACTTACGATAAGCAGAAGATTCAAGTCAAACAGTTTGATGGAGCTGGCTTTACAGGCAGTTCCACTATCTCACCGATGAGCACACTCACTGATTCTAGTATGGTTCAGCTTGAAGTGGCAGGTGTAACAGGAAGTTATAAGCCTCAAATCACAGCACTTGAAAATGGGGAGTTTGTTGTTACTTTTAGAGGTGAGAGCGATAGTGAAGAGAATTTTATCTTTGTGCAGAAGTTTAATGAAGATGGAACAATAAGTGGCATGGTGCAACTAAACGCTTTAAATCCAATGGTTAATCGAGACTATAGCCCTCAGATAACAGCACTTACAAATGGGGAATTTGCTGTTACTTTTAGAGGGAAAGACAACGCTGAAAAGGATTTTATCTATGTTCAAAAATTTAATGCAGATGGAACAACAAACAGTAATGATATGGTGCAACTTGAAGCCCTAAATGCATCAGAAGCTTATAATTATGACCCTCAAATCACAGCACTTGCAAATGGGGAGTTTGTAGTTACATTTTATGGAATAGACAGTGAAGAAGACAACTCTATCTTTGTTCAAAAGTTTAATGCTGCTGGAGAAGTAATAGGCGATATGACTCAACTTGAAGCGCTAGGTGTAACAGATAAAAATGATGATAGCCCTCAAATAACAGCACTCTCAAATGGAGAGTTTGTAGTTACTTTTAAAGGAGTAGATAGCAATCATAAGAGTTTTATCTTTGTCCAAAAATTCTCTGCAGATGCAACTGTAATAGGTTCTATGGTTCAACTTGGTGCGATAGGTGCAACAGATAATGACAACAATAATCCTCAAATCGCAGCACTTGCAAATGGAGAGTTTGTAGTAACATTTGATGGGAAAGGTAATGATAACTACAACTCTATTTTTGTGCAAAAATTTAATGCATCTGGAGCAGTTGTAGGTTCTATGATTGAGCTTAGCGCTTCAAATGCAGTAAATCATGACTATAGCCCTCAAATTACAGCGCTATCAAGTGGAGATTTTGTAGTAACATTTTTTGGAATAGATAGTAATGGAGACAACTCTATCTTTGTTCAAAAGTTTAATGAAGGTGGAGCAGCAGTAGGTTCTATGGTTCAGCTTGATGCGATAGATGTAACAGACAAGGCTGATATTGACCCTCAAATCACTGCACTACTAAACGGTGAGTTTGTAGTCACTTTTAGCGGAAAGGATAGTGGAGGAGGCGATTCTATCTTTGTTCAAAAGTTTAATTCAGCTGGAGCAACAGTAGGTTCTATGGTTCAGCTTGAAGCTCTAAATGCATTAGAAAATTATAACTCAGACCCTCAAATCACAGCACTTGCAAATGGAGAGTTTGTAGTGACTTTTAGTGGAGTAGATAGCGAAGAGGGTCGTTCTATCTTTGTGCAAAAATTCAACGCAGATGGAACTATTGCCCCGCACCCTGATAATAGACTCATAGTAGATAAAACAGCTCCAAGTACAGCTCTGATAGACCCTATCACAAGCACAGATACAGACAATAATTCAACGGGAGATTATGGTGCAGGAGATAAAATCACTATCTCATTTTCAGAGTTAGTAGATAAAAACACGCTAGCACTTAATGATATTGTGCTAACTAACTCTCACAGCTTTGGAGCTGGTGCAACTCTAACAGCTATCAATCCATCGGGTGATTTTGCATCAACTTTTGAGATAACACTAGGAATTACGCCTACAGTTGAAGTTGGTGACACCATAACAGTGGCATCTTCAAAAGCGTTTGATATTGCAGGCAATGAAAATAGTTCAGCGATTACATACAATGTTCCAGAGATTGCGACTTTTACTCTAGGCTACAACAGCGGCACCGTAACATTTGATGGTACGACTGTGGGGAATATTTTGATGAGTATTAGTGGTAGTACAGCAGTATTTACAAAAGGCAATATATCAACTGACACGATTTCAATGTCTAATATACAAAATATCAATCTAGCTTCAAACCAAATCTTAGAGGGAAGTGCGGCTGATTTACACGACATTATTATTGACGGTACAGGTAGAGTTGTTGTTAATAGTTCGGCTGGTGACCAAACTCTTAAAATATCCACAAAAGGAACAAACTCAATCACAGCTGGTATTGGGTCTGATACGATTAAACTTGGAGATGTAGATGCTAGCGATGCCAACACAGGAGCAGATACCATTATCATAGCAAGTGGAGACTCTACGACTGTAGCACCTGATGCAATCTACCTTTTTGAGTTAGACAAAGATAGACTTAATTTGCCTTCAACAGATATTGCGAATGATGTTACATCGTGGGGTAGTGGTTCTAATACCGAAGATACAGACTATAATGGAGTTTCAATAGGACAGATGAGTATAATAAACGGCATCGTAACATTTAAGGCGGCAGATGACACTACTCCTGTAAGCATAAACTCTGCAGATGCCCTTACCGCTGCAATAAGCTATCTCTCTACACAAATTGCAGATGGAAAGACTGTCGCATTTGAATACAACATAGACACGGAACAACAAGGAACTTATATCTTTCAAGGCGATGCAAGTGAAGATATCGTAGTAAATCTCATAGGTACAACTGTAACGGATTTAAGTGCAATCCTTATATAACAAAGCCATAGAGATGACTTACAAAACCCTAAGCTCTTTAAAATGTCTAAAAATTTAGCACACTTTATCTTAGCTGTGCTAATAGCTAGCATAGTTATAACACTCTCTATGCGGTCATTAGAGTTTTTTATGCCCTTTGAGAACAAGGTTAAGGACCTTATGTTTAAAGTGAGGGGCGAGGTCAAAGGGGATGAGAATATCATCATCGTTGATATTGATGAGAGGAGTCTTAAGTCTCTTGGGCAGTGGCCTTGGAGCAGAGATATAGTGGCTACTCTTTTGCAAAATCTCTCTGATTATGGTGCTGGCATCATTGGGCTTGATATTGTCTTTGCAGAAGCAGACAATAGCTCTCCTAAAAAAGTACTAGAAAAACTTGGACTTCCTTATGAGGGAGTGGTTGATTATGATGAGGTTTTAGCTAGCACAATTTCACAAACTCCTACTATTATCGGGTATGTTTTTGCTATGCAAAATGACACGATTGAAGCAGAGAAGAGTCCAAAATCAAGAGGCATCGTAGTAGAGAAAAACAGACCCCAAATATCTTACCTGCTAAAGCCATATCGCCCCATCCTAAACATCGACCCCATTAGCGAAGCTGCATACTCTAGCGGTTACTTTAACACTGTGCCTGATAGTGATGGCAATGTAAGAAGTGTTCCTTTGGTTATGGAGTATGATGGTGTTATCTACCCATCGCTTGTCCTTGAGATGGCAAGAATCATCCAAAACAAGAGAAAAATCGAGCTTTTTTATGATGATAATGGTTTGAGTCATATCACGCTAGGGGAGTTAGATATTGCAACGGATTATTATGGACGCTTAAATGTTAACTTTAGAGGTGAGCAGGGGAGTTATCGCTATATCTCAGCGTTAGATATCTATGAAAAAAGGGTAAAACCTGAGGACATAGAGGGAAAAATTGTCTTTTTAGGGACTTCAGCTGCAGGACTTTTGGATTTAAGAAGCACACCTTTTGACTCTGTTTTTCCAGGGGTGGAAGTCCATGCAAATGCATTAGAGAATATCTTAAGTGGTGACTTTCTTGCAAAACCCATTTGGGCATCTGGTGTAGATATTATAACTATCATCATAGGTGCGTTCTTTGTATTTTTGATTCTTTTGTTGCCAAGTGCCATTGGTACCTTTGTTTTGATAGTCGCTCTAAATGCTCTCTTGTTGTGGATAGACTACTACTATATGTTTAGTTATGGTGTTATTTTTAACACAATCATGCCCTTTATCGCAATCAACTCTATCTTTATAGTCGGACAACTCATTAACTACTTTTTAGAAATCAAACAAAAAGAGAGGATTAAGGGGAAGTTTGCAAGTAAAGTAAGCCCTGCTGTTATGGATGATATCCTTGCATCTGGGGATAATGTTTTAGAGGCAAAAGAGAGAGAGATTACTGTGTTTTTCTCTGACGTTCGTGGTTTTACAAATATCTCTGAAGCCATCAAAGACCCTAAAAAACTTATACGGTTTATGAATATCTATATGGATCCGATGACTGAGATTATCATTAAAACTGGAGGCACTGTAGATAAGTTTATAGGTGATGCGATTATGGCGTACTGGAATGCGCCTACAAATGTTACAGACCATGCTGATAAAGCAGTTATAACTTCACTAGAGCAACTTCACAGACTAAGAGAGTTAAACAAAAAGCTAAGGGAAGACCCTGAGTTTGAAAGTGTAGTTAAAATGTCAGATGCCAATGGAGTCCCCATAGTCGATATAGGGATAGGGCTAAATAGTGGTACGGTTATCGTAGGAGAGATGGGTTCTAGTGATAGAAGTGACTATACAGTTATTGGCGACTCTATAAATCTCGGTTCTCGCCTAGAATCACTTTGCAAATTTTACAACTCCAAACTCAACATCTCTAACTTTACTAAAGAGCGACTAAAGGGCGATTATATCTTCCGTTTTTTGGATTATGTAACTGTTAAAGGAAAGAGTGAGCCTATTGAGATTTGGCAGATTTATGATTATGATAAAGAGCAGGAATTTTATCTTTTTGATGTCTCAAAAGAGCAACTTTTACATGAACTAGCGCTCTACCATGAAGCTATAAAACTCTACAAAGCTGCAGAGTTTGCAAAAGCACTTGCGATATTCTCAGAGATACAAAGCTGGGAAAATAAAACAAACAAGGCTATTTATAAGATCTATATAGAACGGTGTGAGCACTATACAGAGATGCCACCAAAAGATTTTAACGGCGTGTTTAAACACACTTCTAAAGGGTAGTCTTTTAAAACTATGTTTTCATTTTGTCTTGTGATTTTAAAGAAGTGTATATCTTTAAAGACTGACTCCTCTGATTGGCCTATAAACTAGATTCCGCCTCAAGCACGGAACGACGGAGTGTGTGTCACCCTGAAAATGCTGGGGCATGCGTCATCCTGAACTTGATTCAGGATCTAACTTAACAGTTCTTCAGAGCACCCGATTAAAAATAAGTAGAAGTAAATTTATATATAGTATAATCGCATAAATTAAATTAAGGAATATCTCTTATGCCTAAAATATCTGCTAAAGATCAAGAAGCACTTGACTATCATGAATTTCCAAAGCCTGGAAAAATATCTGTTGAGGCTATAAAACCAGTTTTATCTCAAAAAGATTTAGCACTTGCATATACGCCAGGAGTAGCTATTCCTTGTCTTGAAATTGAGAAAAATCCACAAGATGCTTATAGATACACTTCAAAAGGAAATCTTGTTGGAGTTATCACAAATGGAACTGCTGTTTTGGGACTTGGAAACATTGGAGCCTTAGCATCTAAGCCTGTTATGGAAGGTAAAGGAGTGCTATTTAAGAGTTTTTCTGGACTTGATTGTTTTGATATAGAGGTTGATACCCAGAGTGTAGATAGATTTTGTTCAGTTGTAAGGGCAATAGCTCCTACTTTTGGCGGAATAAACCTTGAAGATATTAAAGCTCCTGAGTGTTTTGAGATAGAGAGACGCTTAGTTGAGGAGCTAGATATTCCAGTTATGCATGATGACCAACATGGAACTGCTGTAATATCTGCAGCTGGAATCATAAACGCTTGTGAAGTTACTCGTAGAAAGATAGAGGACTTAAAAATAGTCGTGGTTGGTGCAGGAGCTGCTGCCATCTCTTGTGCAAGACTCTATAGACTTCTTGGGGCTAGAGAGATTTATATGCTTGACTCTCAGGGTGTTATTCATAATGGTAGAAGTGACTTAAATGACTATAAAAGAGAGTTTTGCGCAAGTGGATATATGACTCATGCTGAGATTTTTGCTTGCGCGGATGTTGTAGTAGGACTCTCAAAACCTGGCACTTTTAGCATTGAAGATGTTATGTCAATGGCTCCACAACCTATAGTCTTTACACTTGCGAATCCTACTCCTGAAATCTTTCCACAAGATATACTAGATGCTAGAGAAGATGCCATAGTCGCAACTGGCAGAAGTGACTTTGATAACCAGATAAACAATGTTTTAGGTTTTCCTTTTATCTTTAGAGGTGCGATGGATGTAAGAGCAAAAAAGATAAATGATGAGATGAAATTAGCAGCTGCACATGCACTGGCAATGCTTGCTCGTAAAAAGGTTCCAAAAGAGGTTTGTGAACTTTATGGTAAAGATATAAAATTTGGAAGAGATTACATCATCCCTAAACCATTTGACAAAAGACTTATCGTTGAGATATCAAGTGCAGTAGCGCAGGCTGCCATAGATAGCGGTGCCTCTCAGATGCAAAACTTTGATATAGAAGCCTATAAAAAAGAGTTAGCCACTATACTTTAGTGGCTTTGTAAGTAGTGAATGTCCTCTGTAGTGGGGGAATTCGTTTGAGCGCGCAACATCAAAAGATTATCTCGTCACTATCAAGAGGGCGCTCAAGAGGTTTGCCAAAATAGTATCCTTGGGCATACTCTACACCTACTTCATGAAGCAGATCCGCTACCTCTTTGTTTTCAACAAACTCAGCTACATTTTTCATATTCATCCCATTTGAGAAGCTATGAATACTCTTTAACATGTGGAGTTTTCTCTTATCATTCTCTATCTCACGAACTATAGAACCATCTATCTTTATGAGGTCGATATTAAGGTTTGAGAAGTATGAGAAGTTAGAATAGCCTGTACCAAAATCATCTAAAAGTACTTTTGAACCATACTTTTGGATACTACTTATAAAGTCTTGAACCGCTTCTATATTTTGCAAATTTTCTGATTCTAGTAGTTCTATATCGAGTCTATTTGCTACTTTTGGATTTGCTCTTAACGTTTCACAAAGCATCTCTAATATTTTTGCATCTAAGATATCAATCATTGAAAAATTTATAGAAAATCTATACTGAGGAAACTCCT
This sequence comes from Sulfurimonas sp., assembly GCA_028684815.1. GTDB lineage: Bacteria > Campylobacterota > Campylobacteria > Campylobacterales > Sulfurimonadaceae > Sulfurimonas. The sequence continues at coordinate 20,009 of JAQUFE010000004.1, forward strand.
TAGCCATCTCTAGAGTTTTTTCTATCATAGATTTTGTAATATTGTGATAGTAAGGGCTTTTTTTAGAAATTTCTAAAAATTTAAAAGGTTCTAAAATTGTTCCATCTGCAAGTCTTAGCCTAACAAGAGCCTCATATTTTTCTATTTTTTGTGTTTTAAGATTTATGATTGGCTGAAAGTAGGGGATGATATTGTCATTTTTCACAGCTAGTTTTATATGCTCTAGTATGTTCATATTATCTTCTACATTGGTTTTTAGATTTAACTCTTCGCTATATTCTAAAACCCTAGTTGTGTAGTCCTGTTTGAGCTCTTTTAGCGCTAAATCTGCATTTTCAAGTATGGGCGCTATAAAGTTACTAGCAATGCTTACTCTTAGATGCAAAGAGAGTTCAGAGATTAAAAAATTGTAGTTTGAAATCTTTTTTTCTAACTGCACAGCTATCTCAAAAGCTTCATTTCTTTTTATATCATCAAAGAGTATCCCAAATTCATCCCCTCCTAAACGGTAGATGGAAGCGTTTTTTGTGCTGCTAAACTCAGCTGTTATGATGTGAGAAAGCTCCTGAAGGACAAGGTTGCCTACATCATTTCCATAGATATCATTGATGCATCTAAAGCAGTCAACATTTGCTAAGAGTAGATGCGGTTTGGCAGTCTCTTGGAGTTTAATATGAAAAGCAGCTCTACTTCCTAACCCCGTTAGCTGGTCATGAGTTAGAGAATACTCCAAGGAGGTAGTAGTCTCTTGAAGTTTTTTGTTCTCTCTTAGATACTTTAAAAAAAGCACAATGATAAAAAACAAAGAGATGATAAAGACACTAAAGAGTATAGATGCAAAGATATCTAGTGCCTTAAAGTCATCAAGGGCGAGATGAGAAAACTCCTTTTTTATCTCTTCTAGCTTATCTCTTGTGCTATCACTTAAGATATTTTTAGTTGTTTGTATGTAGGGTGGATATTTTTTTATAAGAAAATTTGAGTGCATATTGAAGTTAGTGATAAAGTCTTGTGTCTCTTTATCTTTTGAGTTTGAGCTTAGTAAAAAATTGTTGTGGTTGATGTGATCTATATCTTGCATAAGTTTTGCATCGTTGAAACTTTTTAAAATTTGCCACGAGCTTTTAAAGAGTTCTGAATCTTGTTCTTGCAAAAAATTTGCCTCTTCTATAAAACGGCTCAAAAAAACAAGTGAGTTTTTTATACTAGCATTTAGCATTAGATAATTTTGAGTGCTTCTTATGTGTTGTTCTAAACCTTTTTGAAGCCCTTGAAGCTCTTTTTTTACCTCTATGTAAGTTGCATCTTTTAAGATTTTAGACTCTAAAAGAGCTTTGTACTCACTCTCAAGAGAGTCTATGTTTTTTGCCATATCATCTTGGTTGTGATATGAATATATGGAACTTTGTAGTATCTGATGTTCTAGGTCAATATGAGCACTTTTGAAGGTATTTAGAGAGAGAAGAAATTCTCTGTGTTGTTTTGTAAAATCTTTTTGTATGATATAAAAGTATATGATAGCAATAGAAGAGAGAACCCCTAGACCAATAACCAAAGATATTAGTTTTTTTAGTCTCATTTTATATCCAGTATCTTAGGCATCTCACCATCTAATGTTTTTAAAAACGCTACCATATCTTCTACTTCGTGCTCTTTTAAAATGATGCCAAGGTTATGTTTTGACATGACTCCAAGTGCTTCTTTTAGAGTTTTTGCACTCCCATCATGGAAGTATGGAGCAGTTTTACTAATGTTTCTTAGGGTTGGAACCTTAAAAACATTTTTATGCTCTGGATTTGTAGTTATTTTGCTTCTATCTGGGTAGTCACTCTCCTCGTTATACTCCATAAATGTACCCATCTTTTGAAAAGAGTTTCCTCCAATATTTATACCATTATGACAGGTAATGCAGCCATTTTTTTTAAAAAGAACATAACCCTCTTTTTCATCTTTATCTAACTCTAATTCACCCCTTAGAAACTTGTCAAACTTTGCATTTGGAGTGACTAAAGCATTTTCAAACTCTACTATAGCATCCATGACTTGCTCGTAAGTAATAGATGCGCCACCATAAACTTCGCTAAACATCTCTCTATATTCAACCATCTCATTTATACGCGCTTCTATAGTCTTTGCATCCATATCATGTTCAACAGGGTTATGGATAGGGCCGTGTATCTGCTCACCCAAATCCCTCGCTCTACCATTCCAAAACTGTCTAAAGTTATACCTTGAGTTTAGGACTGTTGGAGATTGAATGTTACCTTTTTTATCCTCAACTCCAATGGAGACAATCTTTGCATCTGCTCCACCATCATAAACATCGTGACAGCTAAAACATGACGTAGAATTATCTCTTGAGAAGAGAGTGTCAAAAAATAGTTTTTTGCCTAAATTTGCTTTTGCATGATCTACCTCAATATCTAGAGGGATGGGAGAAATAGGCTCAATCGCGCAGAGATTAAAGATAATAAAATGTAATAAAAATAATTTTTTCATGACAAAATTATAACATTTTTGGCTTTAGAGAGAACTTTTTTTGTAAAAAAGTGATAATCCTTTTTTAGCTTTATAGTCTAAGTTATAAGAGATATATTTAAGATACATTGTTATATCTTTTTTTGGAATCTGAGTCCTCTGAGATGCTTCATTTAAGAGGTATTGAGGGATTTTAAATTTTTTCTTAGAGAAGTTTTTCTCTATATCTTTGTATAGTTTTTTATCTTTGTGATAGCAAAGAAGTGCGAAGACAAAAGGGAGGTTATGTCTTCTGTTCCACTCTTTTGCTAAGTCTATATGGCTTTTGCCCTCTAAATAGTATTTTAAGGCTTTATCGCCTATAAGCACTTTTCCTTTTATATCTAAAACATTTGCTAAAACATTTGAAGTTGCAGACTCAGCATCCTTTTGACTCTCTACATTTGGGACTACTAAAACACTAAGAACCTCTTTTCTTGCAATGATTCCAAGGTTCACATGTCTGTGCTTTTTTGCTTTGATGCTAGAGATAAAAGCAGCATCAACCCTACGAGTCAAAAACTCTTCGTTTATTTTTGCAGGAACGCCTCTTTTGTAGTGCATACTCATGCGTTGTTGGGAACTTTTTGTGTAGCGTTTCATAAAGATATGAAATGGAAGAAGGTTTAAGTATTCAATCTTTCCAAAAACCAAAATAGGCTCCTTTTCGCTCTTTTGTCTAAGTTTTATCGAAATTATACAGCACTTAACTTATACAAATGTAGGGTTTGCGTTTTTTGGATATAATCGCTTAAGTAAATTAAAGTTTTGGAGCGCACAAAATGGTAAGAGTAGAATTTTTAGGTCCTATACAAAGAGAGACTATGGAGTTGGATATAGCTAATTTAAACGAGCTAGCAACTATTTTAAAAGATGACCAAGAGATGCAAGAGTGGCTAGAAAACTCAGCAGTTGCTGTCAATGATACTCTTGTAAATAACAGAGATTTTGCACTTACAAGCGGAGATAGAGTCTCACTTTTACCTCCAGTTTGTGGAGGTTGATAGATGCTAGAGCTTTATGATGGCTCGCTTAGCGTTGCGTCTATTTTAAAAGATTGGTATGAAGAAGAAGCTAGTAGTAATTATGGTGCTTTTATCTCTTTTGTGGGAACTGTAAGAAGTGAAGATGGCATTGATGGACTTAGTTTTGACATATATGAACCCATACTAAATAAGTGGTTTGATGAGTGGCAAAAAAAAGCAAAAGCAAAAGGTGCTATCATAAAAATGGCACACTCAAGAGGTGATGTTATGCTTCATGAGTCTTCATATATTGCAGCAGTTTTTTCTCCAAAAAGAAGAGTGGCACTAGAGTTTATAGATGAATATGTAGAAGATTTTAAAGCATCTGCGCCCATTTGGAAATATGATTTAAGAGATAACAAAAGGATCTACGCAAAAGAGAGATCAACTGCCATAAAGGGAAGTGGGCTACTAAGTGACAGCAAAGATAAGGAAGAGCAAAGATGAAACTACTATCTTTTGAAACAAGTTTAAATATGCTAGATTTGCTAGATACTGGGGGCATAAAAAGCCAAAATGTAGCTCTTAGTGAATCTTTGGGAAGAATTTTGGCTGAAGATATTGTAGCGCCAGCTAACGACCCAGAATTTCCAACCGCATCTATGGATGGATACGCCATAAAACATGCAGACTTAGAAAAAGATAGCATTAAAATCCTCGGAGACAACCCAGCAGGAAGTCATGAGATAAGAGTAGTAAATGAGGGCGAATGTATCAAAACTTTTACAGGTTCAATGATGCCAGATGGAACGGATACTCTTATTCAGATAGAAAATGTAAGCGTAAGTCAAAACAGTGAAGAGATTTTTATAGATGAGAGAGTTCCTTTTGGCTCATCAGTTCGCCCAATTGGCGAGAATTATAAAGCTGGTGATGTACTTATAAAAAAGGGGACTAAGATAGGGTTCGCTGAGATTGGAGTGATGGCTGGACTAAACTGCGTTATGGTCAGAGTTGCCATAAAGCCTAGAGTTGCAGTTATCTCAACGGGTAGTGAGATTTTAGACCTCGGAGAGCAAAGTGATAGTCCGTCTCAGATAAGAAGTTCAAACAACTACACACTTTGTGCTATGTTTGAACAAGCTGGAGCCGAGGCTCTTCAGCTTGGAACCACGCCAGATGATAAAGACTCCATCATGAAGATGTTTCAAAATGCTCTTGCCTCTGCAGATATTGTTGTAAGTACGGGTGGAGTGAGCGTTGGAGATTATGACTTTGTAAAAGATATAGTCCCACGTCTTGGAGCAGAAGTTGTCTTTAAAGGTGTGGCAATAAAACCAGGTCGTCACATTATGGTGGCTCAAAAAGATGGTAAGTTTATCTTAGCCTTGCCAGGATTTGCCTACTCATCAACTGTTACAGCTGTACTTTATGGGCTTCCTTTAGTTGCAAAGATGTTAGGGCGTGATGAGCCTTACAAAAAAGTAGGAGCAAAACTAAAAGAGGGCTTTACAAAAAGAAGTCGCTTTAGTGAGTTTAGTGCTTGTAATATAAGTGTGGAAAACGGGGAGCTTTTAGTCGGTTTTGATGGTAAAAAAGTTGGAAGCTCAGCAATTTTAACTAACCTTTTACATGCAAGTGCTTTGATGGTAACCGGCGAAGACGATGGTGACTTAGAAGAGGGTACTTTTGTAAATGTTATCTTATTGGAGAATTTTTAAATGAAAGCTTACGCAATTGATTCAAACACGCAAAAAACAAAATCTATAGATATTGAGATGCAAGCAGATGCTATACACAGTTTTTTTGATTCTATAGAAACAGATGAACTCTCCACCCTCAAAGGACACATGATTCACACAGATGCAAAGGCCATAAACAAGTCTAAAAAGGCTTACTTTATAGGTGAACAGCTTGTTGTCGGAGATGCTCTTATAGTTGGAAAAGATGGTGCTTATGGTAGAGATGCCAATATATCAAAAAAAGAGTTAGACTCACTTATAAACCATGATGTCACATCTTTTTACATCGAAGTTTTAGAACTTTTAAAAGATAGTGATATAAATCTTTACAGAGTCTTTGAAGTTACAAAAGAACAAGAAGATATACAGTTAAACACTGAGTGGGTTTTATACATCTTTAACTTAGCGGATGAGCAAACAAAAGAGTACTTCATACAAGAGTTGAAAAAAGCGATAGATGCAAAAAAAGATATAACTATACATATGCAAAATATGGCGATCCTAGCACTAAATGCAACTGCAACAAACTAGATAATAAAAAGTCTGTCTCTCAAGAGGCTAGCTTTTCTAAAGAAACATTTTGCTTTGCAAAAGCGGTTCCCCTTGTTTTGCTCATATAGTGATTAAAATAATTTTGCCTCAAGTGCTTTTACTCTGTAGCTTCTTCTATGGACTTCACAATATCCGTGCTTTTTAATCATCTCAACATGTAGAGCAGTTCCATATCCTTTATGTTTTTCAAACTGATACTCTGGGTATTTTTTTGCAACACTTAAAATATCTCTATCATGAGTAACTTTTGCTAGGATTGATGCTGCACTAACCTCGGCTACTTTGCCATCAGCTTTTATCATAGTCTCAATGCCGCTCACTCCAAAGTTAGAGTTTCCATCAAAGAGATATTCACAATCAGGCATATTTTTTACAATCTCTTGTAGTCCTCGCTTGATGCAAAGAGATAAGCCATCAGCATCTATACTTTGAGGTGAAATTTTTACTATGTGAAAGTTAGAGTTTTTAATAATCTCTTCAAAAAGAAGTTCTCTCTTTTTTGCACTCAGTTTTTTAGAATCATTTAAACCCTCTACGCTAGAGTTTAAAACACACCCAGCCATAACCAAATCCCCAGCAAGAGGCCCACGTCCAGCTTCATCTATCCCACACAACATACTCTAATCTCCTAATGCCCAGATATCAAATGGTAGCATCTCAACCTTTGAGAAAGGATGACTTATACTTCCTTCTGTATTCATAGTGATGGTTGTTACCTTCTTTATCTTGTAACCAAAGATAAAAGCCTCTAGTTGCTGCATCTTCTTAAACAAGCTTCTTTCATCTCCAAATGGTTTGCATAAGATTATCTCATCTCTTGATGGGATATAAAAATCAACTCCATCATCATAAAAACACTCAATACCAGACTTTAAAAGTTCTAAATAGACCATGTTTTCAAAGAGTCTTGAGAAGTTTTTATCTAAAGATAGAGCATATTTTAAAGAGATATCACAGAGATAAATCTTCTTAGTAGCCTTTGGATGCTCATTTTTAGCTAGAAGATGAATGTATCTCTTATCTACAAGAGAGTCAAATGATGTGTATAGTCTATCTTTTGAGATTTTTCTACTCTGTTTTAGCCTCTCATAGATAGAAAAGGGTGAGATTTTTTGAGCCATCATCTTCGCACACAAGACTAAGATGTCAAACTCAACATCATCTAGCGCAAATTGTAGTGTTTTTTGTATATAGATATTTCTCTCATCACTTAAAATTTTCTGCATAGATGCAAAGCCACCTAATTGAATAAAATCATTTAGTAGGGTCGAATCGTGCTTATACTCAAATGCTAAAAACTCCTCATAGTCAAGAGGATAGAGCCAAACACTCTGCAAATATGGGATATCATGATGCACTTGTGAGCAGATAATGAGTTGAGTTACATTTGGTATCTTAATATCGCTAGTGTAGTTGTCTAAAACTAGAGTGTCTATCTTGTTAATGTTGCAAAACTTTGCAAGCGAGTTGTTTAGCTCATCTATGACAATTCTAATATCTGAACACTCTATATATAGATAGCTAATTTTTTTTAGGCTCAGAAGATAGTTCTTTACAAGTTTTGTTTTTCCACTTTGTGTGATGCCATTTATCTGATAACTTTTGCCGTCTAAATGCACTTTTCTTGAGTGAAACTTCTCTGGACTAATATCAATCTTGTATAATTCTTGAAGCAGTGTTTCCATAAAGCAATTTTACCACTTCCTTGCTTAAAGGAAGTAAATTTTAATAAATATTGAAATTTCATGCTAAAAGTCTTGAATATGCAAATCCATTTGGGTACAATTGCGCTCCCTTAATATAGTCAGGCAGGACCTGACGAGTTCTTTAGAAGGAAAAACATGGAAAAAATTCGTTTAAAATTGAAAGCTTACGATCATCGTGTTCTCGATAGATCAGTAGCGTCAATAGTTGAGGCTGTAAAGCGTACAGGTGCTGCAATTCGTGGTCCAATCCCTTTACCAACAAAGATTCGTAAATATACGGTTCTTAAATCAGTTCACGTTAACAAAAAAGCTCGTGAGCAATTTGAGATTCGTATGCACGCTAGAGTTATTGACATAGTATCGGCTACGCCTGAGACAGTTGATTCTCTTATGAAGCTTGATCTTGCACCAGAGGTAGACGTAGAAGTACGCTCTATGGACAAGTAAGGAGTAGGTCATGGAATATATTGTTGAAAAAATCGGTATGAGCCGAACAATCACAGTACCAAGTAAACCAGTTACTCTATTAAGAGTTCTAGATTCTAAGGTATGTGAAGTAAATGCAAAAGATGGAAATGTAGTCACGGCTATTGTAGCTTACAACAGCGGTAAAAAAATGAATAAAGCAATAGAAGGTCAGCAAAAGAAATACAGCATTTCATCTGAGTTTAACCGTTTTGTTACATTAGAAGTAGCAAACACTGAAGCTGGTGATTTAGATTTAGCACCTTTAGCAGAAGCTAAAGTTCTAAAAACTACTTTCACTACTAAAGGTCGTGGTTTCTCTGGAGCAATGAAGCGTTGGAATTTTTCTGGTGGTCCTGCATCTCACGGTCATAGATTTGGTCGTAGAACAGGTTCAATCGGTAATGCAGAGTGGCCAGGTCGTGTAATGAAAGGGCGTAAAATGCCTGGACAATACGGAAACACACAAAATAGTGTTAAAAATGAGATCATTTCTTATGATGCTGAAAACAATATCATTGTGGTAGTTGGTTCAGTTCCAGGAGCAAATGGTTCTTTAGGTCGTGTAAAGGTAGCTAAATAATGAGCGCAATCGTTTTAAATGATAAAATGCAAAAAGCATCTGAGTTAGCACTTCCAGAGAGTTTCTCTGGTATAAACCCTCATAACTTATACCTGTATGTTAAGTCAGCTCAAGCTGCTCAACGTTCAAACAGCGCTACTACAAAAGGTAGAAGTGAAGTTAGAGGTGGTGGTAAAAAGCCATGGGCTCAAAAAGGTGGCGGACGTGCTCGTGCAGGTTCTCGTCGTTCTCCTCTGTTTGTGGGCGGTGGTCAAGCATTTGGATCAAATAACAATCGTAATTATGATCTAAAAGTTAATAAAAAGCAAAAGAAACTTGCTCTTAACTTCGCTCTTGCTGAGCATGCAAAAAATGGTAGTCTATTCATTATTGACAGCATTGAGATAGCATCTGGTAAAACTAAAGATGCAAATGCAATGTTTAAAGCACTTAACCAAAGAGATACTCTTTTTGTAAAGTCTTTACTAGATGAAAAAACTTATTTAGCGTTTGAAAATCTTCACCAAACTTATGTTGTTGAAGCTAATGAATTAAATGCTTATTTAGCTGCTAATTATCGTTCAATAGTGATCGAAAAAGCGGTATGGGAAACTCTGATAGGTGGGGCTAAATAATGGCAGACATTACAGATATCAAATCTATACTATATACAGAAAAGACATTAGCTATGCAAGAAGACAATGTGATAGTAGTATCAACATCTCCACGCATGACTAAGACAGGTCTTAAAGAGGTTTTTCGTGAGTATTTTGGAATTATTCCAACAAATATTAACTCACTTAATCAAAGCGGAAAAATTAAAAAATTCCGTGGTGTTGCTGGTAAACAAAATGACTTTAAAAAGTTCTATGTAAAGTTACCAGAGGGTGCACAAATAGAAAGTTTGGCGGTATAATATGGCTATTAAAACTTACAAACCGGTAACTCCGTCTCGTCGTTTTTTCACTAATGTTGATAGCGGTGACATTACTGCAAAGCCAAGTGTTCGTTCACTACTTGTTAAACTTCCTACTCATTCAGGTCGTAACAATCATGGTCGTATCACTTCTCGTCACCGTCAAGCTGGTGCTAAAAAACTATATCGTATAGTTGACTTTAAAAGAAACAAGTTTGGTATTAGTGCTACAGTAAGTGCTATTGAGTACGATCCATATCGTAACTGCCGTATTGCACTTGTTACTTATGCTGATGGTGATAAGAGATATATTCTTCAACCAAAAGGCTTAAATGTTGGTGATACTATAGCTTCTGCTGAGGGTGGACTAGACGTCAAACCTGGTAACGCAATGAAACTTAAAAATATCCCAATAGGTACTTCTGTACATAATGTAGAGCTAAAAACTGGTAAAGGTGGACAAATGGTTCGCTCAGCTGGAACATCTGCTCAAATTATGGGTCGTGATGGCAAGTATGTATCACTTCGTATGCCTTCATCTGAAATGCGTTTAGTATTAGGTGAGTGTTTAGCTACTATTGGTTCAGTTGGTAACGAAGAGTTTGGTAACATCGTTATAGCAAAAGCTGGTCGTCAAAGACATTTAGGAATTCGTCCTCAAACTCGTGGTTCTGCTATGAACCCTATTGATCACCCGCATGGTGGTGGTGAAGGTAAAACGAACTCAGGTCGTCATCCAGTTACTCCATGGGGTAAACCAACGAAGGGTGCAAAAACTCGTCGTAAAAAAGCTAGTGATAAACTTATTATTACTCGCCGTAAAGTAAATGCAAGAAGGGTAGGTTAACAATGGCTCGTTCAGTTAAAAAAGGTCCATTTGTTGATGACCATTTAATAAAAAAAGTACAAGCAGCTAAGACTGAAGGTAGTAAAAAACCTATCAAGACATGGTCAAGAAGATCTATGGTTCTTCCTGAAATGGTTGGTTTTACAATAAATGTTCACAACGGAAGACAATTCGTTCCTGTATATGTTACAGAGAATCACATTGGATATAAACTTGGTGAATTCGCACCAACTCGTACATTTAAGGGCCATAAAGGCTCTGTTCAGAAGAAGGGGTAATCATGGCTAGAGCATTATTAAAATTTATCCGTGTTTCACCAATTAAATCTCGTCTTATAGCAAGAGAAATCCAAGGTATGAATGCAGAACTTGCATTAGCATCTTTAGAATTTACTCCAAATAAGGCAGCTAAAATCATCGCTAAAGTTGTTGCATCTGCAGTTGCAAATAGTGGTAATGAAGCAGAAGATTGTACTATTACATCATGTCGTGTTGATAATGGTCCAGTTCTAAAAAGATTTAGACCACGTGCGCGTGGAATGGCATCTGGAATCAGAAAGCCAACTGCACATATCTTAGTAGAAGTAGAGGGTAAATAATATGGGTCAAAAAGTTAATCCTATTGGTTTACGTCTTGGTATCAACCGTAACTGGGAGAGCAGATGGTTTCCTAACTTTAAGACTGCTCCAGCAGCTTTAGGTGAAGATCACAAGATTCGTACATTTTTGAAAAAAGAACTTTACTATGCTGGTGTTGCTAACATCATTATAGAAAGAACTATAAAGAGACTTCGTGTAACTATCGTTGCAGCTCGCCCTGGTATCATTATTGGTAAAAAAGGTGCGGACATTGAGAAGCTAAAAACATCTTTAGAGAAACTGATTGCAAAACCAGTTTCAGTAAACATCAAAGAAGAGAAAAAAGCTCAGGTTTCATCTCAACTAGTTGCTGAGAATGTTGCTACTCAATTAGAGCGTCGTGTTGCATTTAGAAGAGCTATGAAAAAAGTTATGCAAACTGCACAACGTTCAGGCGCTAAAGGTATTAAGATTTCTGTTAGTGGCCGTTTAGGTGGAGCTGAAATGGCTCGTACTGAGTGGTACTTAGAGGGACGTGTTCCTCTTCATACACTTCGTGCAAAAATCGACTATGGTTTTGCTGAGGCTCATACACAATACGGTTGTATTGGTGTAAAAGTTTGGATATTCAAGGGTGAAGTACTTACTAAAGGTATCCCAGCTGAAGTAAAAGAAGATGATAAACAAGAGCGTCCAAGAAAACGCGCTCCAAGAAAAGAAAAGGCTGAATAATTATGTTGATGCCAAAAAGAACAAAATATCGTAAGGTAATGAAAGGTCGTAACCGTGGTTACGCTCGTTCGGGTTATACTCTAGCATTTGGTGATATCGCTGTTAAAGCGGTTGAAGCAGGTCGTATTAACTCTCGTCAGATTGAAGCAGCTCGTATTTCAGCTACTCGTCATATTAAAAGAAATGGTAAGATTTGGATTCGTGTGTTTCCTGCTAAACCTTTAACTTCTAAGCCTCTTGAAACTCGTATGGGTAAAGGTAAAGGTTCAGTTGATCAATGGGTTATGAACATTAAACCAGGTCGTATCATATTTGAAATGGCTGGTGTTCCACATGATATAGCGCGTGAAGCGTTAGCTCTTGCAATGCACAAGTTGCCATTTAAGACTAAAATAATTACTGCGGAGTTAAGCAATGAAATATATTGATTTAGCAGATAAAAACGTAGCAGAGCTTAAAGTTATGCTAAAAGAGAAAAAAACAGAATTGTTTACTCTAAAGATAAAACAAAAGATGATGCAATTAAATAATACTAGTGAACTTCGTGTCGCTAAAAAAGATATTGCTAAAATCAACACTGCTATTAATGCAGTGGCAAACTAGGGGCCAGAGTATGACACATAAGCGTGAAATTCAAGGTAAAGTAGTTACTATTGCAGGGCAAAAAACGGTTTCTATCGTTGTAGAACGTCGTGTAATGCATCCTCGTTACCACAAAGTTGTAAGACGTTTCAAAAAGTACTTAGTACATGATGAGCGCAATGAAGTAAAAGTAGGTGATGAGATTACAGCAGTAGAGTGTCGTCCACTTTCAAAAACTAAATCTTTTAGACTTAAATCGGTTATTAAAGGAGCAGAGTAATGATTCAAGGTTTTACTCGTCTTAATGTAGCTGACAATACAGGTGCTAAAGAGATTATGTGTATTAAGGTACTTGGTGGTTCAAGACGTCGCTATGCAACCATAGGCGATGTTATAGTTGCTTCTGTTAAAAAAGCGACTCCAACTGCTAAAGTTAAAAAAGGTAAAGTTGTAAAAGCTGTTATCGTTAGAACTGCTAAAGAGGTTCACCGTGAAAATGGTTCTCTTATCCGCTTTGATGACAATGCAGCTGTTATACTTGATGACAAGAGAGAGCCAATAGGTACTCGTATCTTCGGACCTGTTGGTCGTGAAGTTCGTTATGCTGGATTTATGAAAATCGTATCTCTTGCACCGGAGGTTGTTTAATGGCAAAATTTAAATTTAAAAAAGGCGATACTGTAGAGATTATCGCTGGTGATGATCGCGGAACTAAAGCTAAAGTACTATCTGTTATGCCTAAGAAAAACAAGGTAATAGTAGAGGGTTGTAAAATAGCTAAAAAAGCAATCAAACCAACTGAAGACAATACTAAAGGCGGACATATCAATAAAGAGATGCCAATAGATGTTTCAAATGTTCGTAAAGTGGAGGCATAATTATGGCTCGTTTAAAAGATAAATATTTAGCACTAAGAGCTGAATTACAGTCAGAACTAGGTGTTAAAAATGTTATGCAAACTCCTAAACTAGAGAAGATAGTAATCTCTGTTGGTGCAGGTTTTGCAATGAAAGATAACAAGCTAATCCAAAATATCGAAGATACTATAACTAAGATTGCTGGTCAAAAAGCAACTACAGTTATAGCTAAAAAATCAGTAGCTGGTTTTAAGGTTCGTGAGGGTATGCCAGTTGGTGTTCGTGTAACACTTCGTGGCGAGAGCATGTATAACTTCCTAGATCGTTTAGTCTCTATCGCACTTCCTCGTGTGAAGGACTTCCGTGGTGTTCCTAGAAATGGTTTTGATGGTCGTGGTAACTATAACTTCGGTCTTGATGAACAACTTATCTTCCCAGAGATTAGCTATGATTCAATCATGCAAATTCATGGTATGAACATTACAGTTGTAACAAGTGCTGATTCTGATAAGGCTGGTTTTGCTCTTTTAGAGAAAATGGGTATGCCTTTTACTAAAGGGAGTAACTAATGGCTAAGAAGTCAATGATAGCAAAAGCAGCAAGAGAGCCTAAGTTTAAAGTACGTGGATACACAAGATGTCAAATCTGTGGCCGTCCACACTCAGTACTTCGTGACTTTGGAATCTGCCGTATCTGTTTTAGAAAAATGGCAAATGAGGGATTAATCCCAGGTGTTAGAAAGTCAAGTTGGTAGGCTTTAGCCAACCACTTGAAACTGCTATTCATTCGCAGTTTAAAATTTTAAATTTTAAACTCGCAACAAACAAGGAAAATTAAATGGCAATAAATGACTTAGTGTCAGATGCGTTAACACGCGTTCGTAATGCAGGTATGAGAAGATTACCAGTTACTACTTTAGTACACTCTAAGAGTGTTGAAGCATTAGCGAATATCTTAGTGGAAAAAGGATACTTAGAGAGTTGTAATGTTGTTGAAGACGGTGTTAAAAAAACTATCAAAGTTGTACTAAAGTACAATGATGAAGGTAAAACTGTTATCAATGAATTACAAAGAGTATCTAAGCCTGGTAGACGCGTTTACAAAGGTAAAGAAGGTATTAAAAGATTTAAGAATGGCTACGGAACTATTGTAGTTAGTACATCACACGGCGTTCTACCAAATGACAAAGCTTATGAGCTTGGCATCGGTGGCGAAGTTATGTGTACAGTTTGGTAAGGGGATAACATGTCAAGAATTGGAAAATTACCTGTAAATTTTGCTAGTGATATCAAAGTTAGTACAGATGGCGATGTTATAACTTTTGCTAAAGGCAACAAAAGTGTAGATTTAGATACTAGAGGAAACATTGACTTCGCACTTGAAGGCAATACAATCTCTTTTACTGCAAAATCAGATGAAAAAGCCCATAGAGCATTTTGGGGAACATATAGAACTTTAGCGCAAAATATCGTTACTGGTCTAACTGATGGCTATACTAAAGAACTTGAAATCAATGGTGTTGGTTACCGTGCTGCAGTAAATGGCAGAGTGTTAAACCTTCAACTAGGATTCTCACACGATATTAACTTTGATCTTCCAGAAGGTATCGAAGCTACAGTAGAGAAAAATCTAATAACTCTTAAAGGTCATGACAAGCAAGCGCTTGGTCAAGCTGCCGCAGAAGTTAGAGCGTTTAGACCACCAGAGCCTTACAAAGGTAAGGGTGTAAAATACAAGCAAGAACATATCGTGCGTAAAGCCGGTAAGACTTCTAAGAAATAAGGGAGGAGTATAGATGAATGCTAAAGTATTAAAAAGCAAAATTGCTAATCGTATAAAACGAAAGCGTCGTATTCGTGCAAAAATATCTGGTTGTGCTACACTTCCTCGTGTTTCTGTTTTTCGTTCAAATCGCTATATGAGTGTACAAGCTATTGATGATGTTAGTGCTACAACAATTTGTGCATTAAATTCAAAAGAGAGTGGTCACAAGTCAAACAAAGAGGGCGCTACAGCTCTAGGTGAGGCATTTGCTGCTAAACTTAAAACTGCTAAAATCTCTGAGATTGTTTTTGATCGTAATGGTTACCAATATCATGGTGTAATAGCTGCGTTTGGTGATGCACTTCGTGCAAACGAAATAAAGTTCTAGGGGCAATAATGGAAATCAACAGAGAAGATTTTGAAGAATCGATTGTAAATATTGGTCGTGTTACTAAGGTTGTTAAGGGTGGTAGAAGATTTCGTTTTACTGCACTTATTGTAGTTGGTAATAGAAATGGTACAGTAGGTTATGGTACTGGTAAAGCAAAAGAAGTTCCTGATGCTATCAGAAAAGCTGTTGATAACGCTTTTAAAAACCTAACTACAGTAAGCATTAAAGGTACAACTATTGCACACGATATTGAGCATAAATACAATGCAAGTCGTGTTCTTTTAAAGCCAGCATCTGAAGGTACAGGTGTTATCGCAGGTGGAGCAGTTCGTCCTGTTCTAGAGCTTGCAGGTTTTCAAGACATGCTTACTAAATCAATAGGCTCAAACAATCCAAACACAGTGGTTCGTGCTACAGTTGAAGCATTAACTCGTATTAAAGGATAGATAATGGGTATTGAAAATTTAACACCAGCTGAAGGTTCTACAAAGAATCGTAAAAGAGTTGGTCGTGGACAAGGTTCAGGAACTGGAAAGACTTCAGCTCGTGGACAAAAAGGTCAAAAATCTCGTTCAGGTAACAAAAGAAAGAGAAACTTTGAGGGTGGTCAAATGCAACTTGCAAAGAGACTTCCAAAGATTGGATTTAGCACTAATAATGTAAAACCTTATGTTATTAATGTTGAGAAGATTAAAGCGGTTGCAGAGTTAGCAGAGATTACTATGGAGTCTATCCGTGGTGTTCACAAGATTGCTGCAAGTGTTAGCAAAGTTAAACTTGTTGGTGCGAATGCTAAAGAGTTAGCATCAAAAATCAAAGACGACAGCGTTACTACTACAGGTAAATAGTCGTGAATAAAAATCTAGTAAATAAGATACTTATTACTATCGGTTTTTTATTTATCTATCGCCTACTGGCTTACGTGCCAGTTCCGGGCGTTGATACTGCCGTTATTGCCTCATTTTTCGATTCACATCAAGCGGATGCACTAGGACTATTTAATATGTTTAGTGGAAATGCTGTTGAGAGAATGTCTATTATCGCTCTTGGAATCATGCCTTACATCACCGCTTCAATCATTATGGAACTTCTAGCTGCTACTTTTGCTCCACTAGGACAGATGAAAAAAGAGAGAGATGGAATGGTTAAGTATATGCAAATCATTCGCTATGCGACTATTGTTATTACTATAATTCAAGCAATTGGTATTAGTGTAGGCTTACAAAGTTTAACTGGTCCAAATGGAAATAGTGCGATTATAGCTGATCATAACACATTTATAATCCTCTCTGCTGTATCGATGCTCGCAGGAACAATGTTACTTATGTGGATTGGTGAGCAGATAACTCAAAGTGGTATAGGTAATGGTATTTCGCTTATTATCTTTGCAGGTATTGTCTCTGCTATTCCAAGTGCAATAGGTCAAACTATCACTATGGTAAACACTGGAGCTATGAGTTTTTTAACAGTGATTGCAATATTGGCTCTTATAATGGCTACAGTTGCGATTATTATCTATGTTGAACTCGGTGAGCGCCGTGTACCCGTTACATATGCTAAAAAAGTTATGATGCAAAACCAAAACAAAAGAGTTATGAACTACATCCCTATCAAAGTAAACTTAGCTGGTGTTATTCCAGTTATCTTTGCATCTGCGATATTGATGTTTCCTATGACGATTTTATCAAGTAGTACAAACCCCACTATTCAGGGAATTGCTGACTTGCTAAACCCAAATAGTTACTTTTTTAACTTTTTGACATTTCTTTTTGTAGTCTTTTTTGCGTTCTTTTACGCTTCGATTACATTTAGTGCAAAAGATATCTCAGATAACCTGAAGAGACAGGGTGGATTTATACCTGGTATCAGAACAGGTGAAGCTACAAGAGAGTTTTTAAATGAGACTGCTAGTAGACTTACCTTTACGGGTGCTCTCTATCTAGGTCTTGTTGCAACACTTCCGTTTATGATTATCAAAGGGATGGGTGTTCCATTCTTCTTTGGTGGTACTGCGGTTTTAATCGTTGTTCAAGTTGCTCTTGATACTATGAGAAAGATTGAAGCTCAGATTTATATGAGTAAGTATGAGACCTTAAGTGCTGTTGGTTTATAAATAATGGCTATTGCACTTAGAAAACAACAAGAAATAGAGAAACTCCGTGCAGCTAACAAGATTGTTGGTGGCGCACTGGAGCTTCTTGCAAAAAACACAAAAGTAGGCGTCTCTTTAAAAGAACTAGATGCTATGGCAGAGGATTTTATTCGCTCCCATGATGCTAGACCATCTTTTAAAGGTCTCTATGGCTTCCCCAATGCAGTTTGTACTTCACTAAATCAAGTTATTATTCATGGTATTCCAACTGATTATAAACTCCAAGAGGGTGATATAATCGGTTATGATATTGGAACTGAACTTAATGGTTGGTTCGGAGATGCTGCAATTACAGTTGGTGTTGGTGAGATAAAAAAGAGAGATGAAGAGTTGATAGCTTGTGCAAAAGATGCACTTTATTATGCTATTGATGAGATAAGAGAGGGTTTAAGATTTAAAGAGCTCTCATTTTTGATAGAAAAATTCATTATATCTCGCGGCTTTGTACCACTACATAGTTTTTGTGGTCACGGTATAGGAAAAAAGCCCCATGAAGAGCCTGAAATTCCAAACTACCTAGATGGTAAAAACCCAAAATCAGGTCCAAAGATAAAAAACGGAATGGTCTTTTGTCTTGAGCCTATGATTTGTCAAAAAGAGTCACAACCAATCATTTTAGAAAATGACTGGGATGTTGTTAGTACCGATAATTTACGCGGTTCACACTATGAGCATACTGTTGCAGTGATCAACGGTAAGGCTGAGATATTATCTCTTGCTTAAGAGTTAAAAAGGACTTATAAATGGCTAAAGCTGATGTTATAGAAGTTGACGGCAAGATTATTGAAGCATTACCGAATGCAACTTTCCGTGTTGAATTAGAAAATGGACATATCATTTTATGTCATATCGCAGGTAAGATGCGTATGCACTATATTAAGATACTTCCAGGTGATAAGGTAAAGTTAGAACTAACTCCATACTCTCTTGATAAGGGTCGTATTACTTATCGCTACAAGTAAAAAAGAGGTTTTTATTACCCACTTTTAACATTATTATGAGCTTTGGAGAAGATTTTAGTTAAAATCTTCCATACGCTCATGGTAAAATTATTCCCATTTAAATCTTGTCATTGGCAGGTTCTTTTCATTTCCCCATTCCAAAAGTGACGCTTCATATAGTTTTGTATTTTTTAAACCCATATGTTGATAAACTATAAAAAACTCCATACTAGCACTTAGTGCATCTCTAGAGTAGATGATTATTTCACTATCGTTATCTAATGCAAATCCAGCTAAATATATATCGTCTAGTTCACTTTTAGCTCTTAGAGTATTGTCTTTTAAAAACTTAGTAGCTGTATAACTGCACTTTGCGCCTTTTATATGCCCAACTCCTAGAACTCCGTCTGAGCGACTGATACCATAGTAATCATCATATGATCTTGCATCTAATATCTTTACATCTGAGTTTTGTATATCTTTAGTAGTTGCAATAAGATGTTTTCTTGGCTTTATAGTAACTGTACCATTTTTTATTTTTGGAATTAGTGATGAGACTAGAAGGTTATTCTCAAAGACCCATGCCATATAACCGCCATCTAAGATGCTAACATCTTCAAGTCCACTATATAGGAGTATAAAAGCTAAGTAACTAGAATCAAAAATAGCTTCTTTGGAGTTATGAGAGTAGATAATGACTTTAGAGTCATCGTTAATGCCTAGTTTTCTTAGAGCAGCTTGTATAATCTCATCAGTTGCTAAGGTTGGATATTTGTTTAGGGGGTTTTTATCTATAAACTTTTTTACATTAGTGTGGATAGCGCCTTTTATATGGCTTGTTTTGTAGAGCTCTTCATTTGAGACATCAAGAATAATAATATTTTTATCATCCAGCGATGATTTTAATTGTGCTGGAGTTACAAAAGCATCAGATGCAAAGAGGGAAAAAAAACTTAAAGTTAGTAGTAAAAAATATTTCATCATAGGCTTAAAATGTATGAGCGTTTCTAAATTCTGAGATTTCTGTCTCGACCATCTCGTGAATCATAATAGTAAAAAGTTCTGATATTAAGTTTGGAGAAACATTGAGTTCTATCGCTTTATGACGGACTTTTTGCATAATAAACTCTATGCGGTCATCAGCTTTAACCTCTTCTACAGAGTTTTTAAACTTAGCAGCTTGACGGACTAGGTGACTTCTTTGAGAGATAAGCTCCACGAGTTTATCATCTATTATATCTATATTTGCTCTTACTTCTTCTAGTGAGTTATGTACTATCATATTTATATCCTTAAATTAGTTTGTTTATTCTCAAACGGATTATAGCTGTATTTTACCTCAAGTTTAGTTTTGCCAAATCTGCTTTAGAGTAAAACACCTTTATGTAAGCAATGTTATCTAAAAAGAGATAAGAATTTGTTAATCCTATAGCTATTTTTTATATTAAACTTTACAGTCAAATTATTTATTAACGCTTCAGTAACTTTATAAATATATAATACTACTACGATTCTTTACATATATGGTCTTAACTTGACCTCAAGGCCATTTTTACTAACTCTTTCTCTCCTGTTTGAGTTAGTAAAACGTTTTAAATACAATCCTTTTTATCACTTTTCCCCGTTTCATATATCAAAACTATAAACTCTAACCTTTATTGCCTAATATAAAGAGTTAAAATTACCAGCTATACTCTCACAAAATTTTACAAATATCCTATTTTTGCCCTAGTGTTTGGTATAATTTTTGCAAATCTATCTATGGGGTCTGTTTTGAGTAAAGAGTTAAAGATTTATGAGATGTATAAACTTCTATATGAGACTTATGGTCCACAAGGATGGTGGCCTTTTCTTGAGAGTGGTTATGATAAGGGTAATTATAGATTTAGTAAAACAAGTGATGAGATTTTTGAGGTCGCACTTGGCACTATTCTTACTCAAAACACAACTTTTAAATCAGTAGTAAAATCACTACAAAACTTAAAAGCTCTAGATGCACTAAACCCTGCATCTATAAAAGAGCTAAGCCTAGAGAGCTTAAAACTCGCCATAAAGCCATCTGGATACTATAATCAAAAAGCTAAATATATCTTAGAATTTATCTCTTTTTATGAGAGCTTAGAGGGAAGTGTGCCATCAAGGGATGAGCTTTTAAGCGTTTTAGGAATAGGCGAGGAGAGTGCTGATTCTATACTTTTGTACGGATATAACCAGAGTGAATTTGAGATAGATGCTTACACAAAAAGAGTCCTCCTAGAGTTAGGACTCATAGATGAGAGAGCAAAATATAAAGAGATGAAAGAGTTAATGCAAAAGAGCTTAGAAGAGTTTATAAAAGATGAGAAACAAAGAGTGATAGTTTTTCAAGAGTATCACGCTCTTATAGTTAATCACTCAAAAGACTTTTACTCTAAGAAACCTTATGGAGTTGGATGTATGCTAAAAGAGAGGTTTTCTTGCTAGATAAAAACAACAACTATAGCATTATCTTAGCTGGCATCATATCTATATTTATAGGTGTTGGAGTTGCTAGGTTTGCTTTTACATCTCTGCTCCCAGCTATGCTTGATGGGTTTTTATCCATCACAGATGCTGGGATTTTGGCTTCACTCAATTTTAGTGGCTACTTAGGCGGAGCGATATTTAGCATCTTTATAAAAGATATAAATGCAAAGGTGAGGTATTTTAGACTCGGACTCATCTTAAGTGTAGCCACAACGCTCATCTTAGCAACAAGCACAAGTGAGTTAGCTTGGATAGTTTCAAGAGTTGTAGCAGGATTTGGCTCGGCAATGGTGCTCATAGTTGGTGGCGCTATTGTTATGGTAAAGCTAAATTACGAAGATAAAACGAAAGCTATGGGAATCCACTTTAGCGGGATTGGGTTTGCTATAGTTTTGAGTGACCTTATAAGTCAGTTTGTCTTAAGAGATGCAAACTTTGCAAGTGCTTGGCTAGTGCTTAGCATCTCTGCCTTTATTGCATCTTTTTACTCTTGGTATATTCTCTCTTTTGATAAGCTAATCAAGCAAGATGCACCAAAGCATAAGTTAACTCTCTCTACTTTTTCACCTTTTGTGATTTTGCTTATCTTGGCCTACTTTACTGAGGGAGTTGGTTTTGTGGTCCAAGGAACATTTCTGCCTGATATCATAAACTCACTCAAAGGTTTAGAGGGTTATGGAAGTTTAGCTTGGTTAGTGGTTGGAATCGCAGGAATTCCCTCTTCTATCATCTGGATGCGACTAGCTCACAGCTATGGGAGTTTAAACATCATCATAGTAGCAATGAGCCTTCAAGTTGTTGGTATTCTCATCCCAGCACTAAGCTCAAATATCTATCTTGTCCTCTTTAGTGGAGCTTTGTATGGAAGTACCTTTATAGGACTTGTTGCTCTTTTTATGCATCTAGGTGGAAAGCTCTCTCCTAAAAATCCTGTAGTGCTGATGGGAGCCATGACGGCAGTTTATGGCATCGGACAAGTGAGCGCGCCGCTTTACAGCGTGGCACTTGTTGAGAATTTTGGAGATTACAAGGCTGCTTTGTTTGTAACAGCAGCCATAGTTTTTAGTGGTGTAGTTCTTCTACTCTATGCAAAAAGAGTAGAGTCTAGAACTTAGCGTTTGGTATAGGATAATTCTCAACTACAAAATCTACATCTTTATCGCCTCTACCGCTTAGGTTTACAAGTATAGTTTTGTCACTTCCTAGAGTTTTTGCTAACTTCATAGCGTATGCCACAGCGTGAGCAGACTCTAGAGCTGGGATGATTCCCTCGAGTTGAGAGAGAGTATAAAAAGCTTCTACTGCTTCATCATCATTACAAAGTCCAACTTTTGTTCTACCTATACTCATAAGATGAGCATGCTCAGGGCCAACAGATGGATAGTCAATTCCAGAACCTATGGAGTAAACAGGAGCTGCCTCACCCTTATCATCTTTTAGCATGATAGAGTTAAATCCATGCATAACTCCCTCTTCTCCATAAGTCAGAGATGCAGCGTGGTCACCTAATTTTTCACCTCTTCCCATAGGTTCAACTCCATAAAGAGCCACTTCTTTATCATCTATAAATGCTGAGAATATTCCCATAGAGTTACTTCCACCACCAACACAAGCGACTATTGCATCTGGAAGAGAGTCTTCATGCTCAAAAAACTGCTCTTTTGATTCATGTCCAACAACTGACTGAAAATCTCTTACCATTAGTGGAAAAGGGTGAGGTCCAACAACAGAACCTATGCAGTAGATAGAACTATCAACTTGAGCTATATAGCTATCAAAAGCACTATCAACCGCCTCTTTTAGAGTTTTAAGACCATGTGATACAGGGATAACTTTTGCGCCTAATATCTTCATACGAATAACATTTGGATGCTCTTTTACTATATCTACCTCACCCATGTGTATCTCACACTCTAGGCCAAAGTATGCAGCGGCAGTTGCAAGAGCAACGCCGTGCTGGCCAGCTCCAGTCTCAGCTATAACTTTCGTTTTTCCAAGATGCTTTGCAAGAATAACTTCAGCCATACAGTGGTTTAACTTATGTGCGCCCGTATGGTTTAAATCTTCTCTTTTTAGGTAGATCTTCGCTCCACCACAATACTCTGAGAGGTTTTTAGCGTAAGAGATGGGAGTAGGGCGACCTTGATAGTGCTTTCTAACATATTTTAAATCTTCTAAAAATTTAGGTGAGTTTTTGAGTTCACCGTAGGCTTTTGTAATTTCGGCAAATGGTTGTTCTAAAACAGGTGGAATAAAGGCACCACCAAAACGACCAAAATAGCCATTTTCGTCTGGATGTGATTCTAAGTAAGACATAAAAGAGATTCCTTTTAGTAATTTGGGAGATTATAGTTAATTTGGCTTGATACTTTTCTTATAACTTGGCAACTATTAGCAAAGATAGATACCGCTATCTTTGACTTCTATCTTTTTTGCATCCACAAGAGCTGTAAGTGAGCGTTTGAACTCTTTTTTACTAAGTCCAAACACATCTTTGATAAGCTCGGCATCACTTTTGTAGTTGTAGGGCATGATGCCACTGTTTTGTTTTAAGAGCTCTAAGACTTTGTCTGATGAAGAGTTTTTTTCACCAGCTTTTCGAAGAGAGAGGTCGATGTTTCCATCTTTACGGATAGTTTTTACAAAAGCTGTTCTTTTATCTCCTAGCGAGATGTTCTCAAAAATCTCATTGTGGTAGATTAAGCCTTCATATTTGTCCTCAACGATGCACTTAAATCCTAGTGGCGTTTCTGTAATGATGATGATATTTACTTCATCGGCTGGCTTTATTCCTTTTACTTTTTTTTCAAAAAAATCGCCTAGTTTTTCACTTGCCACAAGCCTATGAGTCTGCTCATCATAGATAACCTTTACAAACCTCTTCTCTCCAACTCTAAAAGGAGTTTTTTGTAGCATCTTAGGGCAGAGTAAGTCTTTAGGAAGTCCCCAATCCAAAAAAGCCCCAAAAGGTGCAACATCTATAACTTCTAAGAGAGCAAACTCTTCTAGCTTAGCTTTAGGTTTTAGCGTAGTTGCGACTAATCTATCTTCTGAGTCTGTATATAAAAAAACATCTACAAGTGTTCTCTCTTTCATATCGGGAGTTAGGTATTGACCAGGCAGAAGTACATCATTTCCATCAAGTGCCATCAGATACGCGCCAGGAGTTGTAAGTCTATCTATAAGAAGGGTGTTGATAAAACCCAGTTCTAGGTGCTCGTTTTGTTGCATTTTATGTCCTTAAATGGTTGAAGTAGTTAAATGAGAATATTTTGAGATTGTATCTTTTTTGTTATGTAAAAACGATTAAAAAAAGTATAGAGTAGTTATAGCCAAAAAATTATAATGAGCAAAAAAACTAGTGGATAAGTTTATATAATGTTTAAAAACTAAATTAAGGGATTATTTAGGGTACAATTGCGATTATGAATAGAAGATTTTTTTTAACTACTTTATCGTTGTCACCGCTTTTTGCTAAAGAGTTTGTACAAACAAACAGTGATCTGTTTTTGTCATATGGCGAGTATAAAACTCTACAAAGATTAGATGCTAGATTTACAAGACTTAGGGGTTATGTAGGTTTTGCTAACTTTAACTTGACCTCTTTTGATGAGGCATTATATTATGCAAGAAACTATCCAAGTATCGGCTTATTTTTAGATGATGAACTCTCTTTAATAGAGAAGCTTTTTTATGAAAAGCCTAATGAATATGGCTTTTATGGAGCAAAGACCTGTAAAAATCTAAACAATAAAATATCTCAAAGAGATGTTGTAAAGATTCCTTATACTGGTCACTATCTCTTTAAAGGTAAGCCGCTAGAAGATTATGACAAACTCTTAAAAGATGTAGGAGACTCTTTGATACTTACCTCAGGTGTTAGAAATGTTGTAAAACAGCTAAGCCTCTATGTAAATAAACTAAACCGTAATGGTGGAAATATTACAAAGGCGTCTATAGATATCGCACCTCCAGCTTACTCTTACCACACCATCAGCGACTTTGATGTTGGTCTTCGTGGATGGGGACATAAAAACTTTACAGAAGAGTTTGCAGCAACTAAAGAGTTTGAGATGATGATAAAGTTGCCATATATCAATATGAGGTATAAAAAAAACAATAGTGATGGAGTGCGGTTTGAACCTTGGCATGTTGAAGTTATTTAGCATTGCTCTTTTTCTGTTTTGTTCTCTTTTAAATGCACAAGATCTTTTTAAATTTGATCTGATTAAAAAAGGCGAGCAAGATGGAAATACTCTACTCGTTGTCGGTGGCATCCAAGGGGATGAACCTGGTGGATTTATCTCTGCATCTCTCTTAGCCACTCATTATGAGATAACAAAAGGCTCTCTTTGGATAGTCCCAAATCTAAACTTCTATAGTATTATAAAAAGAAGTAGAGGGCCTCATGGAGATATGAACAGAAAGTTTGCAGAGCTTTGCCAAAAAGATCCAGAGTATGAAGCTATCCAGAGAATTAAAAACTATATAAAAGATGAAAATGTAAAACTTGTAGTAAACCTACATGATGGAAGCGGATTTTATAGAAAAACTTATGAAGATGATATGCACTCTCCACAAAGATGGGGACAATGTTCTATCATTGATCAGTCAAAGATAGATATAGAGGCATATTCAAATCTTGAAGATATCGCATCTAGCGTAGTTGAGCATGTAAACACTCATCTTATAAAAGATGAACACAGATATCATCTTCACAACACTAGAACAAAAGAGGGTGATTTGGAGATGCAGAAGTCTCTTACTTATTTTGCCATCAACGAAGGAAAAGCTGCTTTTGGGAATGAGGCTAGCAAAAATCTTGCTACTCACCAAAGAGTATATTATCATCTCTTAGCGCTTGAGAAGTATATGGATATTATGGGTATAGAGTACAAAAGAAAATTCACTCTTAACCCTGATGGAGTTTATAGTGCTATAAATAATGACATTCATATCTCTTTGTATGAAGAGAAGATAAGACTGCCTCTTGCACAGATAAGAGATATTGTAAACTACTTTCCAATAAAAAAAGATGGAGTGGTTGATTTTAAAGCGAGCAGTCCGCTTCTTCTCATTATAAAAAATGGAAATAACTATGTGATTCAGTATGGAAACAGAAGACTCTCAAAGCTGAGTGCTGACTATCTTGATATGGATAAAGATAACAATATTGTAAAGTTTAAGATAGACGGCAAAGAGATAGATGCTAAGTTTGGTGAAATTTTGGAAGTAGAGAGAAACTTTTTAGCCTATGAAGCAAATGGCTATAGAGTGAATGTCATAGGATATGTAAACAAAAGTGGCGTAGAAACTGGAGTAGAGATAGAAAAAAAAGAGATACAAAACCGCTTCTCTATAGATAAGAGAGGCACTACCTATAGAGTTGAATACTACAACAAAGATAAGTTTGTAGGTATGATCTTAGTCAGATTTAAGAGCTAAGGCTTATCATATTTATGTAGTTTGTTATGTTTCATAACGGAAGTTAACTCTTTTGTATAGTTCTCCCTCATCTCTGAATAGTGATTTAGTTTCTTTACAAGTTTATATGGATCAGCTGTTTTCATATTTAACTCTCTAAACTCAACAAATGCGTGTGAGCGAGAGATATTTATATAGTAATCTTTCACAGACTCCCTAACAGAGGGATACTTTTTAAGCCAGACAGTTTTTTTACCTCGTTTTTGTGAGGCAGCTATTCTAGGCTCCTTTTTGTTAAAAGACCAGATGCCAAAGACATTGTTGGCTTTCTTATAAAACTTTGAGGTTCCCCAAGCGCTCTCCATAGCAGCTTGTGCTAGAGTTATACTTATAGGATGAGGTTTTAGTGCTAGAAGTAACTCTCTATCTGTTTTTACCTTATAATCTTTTTTCAAGTTTGAGATTCTTTTTTTATATTTTGGATTTTTTATATTTTTTTTGATATCTCTATAATCTCTGTTAAGTTCCAAGTAAACACTATTTACAGCTGGCACAAAAGTATGAAAAAATCTCTTCTTTTTCTCTTTGACTGAAATGGGCTTAATTCTTTCTGCGGTTAGTTCATTTGATGAGAAAAGTACAAAGGCTAAAAATACGGCTTTTATAATCTTCATATAAAAAAATCTATGTCTAGTTTTTTAGCATAAGCCGCTAGCATTGCACGCTCAAAGTCGTTGTTTGTTGAGTACTGATACCCAAAACATTTAGCCCACATCTCATGAGACTCCATGCAGAGATAAAAAAAAGTCTTTTTATGCCAAGGCTTAAAACTCTCATAGGCTGACTTAAACATCTCTACTTTTATATTTTCTGGATATGAGCTTTTCCCACCCGCATCTACAAAAGGCATCTGTGATATTTTGGTTCTAAAGTCTCGCTCTCTAAGCTGCTTTATAACTGGCTTTATAAATGTTAGAGTTCCAAAACTCACAAGTGCAACTTCATCTGAACTAAACTCATTTAAAAGCCTTTTATAAACCTCGGCATACTCATCGAGATAACCCTCATAGTGCACTATAGGATGAAAATGAAAACCAATTTTTATCCCCTTATCGGCTAAGGCTCTTGCACTTTTTAGGCGTTTATCTAGAGATGCACTAAGATGTTCTTCGTTTTGTATAATAGTTGGAGTGTTTAGCGACCAAGTGCAAAGTATGTTTTTAGGAACATCATGCTCTAAAAAGTACTTTATATTGTCTGATTTTGTTTTAAACTCTAAGATAACGTTTGGGTTATCTCTTGCAAAGCTAAAGAGAGCATCTAAGATGCCCTCACGATTCCCCCACATAAGTGAGTCAGATGCCTGACCTGTTCCTATATGGTAGGTTTTGTTTTGCTCTAACTTTAAATTTTTAAGCTTATCTTTAAAATTACTATCAAAGGTGATGGTATTTTGATTGTAAAAACTCTGAATTGAGCAGTATGAACAGTCAAAGCCACAGCTCTCAACAGCATCTAGAGTTAAAAGATTGCAGCATCTAGTCTTCTCTGAAGCCACAGGGCATAGTCCAAGTCCAAAACCCTCTTTTGCTTCTGTAGCAAATGTGAATTTTTGCTCTTTTGGTATATTTTTTAACTCAAAATCTTTATATGAGTTTGGTTTGCATCTTAACTCTTCATAGGCTTTTTTTAGCCGAGCAAAGACTACTTTTTTTTGATCATGTTCTGGGAAGATATCTATAATACTTCCCTCATCCCATAGACTCAAATCTCTTGAAATATCTATAATTTGCTTTATCTCTTGATGCGTAAATCTTAACTTTAGAGATTTTTGTTTTATAAACTCTTGCATCTCTATAGGCAGTTTGTCAAAAAGCGTATTTTTTATAGAGCTGTTAAATTTTTCTAAATACGAATCCATAATCCAAGTTACATCCTATTTTTATTTATATAATTTTTTGTTGTACATATAATCTAGTATTACAACAAAGGCTAATGCATCTTGTTGCAACTCTTCATCATTCTCAATAGGAGTCAGATGATTTTTTGTATCCAAATATGTCTCTGGATCTTTATATGAAAAGGTAAGCGGTTTTTGACCTGGTCTTATAATCGCTACTTTATCATCTACTCTTAGCGCGTATGAAGAGTGAAACTGCATCAGTGAGATGTTTTGCTTTTTATCGCTAAAGATTGAGTGCCCCATGATAGGATATTTTAAATCAAGACCTATTAAATCAAGTGCCGTTGCCAACACATCAGGTTGTGAAGAAATTTTGTCATAAACCATAGGCTCGACACCATCTCCTATTATCATTGCGGGAATATGAAACATATCAACAGGTACCATATCACCACCGTGAACTCTTACATTATGGTCGGCTACTACTACAAAGATAGTATCTTTATAATATGGCTCTTTTTTAGCAAGTTCAAACAGACGCCCAATTGCAAAGTCCGCATATTTTACAGCATTTTTTACGCTATTTGGCTCTACATCTTTTAAGAGTTCAATCTTTTCAAATGGAAATTCAAAAGGCGCATGGTTTGATTGCGAAAACATAACAGTGGCAAATTTTTGGTTTTTTGCATGTAACTTTTTAAACTCACTGTTTGCCTTTATCACCAAGTCTTCATCGCAGACACCCCAAGGAGCAACAAAAGTGGGATCTTCAAATTGGGGTTGATCTATAATTTCATCAAAACCATTTCCTGAGTACCAGCTTCTCATGTTGTCAAATCTGCTCTCTCCTCCATATATAAAAGATGTGTGATATCCAAGTGGTTTAAGAACTGATGCGATAGTAAAAAAGTCACTTTGAGCTTTATTTCTTTTTAATACACCTACTCCAGGTACCGCAAGATTTCCAGCAGTAATTGCAGCAAGACCTCTAATACTTCTCGTTCCATTTGAGTATAGATCCTTAAAAAGTATAGCTTCCTTGCTTAAGCGGTTGAAGTTTGGAGTTATACCATCTTCTCCTCCTACAGCATGTACAAACTGATAACCCAAGCTCTCCTGTACGAAGATAACTAGGTTTTTAGGATTTTCATTTTTAAAATGGCTTTTTTCGATTCTTGAGAAGATAGACTCTTTATCATCTGAGTGGATATTTAATCTTTTTTGTACCCTTTGGAGGGCATCATTTATATTCATTTTTCCATACTGTTTTACTTCTTTGCCCTCATGTACAAGATTGCTGTAAACGGCATAGCCGATGCTGTGAAGCGAATTTTTAGTTATTTCGTTTACCATCCTATTTGTACTGTACATAGCATCTGATATATTAGCCCCTCTATGACCAAAAGATGAACGCACTCCAATAAACAAGATTAGCAAGATAGGAATAAAAAGGGCGATTCTTTTTATGTAGTGGGTATCAAAAACATTTAAAAAGTCATCCTTTGCTAATTTTAAATAAAAATAAATAAATGCCCCAATCATACCAAACGCAATTAAAAGCTCTAATTTATAATCCGCAAAAATCATAGCAAAGACTTCACGTGGATATATAAGATACTCTACAAAAAGATAGTTTGGGCGTACATCGTACTGCGCCATAAAGGAAAAGGTTGCATTTTCTATATAAATAGCGAGCGAAAATACCACTAAAAAGTAGTATTTCAAAAGACTGTTAGTAAATTTTTTAAACCTTGCAGGAGTAAAAGAGAGAAAAATTAGAGGAATAACGAGTAAGATAGCGGCAGAAATAGTATCCATTCTTAACCCATAGATAAATGTCAACCAATAGTCGACACCACTATCTTTAAAGCTATCAAAATAGATAATAAATAGGAATAACCTGCCTATAAAAAATATTGCTACTAGTAGCAAGTAGTATTTAATTAGTTTTTTTGTCATGTTGTTTTTTTGCCTTTGTGCTTGTGTGTTTTGGAGTTAAAAGTACAATTTTTAGAGTGTGAGCTAAAAAAGAGGATAATAAAGATTTAACCATAGAAACGATAACATATTTCAGCTTTACAAAGGGCTAAATAAAATTATAAAGCGTAGCATCCGAGGCAGTTCGTTTCTCATTTATAAAGAGGCTTAAAGTAGAATGCTTTTTTGCAAAGTAGATGTTCAATCATTATAATGGTACATTTCACGCCTTAGAATCTACAGATAATAAAATAGTATTGCATTTTGAAATATAATTTCTTAATAAATATTTTTTTGCCTATTATTGTAGTAAAAAAAAGGTACAGAATGACTTTAGGAAAATGTCCATACTGTAGTGATGGACACATTGAGGTAAGAGACAAAGAGGTAAGCGGTAAGAAAGTAAAACTTTATGCTTGTTCAAATGCTTCATGGGTTAGCGAAGATGGGGAACTATATGAACTTAGTTCTCAGGCATCTTGTGACTTTAAAATTTGGCAAAATACACTAGCTAGATATGGCAAATGGTTAACATATCAAGAAGTAAGAGAACTTTTACAAGAGGGAAGCTTTGAAGTGGAACTCTTAAGTAAAAAGTATGGCAAAAAAATATATTACAAGAAGTTTATAACACTAAATCCAGAGTATGGAGTAAGCGTTATTTGGGATTGAGTCGCTTTTAGAGTCTCTTTTTTACTAAGATGACAAAGTTATTTTACTAACTAAGCAAACTTTAATAATCCTTTTACATTTCTTTAGATATAATCCCAATCCGCTTTGCTGTTTTAACATAAAACAAGAGTATTTCTATCTATATATTGGTTTATAAAGATAAAAGTATTGGTAAGTAGTCATAAAGACTTACCTACATGCAGTAAAGATGTCGAAGAAACTAAAGCTTTCTAGAGGTAGAAGTCATTCTTTTGCTGATGGATGAAGAGACTTTAGTGAGATTAATATAAGGGCTTTCTATGAAAGTAAGAGCTTCAGTAAAGAAGATGTGTGATGATTGTAAGATTGTCAAAAGAAAAGGCATTGTAAGAGTAATCTGCAAAGTTAAAAAACATAAACAGAGACAAGGATAACCATGGCTCGTATTTCTGGTGTTGATTTACCTAAAAAAAAGAGAGTAGAGTATGGTCTAACATACATCTATGGGATTGGTCTTCATGCTTCTCGTCTAATCTTAGACGCAACTGGCATAGACTATAACAAAAGAGTTTTCGAACTAAACGAAGATGAAGTAGCTGCAATTACTGCTGAAATCCGCGCTAACCATATGGTTGAGGGTGATTTACGTAAAAAAGTAGCTATGGATATCAAGGCACTTATGGATTTAGGTTCATATAGAGGTCTCCGTCACCGTCGTGGTCTTCCATGTCGTGGTCAAAAAACTAAGACAAATGCGCGTACTCGTAAAGGTAAACGCAAAACTGTCGGCGCTGCATAAGGATTACACAGATGGCAAAAAGAAAAGCTGTTAGAAAAAAAGTAGTAAAAAAGAATATTGCAAGAGGTATAGTTCATATTTCTGCATCATTCAATAACACACTAGTAACTATTACTGATGAAATGGGTAATATGGTTGCATGGAGTTCTGCTGGTAGCCTTGGTTTTAAAGGGAGTAAGAAATCTACTCCATTTGCAGCTCAAGCAGCTGTTGAAGACGCAGTGGCAAAAGCACAAGTTCATGGTATTAAAGATCTTGGTATTAAAGTACAAGGTCCAGGTTCAGGTCGTGAAACTGCAGTTAAAGCTGTAGGTGCTATAGAAGGCATTCGTGTTACATTTATGAAAGATGTTACACCATTACCACACAACGGTTGTCGCGCACCTAAGCGTCGTAGAGTTTAAGGAGATTACTGATGGCAAGATATAGAGGTCCAGTAGAAAAAATCGAAAGAAGATTCGGTGTAAGCCTTAACTTAAAAGGTGAGCGTCGTTTAGCAGGTAAATCTGCATTAGAAAAAAGACCTTATGGTCCTGGTCAACATGGTCAGCGTCGTAAGAAAGTTTCTGAGTATGGTTTACAACTTAATGAAAAGCAAAAAGCAAAATTCATGTATGGTGTTTCTGAGAAGCAATTCCGTGCACTGTTTGTTGAAGCTAAAAGAAGAGATGGTAATACAGGTACAAACCTTATTACTCTAATAGAGAGCAGACTAGACAATGTTGTTTACAGAATGGGCTTCGCATCTACTCGTAGATTTGCGCGTCAATTAGTTACTCATGGTCATATCCTTGTAGATGGAAAGAAATTAGATATTCCTTCTTACAATGTTAGAGCTGGTCAAAAGATAGAAGTTCGTGAATCAAGCAAGAAAAATGTTCAAGTTGTTCGTGCTTTAGAGTTAACAAATCAAACAGGTTTAGCACCATGGGTTGATATTGATGCTGAGAAAGTATTTGGTATTTTTACTCGTCTACCTGAGAGAGAAGAAGTTGTGATTCCAGTAGAAGAGCGTTTAATCGTCGAGCTTTACTCGAAATAATAGAATTAATAAAAGGCGTTAGAGAATGAAAAAAATTAAAACTACTCCACTTGCTCCTCAAGAATTTGAGGTAGAACAGATTAGTGAGAATGAAGCAAATATAATGGCTTATCCTTTTGAAACTGGTTTTGCTATCTCTTTAGCTCATCCACTTCGCCGTTTTTTATTAAGCTCTTCTGTTGGTTATGCACCGATAGCTATTAAAATCGAGGGCGCTAAGCATGAGTTTGACTCTGTTCGTGGTATGCTTGAAGACATTTCTGACTTTATATTAAATCTTAAAGAGATTCGTTTTAAACTCAAAGATGAAGCTAGTGAAGCTGAAGTTAGCTATAGCTTCACTGGCCCATGTACAATTAAGGGATGTGATTTAAGCAATGATGTTGTTGAAATAGTAACTCCAGATGCTCACCTTGCAACTCTTAATGAAGATTCTAACTTAAACTTTGTTATAAAAATAGCACAAGGTATAGGTTATGTTCCTAGTGAAGATACTCATGATGAACTTGAAGATGGATATATAGCGCTAGATGCTTACTTTACTCCAGTTCGTAGTGCAACTTATAAGATAGAAAATGTTCTTGTAGAAGATAATCCTAACTTTGAGAGAGTAGTTTTAAACATTAGAACTGATGGACAAGTAACTCCACTAGATGCATTCAAAAACTCACTTGAGGTTATGTATGCTCAACTAGCTGTGTTTAACTCAGAAATCAGCATAAAAGCTGCTACAACTATTGAAAGAGTTGAAGAAAATCCAGACCTTAAAAAGTTGGTGACTCACATAGATAGTTTAGGCTTAAGTGCAAGAAGTTTTAACTGTCTTGACCGCTCTGATATTAAACTAGTAGGTGAAATAGCATTAATGAGTCAAAATGATCTCAAAAATGTTAAAAACCTAGGTAAAAAATCATACGATGAAATCGTAGAAAAATTGCAAGAGTTTGGTTTTGCAGTTGGCGCTGACTTAGCAGATGATGTAGTTAGTGCATTAAAAAAGAAAATTGAAGCCGCTCAAGGCTAAAGAGGAATAGAAGATGAGACATCGTCATGGATATCGTAAACTAGGTCGTACTAGCTCACACCGTGCAGCTTTACTTAAAAACCTAAGTATTTCGTTAATAGAACATGGAAAAATTGAAACTACTATAATGAAAGCAAAAGAACTTCGTTCTTATGTAGAAAAACTTATCACAATTGCTGGTAAGAATGATTCTAACGCTCACAGAGTAGTATTTGCGGCGCTTCAAAGTAAAGAAGCAACAAAAACTTTAGTAAATGAAATAGCACCTAAGTACGTTGATCGTGCTGGTGGATATACTAGAATCATAAGAACTCGTATTCGTCGTGGTGATGCAACTACAATGGCGTTTATAGAACTAGTATAATTACTACTCCCCCTAGTCACCAAGTTTTACTTGGTGACTCATATATATGCATTCCCAAGTAAAACTTGAGAACGAGAAAAAAGATAAGTTTGAAATTTTAACAAAACTTATTTATCTAATAAACTTCCCAATTCTAAAATACTTTAAAACTTTTTATTTAGGATAAAGCATGAGTAATTTCGCATTTGGAACTTATAGAATAAGTGATTATAATCCACAGCATATCCAAGCGCTAAGAGATGCTATAAGCTCTGGGATTAGCATGATAGATACATCATCAAACTACATGGACGGTGGTGCAGAACGCGCTATTGCACTAGCCTTTAGAGAGTTTCTCGCAGAGAACGGGGATGAGAGTGTAAAAGATGCAGTTGAGATAGTTAGTAAAGTTGGCTATATTCAAGGCTCAAACATGGATAGACATAAAGAGAGTCCATTTGAAGAGGTGGTTGAGTTTTCACCTGATTGCTTTCACTCTATTAGCGCATCCTTTATAAAAGATCAACTTACAGAGTCTCTAAAGAGATTAGAGTTATCAAGGCTTGATTGCTACCTTCTGCACAATCCTGAGTACTACTTACTAGATGCTATAAAAAAGGGCATTGATAAAGATGAGATGTTAGATGAGATGTATAGAAGGATATATAGAGCTTTCGTAGCACTAGAGTTAGAAGTTAAAAATGGCAGAATCTTAAGCTATGGCATCAGTTCAAACAGTTTTTCTAAAAGTAAAAAAAGTGATGAGTTTTTACCATACGAAGATTTGATTACTCTTGCTATAAGGGCTTCAGAGGAAGCAAAAAATGAGACTCACGGCTTTACAACAGTGCAACTTCCTATAAACATACTAGAACTTGAGGGTTTAAAATGTGCAAGATGGGCTAAAGAAAACGGACTTAGAGTATTAGCCAATAGACCATTAAATGCTGAGTATAATGGTAAAATGTATAGACTCGCTGATTATGATGAGTCAAAAGAGTATTATCACCATCTAAATGAACTCTTAGATATTTGTGACAACGAACAATTAAAGCCTCTATATAATCTATTTGATGGGCTAGAGGCTTCAAAGCATAAGTTTGGTTGGATAGGTGATTACGATGCATTTTTCTTTGCCCAAATCATTCCACATATGAGAACATCACTCCAAAGTTTAGATGATGAGAGTAGAGAGTTACTTGTAAATTCTATAGATATGTTTTTTGTAGAGTATAAAAAGATGGTTCTGCATGAGTGTGCCAAAAATACAAGAGAAGAGTTAAAAGAGTTTTTCAAAAATGACGATATTGTCATGCAAAATGTGGCTTTGGAATTTTTGATGTCGCAAGAGGATATTGACTACATATTAGTTGGTATGAGGAAACCTAGCTACGTTTTGGAAGTTTTAACACTTAAAGACTAAAACCTTTGTTCTAATTTAAATCTTTATGACATGTTAAGCAATTTTGTCATATTTTATGTTATCTAAAATCAATAATCTAATTAAAAAGAAAAATAGGCATAAGTGCCGAGAGCTTTGCGCTGAGCCTGTCGAAAGACTCTCTGTGAGAAAACTTAGCGATAGCATAGATGAAAGGATAAATTCTTTCATTATTATAAATAGATAGGGAGAAGGTTCCCTTAAATTTATGAAATAAATTAAAGGAAAAAGAGATGATTCCATTTACGGATGAAGAACTAATAAACCCAGTAAAAGCCGCTATAGCTAAGATTCGCCCATCATTAGCATTAGATGGTGGTGATATAGATTTTATTACAGTAAAAAATGCGAAAGTATATGTTCAACTAAAAGGTGCTTGTATTGGCTGCGCTAGCAGTAGTAGTACGCTAAAGTATGGAGTAGAGAGACAGCTCAAGATGGATATACATCCAGAGCTTACAGTCATAAATGTACCAGCTGGTATGGAAAATAATTTAGAAAATCTTTAAAAAAGAGAAAAAATGAACGGTATTTCTAAACACAAAACATTGTCACAAGCTAAAGAGTATTTTAGCAAATCAGACTATAAAACAGCGCTAGAGAAGTTCGCAAGAGTTTTGCAAGACTTTCCAAACTCAAAAGAGGCGTATAATGGTGTGATCTTATCTGAAATGGCTTTGAGTGGAGAGGGTGGTGCTGAGGCTCTTTTTGACTACTATGAAGTGCTCAAAGATGAAGATAAAGAGTCAGCTGATAAAATTATGAGTGATATCTTGCAAACTATGGATGATGCTATAGACAGAGTCGGTGAAATCTTTGCTAAACCTCTAAGAGATAGAATAGAGTATGAAGATGGTATCCTATATGAAGACTTTAAAGCCATACTAGACAGAGGTGCGAGCTTTAAAGAGACGTTTGAGAACATTATGTTCTCGACTCGTGTCATTATTACCCAAAAGAATGATTTTATAGATTTTTTAGATAGATTAATAGAAAACGACTTTGAGGAGATGGCTCTTAGTTACTTAGAAAATGCACTTAGCATCTACCCAAGTGATAAGCTACTGAGAAAACTTTTAAAAAAATTAGCAAAGAGCAAAAAAAATGAAGATTGAGCTTCCTAGCCAATCTTACAAATATGTAAGTGAAAACTCCTCTCTTTGTGACGAACAAACCGCTTTTGTTTTAACTACTCAGAACAAAAAGTATCTCGAAGATGCAAAGAGTAGAGGCGCTCACTCCATCATAACTGTAAAAGAGATTGCGCCGCTTTTTGGTGTTGGAGAGACAAAAATAGTAGGTATCACCGGTACCAATGGTAAAACCACAACTGCAAGTGCTATCTACTCTTTTTTACTTGATTTGGGATATAAAGTTGCTATGCAGGGAACCCGCGGCTTTTTTATGAATGATGAAGTAATAGAAGGCAAATCGCTCACAACTCCAAGTGTGCTAAACACTTATAAACACATCTATCAAGCAGTAGATGCTGGCTGTGAGTTTTTCATAATGGAAGTTAGTTCACACGCTATTGCACAAAAGCGTATAGAGGGATTAGAGTTTGAGCTTAAAATCCTTACAAATATCACTCAAGACCACTTAGATTATCACAAAACCATAGGCGAATATATAGCTACAAAAAATAGCTTTTTTGCAGATGAGGGCAGAAAACTCATAAACAAAGATGAGCCAAAATCCTCTTTTAATATAAAAAATACCTTTACTTACGGCATAGAAAATAACGCTTCATATAAACTTATGGCTTATTCGTTAAATGATGCATCAAGTGGAATAATCCAGCACTTTAAAGAGGTAGTTCCTTTTACTTCATCACTTCATGGCTTTTTTAATCTCTACAACTTAATGGCAGCTATAGGTGCGGTTGATTTGCTGGTAAAAGATGGCTTAGAGAAGATTGTTGAAGTTGTTGAGGGTTTTGCTGGAGTGAGCGGAAGAATGGAGCAGGTAAGCGAGGAGCCAAATGTTATAGTTGACTTTGCACACACTCCTGATGGGATGCAACAAGTTTTAAATGCGCTAAAAGAGAAAGAGCTTTTAGTTGTTTTTGGAGCTGGTGGAGATAGAGACAAGAGTAAAAGAGCTATGATGGGTCGAGTAGCAGCTAGTTTAGCAAAAAAAGTCTATATCACAAGTGATAATCCAAGAACTGAAGATCCACAATCCATAGTCGATGATATACTCCAAGGCATCGAAGATAAGAGCATTGTAAGTGTTGAGTTAAACAGAAGAAAAGCTATTGAAGCTGCTCTTAGTGATCAAGCTGGTGAGGATGTTGTAGTCATTTTAGGAAAAGGTGATGAGACTTACCAAATTATCTATGACGAGAAATTTCCTTTTGATGATAGAGAAGTTGTAAGAGAGATATTAAAGAGTAAAAAGCTCTCCTAAGGTTTTTTAGGCAAGGTTAAAACCTCTCTCGCTCCATCTCTCCTGAGGTGGAATGGCATAACAGCATCAGCATGTATATATACATCACCCCTCAGGAGAGGTGTGACAAGATATATTTAAAACCTCGGATTTGAGAGAATTTTGCAAGACAAAATCGTAATAACGCTCTTTTTTCTCTTGCTCCCATGCTCTGCGTGGGAGTGTGTATAAATTCTAAGCTCAGATATATATGAATTCCCACGCAGAGCGTAGGAACTAGCTGAAAGCTGTGTAACTTTAAAGTACTTATGGCTCTCTTTACTTTTTGTTCGCAAAAAGTAAGCAAAAACTCTTGCAACGCCTACCGAGCCTCACTTCGTGAGGTTCCCAAAATATAGCAAACAAATCCCTAAAAATCCAAAACTCAGCTTCGCTTCAAACAGTTGGATTTTCTTTACGGTATTTCTTCGCTATATTTTGGCTCTGCAGATGTTGCAACTGACGCATAAGCTTTTAAGTGTTTATAAGAGTTTCTCTTGCTCCCATGCTCTGCGTGGGAGTGTGTATAAATTCTAAGCTCAGATATATATGAGTTCCCACGCAGAGCATGGGAACTAGCTGGATTCCGTGTCAAGCACGGAATGACGAGACACGCGTCATCCTGAACTTGATGCAGGATCTAGCTTAGTAATTGTTCAGTGCACTCAATTATAAACTCAGATATATATGAGTTCCCACGCAGAGCGTGGGAACTAGCTGGGGAGTAATGACCTTATTTATGGGGTTGAAACCTCGCTTTGGAAGGTCTTATGTGACTTTAAAATTTCATCAACTTATCGCTAAAGATAGCATTTACGCCCATGCTAAAAAGCTCTTTAGCTCTTTTCTCATCATTGATAGTATAAACATTAACAAAAATAGCGCTCTCTCTTAAACTCTTTATCACTTTGGCATCTGCTAACTCATCGCTTATATTGTAAGCCTTTGCATTTAAAGATGCTAGATACTCTATATGGTTTTTAGGAAGTGAGTCTTCTACTAAAATAGCAGTTGAGATATTTGTTTGCATATCTTTTATGAGAGCTAAATACTCATGCCTAAAAGAGGATAAAAGCACCTCCTCTTGTAACTCGTAGCTTTTTACTAAATCCAAAACAATAGAGACAAACTCTGCATCTGGGCAAAATTCGCTTATATCTTTTAGCTCTATATTTAATGGCATCTTATGTTTTTTTGCAAACTCTAAGGCAGTTCCTAAATCTAGCATTGGCTCATAGATGCCATCAAACCAGCTTCCATAATCGAGCCTAGAAAGCTCTTTATAGCTTAGCTCATAGACTTTTAAGGGCTTATCCATATTTGTAGTTCTTTGCAGAGTCTCATCATGAAAGATAACTGCTTTTTTATCACTACTTAGCTGCACATCTATCTCTACAAAATCACAACGCCCAAGGCTAAACTGCAAAGCTCTTAGAGTATTTTCAGGATTAAAATGACTAAATCCTCTATGTGCTGCTATGAGTGAGGGAGATTTAAAGAGTTCTAAAAAGCTCATAGATTTTTCTCTATAGAAGATTTTACAAGCTGTGTAAGTTCATCATAGCTCATATTTTTTGGGTAAATTGGCTCTAAATATTG
This sequence comes from Sulfurimonas sp., assembly GCA_028684815.1. Lineage (GTDB taxonomy): Bacteria > Campylobacterota > Campylobacteria > Campylobacterales > Sulfurimonadaceae > Sulfurimonas. The sequence continues at coordinate 59,413 of JAQUFE010000004.1, forward strand.
CAATCTTATCTTCTTTGGTCTTGGAAAGATTTTACCACTAGGAAGTGCTTCAAAACTACCATCAATGATAACTGGGACTATTGGAACATTATAAATAGATGAGAGCATCGCAAAAAAAGGTCTAAACTCTAGAAGTCTTCTATCTCTTGTTCTTGCTCCCTCAGGAAAGATAACTAAGTTTTTGCCCATCTTTAGCGGTGTTGCAGTTCTTTGCATTGTATCTTTTAAATCAATATTAGCATCTATGAGGATAGATTGACCATGTGTAGCAATAGGATGCAAAAGCTTTGTTCCAAAGACCTGAGTAAAGGCTAAGAAGAAAGTGTTTTTAAGCACAGAGTAGGGAAGAGTGGATTCGACCAAAAAACCATCTAGCATGCTCTGATGAGTTGGAGCTATGATGCAAGATGTTTTTGGGATATTTTCAATGCCCTTTACATCAAGCCTAAAGTAGAGCCTAAAGAGCGGATAGAGGAGCGTTTTATAGATAAACATAATGATAGGAGAGAAGATGAGCTTATCACTCTTTACTTCGCTCAAAATCTCTCTCCACTCAACAACTGAAGGTTTTACAAAAGCTTTATGAGTCTTTATATAGCTGTATAAATCTTTAAAAACCATGATACGAGAGAAGATTTTCTCATCTATATAGATGCCGTAGCTAAGCTCTAAAAAAACAAAGAGTTCCACATAGTCAAGCGAGTCAAGCCCTAAATCTAGCTCTAGATGCGAGCTTAGTGCGACCTTTTTTTGAGACATATCATAAAGAAATGACTTGAGACTTTGGTATATCTCATCATCTGGCTCACTCTCTTTATCTTCTTGTGGCTCTCTTAAAATCTTATAAGCTAAAATCTTTTGCGATTCTTCTGCTTGCAGGTTATAAAGCTCAACTCCATACCAGCGAATCTCACTCTCAATATTTATGATATTTGCAGCTTTTAGAGTCTCAAAATTAGGTACTATATTTGCAAAGAGTTTGTCATCTTTTTTCTCTATAGATATCTTTTTTATATAAGGGCAAAGAGAGAGAACTTTTTTTTCAATATTTTTAAAATCCATCTTTAAAATCTTTTATTGACTTTTAGTCTGAAGAAGACTCATTTATATAACTGCAACCTAAACTTGTACGGGCTTTAGCCCTGAGAAAAGGGGAGAGTAGGTAGTTTTTTCAAGTTTTTATATCTTTTAATAGCGGTTACATTATAACCAAAAAGAGACTCTCAAGCTTAAAAAAATAAACTTATTGTGTCTTATGATATTTAATAGCTATATTTTTGTTATAATTTCGACAAAAATTTAAGGATAATATAAATGGGAATTCCTCAACCAGCATTTTATATGTTTAAGTGTGAGCAATCAGCTCCACCAGGTATGCCAAAACCATCATGTGTAACTCCAGAAACTCAAGATTTGTTTCAGTACTTAGCACAAAAACTCATGAAAGAGGGGATTATGGGAACTGTTCAGCCTATTCGTACTTCGTGTATGAACCGCTGTTCTTCAGGCCCTGTAATGCTCGTTGAGCCTGGACATGTGATGTACGCAGGACTTAATAAAGAGAAGATTGATAGGATTGTTGAAGAACATATCATTGGCGGAAATGTAGTGCTAGAGTATGTGATAGATAAAGAGCAGTGGGATGAGCCAATAACTCCAGCTGCTATGAAAAAACAGATGGGAATGTAGGAAGATTTATGACTATAGATATGTTGTACAGCAAAATTCACCGTGCTACCGTTACAGATGCTAACTTAAACTATGTTGGCTCTATTACTATAGATGAGGAGCTTTTAGAAGCTTCTAAAATGAGAATTGGGCAAAAAGTTGAAATTTTAAATGTCAACAATGGTGAGCGTTTTTCTACATATGTCATCTTAGGTGAGCGAGGCAAAAGAGACATCTGTTTAAATGGTGCAGCTGCTAGAAAAGTTCATAAAGGTGATAAGATAATCATTGTTGCTTATGCTACTTATAGTGAAGATGAGCTAGAAAACTACAAGCCAAAAGTTGTTATTTTAGATGATGATAATAATATTGACTATGTGGCTGATAGCATCTAAATGAATTTTTGTGAGATGATTTAAATGAAATATAATAAATTCTCGCCGATAGGCGAAGCTTTAGTGACTGAACAAATCAGTGACTTGTTGCTGATTTGTGAGATGATATAGTGTTTGGTAAACTCGGCGATATGAGCAAAATGCTTGATGGTATGCAAGAGAATGCCGCAAAACTTCAATCTGAACTAGAATCTAAAACCTTTAGTGTAAAGAGTGGCGGAGGGATGGTTGAGCTTAGTGTTAATGGCAAAGGCGAAGTGCTTGACTTAAACATTGATGATTCTATTATGGATGACAAAGACTCGCTTCAAATTCTCCTCATTGGTGCAATCAACGATGCCAATAAAATGGTTTTACAAAACCAGCAAAACAGTGCTTTAGGAATGTTGGGTTCAATGGGTGGGATGAACCCTTTTGGAGCAAAGTAGATGCTAAGGCTAGCTTTTGTTCTTAGCCTTCTTTTTTTTAACCTCTTCGCCTGTAAAGGTGGATACGACTCTTGCAAATTAAAAATCATAAACTCAAAAGCCATAGAAAACTCCACACTTAGCATAGTAGTTGCTAAAGACAAAAGACTAATATATTCTAAATTTCCTCCAAGTGCAAAAATTTTAAAACACGATATTTTTTTAAATCTCTATCTCATAGAAGCAAAAGATAGTTTCAAACATCCATTTACCATAAACAATCATCTCGCTATGGGCGTGGCATCTGTAGATGCCAAGAGTGCCATAGAGGGGAAAATAACCAAACGGCAAGAGGGTTTAAATAACTTTGCAACATTTAGTAAAAAAACACAAACACCAGCTCTGCTTTTAAATAGCTGTTGTAATTTAGAAGGGATAGTGACAGACAGAGGAATCATAGAAAAAATCTATCTTGAGAGATTTTTAAGCTCAAACTCTAGTGATTATGGTGATGTTGGAATTAGAGTTTCGGATATCAAAAGTGTGGTCACAATAGATAAAATAGACCCTTTTTATAAGGCTAACCCTTTTAAAGAGGGCGACATAATTGTGAGTTTAGATGGTAAAAAAGTCTATAATTCGGCTACCTTTATACGTCAAATCTTGTTCTCAAAAATAGGCGCTTCTAAGAGCATAAAGATAAAAAGAGGCAAGAATCTTCATGAGTTTAGAGTAAATGTAAGTAAAAGATATGGAGGCGGATATCTCAGTGATACTTTTTTAGAGAGAAAAGGAATCTATTTCTCGCCAAATCTAATCATCACAGAAATTAGAGATAGTTTTGATGGCTATGGGTTAAAGGTTGGGGATAGACTCATTCAGGTAAATGGCAAAAAAGTAGGTTCAACTACGGATATAGCTGCATACATAAATGATTTTAACTATACAGTGTCTTTGCTTTTTTTTAGAGAAGGCTTTGAGTTTTTTGTAAATATCAAGGGCGAAATAGAAAAAAAGGGTGCTTGGGAAGAGGTCAATTCTAGTGCTAATTAATCCCCATTTAACAAGAGTCCATATATAATTTCACATGCAAAATTTTGAAGCCTTTTTAGTAGAGAATTTACCAACATCAAAGAGTATCCATCCAACGTATGAGAAAGCCCTGCAGCAGATGTTAAGAGCTGGCGGTAAACGCTTTAGACCTGCTCTTCTTTTGGGAGTTGTAAAAGCTTACAACCCTCTTATGAGCAGTGGTGCAAGATATGCGGCATATGCAGTTGAACTGCTTCATACCTACTCACTTATCCATGATGATTTACCTGCAATGGATGACTCGCCACTTCGCCGTGGAGAACCAACCCTGCATATCTTGTATGATGAAGTAACTGCTATACTTGTGGGAGATGCACTAAACACCTACTCTTTTGAGGTCTTAGCAAATGCACCATTTTCAGACTATACAAGAGTAAAACTCATTAGTGAACTTGCGAAAAATGGCGGACTAAATGGAATGGTTTTGGGTCAGGCGATAGATTGCTATTTTGAGAACAGACCGCTTGGTGTTGAGGACATTAAAACTCTTCATACAAACAAAACAGCAAAACTTATAGCAGCATCTCTTAAGATGGGAGCTATCATAGTTGGACGTGAAGAGTTGGCAGAGTCGCTCTATGAGTTTGGTATCAAACTAGGACTTCTCTTTCAAATCCAAGATGATATATTAGATGTAACTCAAAGCTCACAAGAAGCAGGAAAACTAACAAATAATGATGAAGATAAAAATAGTTTTGTGACTATTTTAGGACTAGATGAGTCCATAAAAGAGGCAGATGCACTTGCCCTTGGGCTTAGTGATGAGCTTGAGAGTTTTGATGAGAACTTAAAGCATGAGCTCTCACCTCTACTTGAGCGATATATAAACAGACATAAATAAGAACTCTGACACTTAAAAAGTGTCAAGCTTTAGTCACCACAGCGGTGTAAGCGGAGTAAAGGGACTTGTTCCTTTACGGGAATAATAAATGAAGGGTTCCTTCATTTTATGAAACAAAATTAAGGAAGTAAAGACAATGAGTAATAAGATGCGCCAAAAGATGGCAGATAGCATAAGGTTTTTAGCAACAGATATGGTCCAAGCGGCAAATTCAGGACACCCAGGTGCACCAATGGGGCTTGCTGATATTGCAGTAGTTTTAAGTGAACATCTAAATCACAATCCAAAAAATCCAGAGTGGCTAAACCGTGATAGATTGGTATTCTCAGGCGGTCACGCTACGGGGCTTATCTACTCTTTGTACTATCTTTGGGGATATGGACTCGAAGTAGAGGACTTAAAAAACTTCCGTCAATTAGACTCTAAAACACCTGGACACCCAGAATTTGGGCACACTAAAGGTATAGAGATTACTACTGGGCCACTAGGTCAGGGCATTGCAAATGCAGTTGGTTTTTCTATGGCTTCAAAATTTTTAGGCGAGCAGTTAAACTCAGATACTGCAAAAGTGATAGATCATAATGTTTACTGTTTATGTGGAGATGGAGATTTAGAAGAGGGCATCTCTTATGAGGCTTGCTCGATTGCAGGACACAACAAACTTGATAATCTTATCCTTATCTATGATTCAAACCGCATTACTATTGAGGGTTCAACTTCATTAAGTATCTCAGAAAATATCCGCGCTAGATTTGAGGCTCAAGGCTGGGACGTAATAGAGTGTGATGGACATAATTTCAATGAGATAGATCTTGCGTTGTCTCGTGCAAAAACTAATAAAAAACCAACTATTATCATTGCAAACACTGTAATTGCTAAGGGTGCTGGGATATTAGAGGGTTCTCACAACTCTCATGGTGCACCACTAGGCGATGATGTAATAGCTAAAGCAAAAACAGATGCTGGTTTCGATCCAGCTAAGAAGTTTTTTGTAGATGAAGATGTGATGGCTAGATTTAGATGTGCTATAGAAAAAGGAGATTTGCTTGAGAGAGAGTGGCTTCATAGCCTTAAAACTCTTCCTCTAATGGAGCAAAACGAAGCGCTTGATAGATTTTTAAATCCTGACTTCTCTCGCATTGAGTATCCAACTTTTGACAAAGCAGATGCTACTCGTAACACAAATGGTAAAATCATGAATGCCATTGCAAAAGCTCTTCCAAACTTTTTGGGAGGCTCAGCGGATTTAAGCCCATCAAACAAAACAAACTTAAATGATATGGGAGTCTTTCCAAAGGGTAGAAATATCTACTTTGGTATCCGCGAACATGCTATGGCATCTATTGTAAATGCGATGGCTCTTTATGGTCCACTTATCCCATTCTCAGCTACATTTTTTGTTTTTTCAGACTACTTAAAACCAGCTGCAAGACTAGCTGCACTAAGTGGTATACAGCACTTTTTTATCTGGACACATGATAGTATCGGCGTTGGTGAAGATGGACCAACTCATCAGCCAATAGAACACCTCTCACAGTTTCGCGCACTTCCAAACTTCTATGTTTGGCGTCCAGCTGATGGATTTGAAAATGTTGAAGCGTGGAAGGTTGCTCTAGAGATGAAAAACTCACCATCAGCATTTGTTTGCTCTCGTCAAAACCTATCAATCCTTCCAAGAGAAGTTACAGGTTCAGTTAGCCGCGGAGGTTATATGATCTCATTTGATGAAGACTCAAGTATCACTCTTATGGCGAGTGGAAGTGAAGTAGAACTTGCTCTTAAAGTAAAAGAGAAGTTAAAAACTATGGGCGTAAAGGTAAATGTTGCTTCTATTCCTTGTTATGACCTCTTCATCGAGCAAAGCGAGTCATATATAGACTCCATCTTAAAACCACTCACAAGAAAGATAGCTATAGAAGCTGCTCGTGGGTTAGAGTGGTATAAACTAGCTGATGAGGTTATCGGTATGGATAGTTTTGGTGCATCTGCACCAGCTGAGGAACTTTTTCTTAAATTTGGTTTTTCAGTAGATGCTATTATAGAGAAAATAAAGTAAAAATTTATACACCCTTTGGTGTATAAATCTCTAATATGGTGGACGCGTTAAGATGCGACTATCCACATATCCACGCCCAACAGTAAAGTTGTATAAAACTTGATAACGATTGCTCTTTAAACCTAGCAACTCGTGTATCTCATCATCTAAAAAACATCCTATTCCAGTTCCAGAGAGTCCCATAGAAGTGGCTTCAAGATATAGTTGCTGACCTATAGCTCCACACTCCCAGAAAAGCTCTTTATATCTATGTGCCCCATAAGTTTGCAACTCATCTGTAAAGTTACACAGCATGCTAAGACTAAAAGCGCCATCACTTGCAATGTTTTGAGCACAACTGATAGCTTTTGAGATAGCAGTAAAATCTCCCTTCTTAAGCAGATATAGATGCTCAAAGTCCGTATGATTCCAGCTAAACTTAGCATCTAGCTCTTTTTTTAAATCTTCTTTAGTATTTCTTATAAGTATATATAGTCCGCTTTCATACCCTTGAACTCGGTGCACAAAAATAGCCAAATGAGCTGAGTTTTCTTTAGCATCTTGTGAGAAAAGCACAGAGTTTAGTAAGGTGTGAAACTGCTCCTTTGTTATGCTTGAGTTATCCATCATATGAACACTTCGTCTATTTAACACTACATCTTTTGACTCTTTGCTTGGAGACCTTGTTAGCTGACTCTTTAGAGCTTTTGGTCTTGCTATTTGAGCCTCTGATGTTGCATCTTCTACGCTTGGGATAATCTCCCACTCTTGCATCGAAGGACTTAGTTTATTTGCTATGCCACTAAATTTTAGAGGGCTACTCTCTATTAGTAAGTCTAGAGAGAGGTTTGAGTTTATATCTTCAGGCGATATAACAAAGAGCATATCGGGAAGCTCATCTTCAAAAAATCTATCTTTTTGAGATAGTCCTAAAAGAGTTGAAATATCAGCATCGCTTACGCCCTCAAGCCTTGTGACTCTCCATCCGAGCATCTTAGCAGAGACTACAAAAGCTTGCCAAGCGTGCCCAGCATCTAGCTGAGTGTAGCGAAATGCTCTCTCTCCATACTTCCAAACCTCACGCCATGAGATGCTAGAGAGTCCTACTATAAAGCTATTTGTTGGAAGCTCCTCCCAAAAACTTGTATCAAAACTTGCAAGCATCTCTAGTGCATGCTCTTTTGGGGAGTAGTGAAAAGTACTGCTTTTAGCATCTTGCTCACTCATAATAGGAGGAAGAACAAGATAGGCTTCTGTTGGATGTAAGTTTCCGCTTGAAGCGTTGCATCTCACAGCCCAAGAGCTTCCACCAGACTCTTTATAAGCTGCAATTCCCATAGAAAACTGCAAAAGTTGAGATATGGACTCTTTTATAAGTGGAGCTGATGGCAAGTTAGAATCAAGTAGATGATAGGGTGGAGTAGCGTTTTCTAAAGCTAGAGGAAGCTTTAATATTTTTGCACCCTTATAGGTTCTAAATGGGTCTGGCTGGGTTGCCCAGTCCATAAAGCCAAGTGAACGAGCATATTTTAGCCTGCTGTGTTTTGTTGCTTCGTGGTAATTGTAAACTATCTGTAGTGATTTTTTCATGTGAGTAGTTTAATAGAGTATCCTTAAATCGTGCTAGAAAAAAAAGTTTATAATTTTTACATAGTTCTTTTTAATTGTGTCAATGTTAAAACCTCTTTTATGGATAGAAAAATAAAAACAATAAAAGAGTTAGTGAAGTTAAATGAAGAGCTTGTGGAAGTTGAGCTGATGCTAACTCCAGAGGAGTTAAAAAATTTCGCTGCTTTTTGTATAAAAGAAGATGTGAAGTTTAATGATTGGATACGTAAACTTGCACAAGATGCTTTAAAAAAAGATGCTTAAAGATACTCTAAAAGCTTAATCGCTACAAAGATAACCCCTAAAAACAAAAAAGAGGAGATAAAGACTAAAGCGGTCACAATTCTAGGACTACAATCATAAAGAGATGCAAGATTTACATTGGCTACGGCAAGAGGCATCATCAGCTCTATAAAGATAATGCCCTTTACCATCGCATCTAACTCTATATTTGCTAAAATCACAAAAGCGATAGCAGGAAGTATCAAAAACTTCAGACTCAAAACCCACACCACAAGCTTTTTACTAATGTCTTGAATCTTTGTGCCATAGAGATAGATGCCAAACAAAAAGAGTTGCATAGTGATGGATGCATAAGCTCCCATCATAAGCGTGTTTAAGACTACAGCAGATGGTCTAAACTCTAAAAGGCTAAGAGTTATAGCAATAAGAGCTGCCCAAAGAATTGGGAGTTTTAGGATGTTTGTTAGAGATGTTTTTGTGTCAAAATTGCCTCTTGAGTAGTAAAAAACACCAACACTATAGACTACAAAAAGGTTCATAAGATTTACTATAGTTGTGTAAGGAATGGACTCCTCGCCAAATATGGCGATGTTTATGGGGATGCCAAGATTTCCAGTATTTCCTATAAGAGCGATGACCGAGGCGATGCTATACTCTTTTGCAGATGTAAAGAGTTTTCTTGCAACTAAAGCTGAAAATATGAGGACCACAAGAACTATGCCTATATAAACACCTGATGCATAAAAGAGTGTGATATCTATAGGACGAACAAGAAGACCCCAAAAGGTGAGAAAAACTTGTAAGAAATAGACACTTATAATGGTGATGGTTTTATCATCTATACGCTCTTTAAAGCTCATCTTTGCGGTGAAGCCTAAAAAGATAAAGATGTATATGCCAAAAATTGAAAATATTATTGAACTCATAAGAAGATTATATCTGTTATAATTTCGCCATGCAAACATTAGAAAATATAAAAAAAACCATTGAAAAAAACCAAGCTGTATTAGTTTACTTCTCAGCCCCAACTTGTGGCGTCTGTCACGCGCTAAAACCAAAACTTCTTGAAGCTCTTGATGCTAACTTTGAAGACTTTGTCATAGAGAGTGTTGATATATCAGAAAATGAAGATATAGCGCCTCATTTTGGAGTCTTTAGTATTCCTACAATCTTAGTCTTTTTAGACTCAAAAGAGTTTTTAAGAAAGTCAAGAAATATGAGCGTAGATGAAGTAATACGAGAGATAAAAAGGCCATATGAGATAATGAAGTCTTGAGTAAAAGCATCTTAATAACGGGTTGTTCTAGCGGAATAGGTTATGACACAGCTCACTTCTTGCATAAACATGGTTACAGAGTCTATGCAACCACAAGGGATGCAAGAGATGTAAAGAGGCTAAAAGATGAGGGCTTAGACGCTTATGTGCTTGATGTAAGAGATGCCCAAAATATAAAAGAGGTCTTAGATATCATCACAAGAGAGGGTGAACTCTACGCACTCTTTAACAATGCTGGTTTTGGACAACCTGGAGCATTAGAAGATATAACTACAGATGTTTTAAAAGAGCAGTTTGAGACTAATTTTTTTGGACTTCACGAGCTAACTCACCAAACTCTTAAAATTATGCGCCGCCAAGGTTATGGACGGATTTTGCAACACTCCTCAGTTTTAGGAATCATCTCGCTTCGTTTTCGTGGAGCTTATAACGCTTCAAAATACGCTATAGAAGGACTTTGTGATACGCTTCGTTTAGAACTTATGGATACAAATATATATATCTGCACTATAAACACAGGACCAATCCGCTCGGACTTTAGAAAAAATGCAATTATCAACTTTAAAAAAAATGTAGTTTTAGAGGGTAGTGTTTTTGAAAAAGAGTACAAAGAACAACTCCTTAGTGTAAAAGAGAAAGATAGTGATATATTTACAAAAAATTCAAATGTTGTTATAAAAAACATACTCCACGCACTAGAGTCAAAAACTCCAAAACCGAGATACTACAACACCTTAGCTATGCATCTATTAGGTGGATTTAAAAGAGTTTTATCTACAAGAATGCTTGATATGATTTTGAGAAAGATTTAAAGTATAAGTCACGTTTCAAATCAATATCGCTACAATTTGCAAACTAAAATTATAAGGAATATTTATGAAACGACTAAAGATATTTGCCTTGTCTGTGTTTGTAGTTTGTGGTCTGCATGCTGATATTGTTAAAAATTCTGAAAATACTATCAAAGATACAAAAACAAACTATCTGTGGCAGGACACAAAAGAAGCGTCAACAAGTAAAATGACATTTGAAGATGCGGTTAGTTATTGTAAAAATCTAGAACTAGATGGACACAAATCTTGGGAACTACCTGGTTTTGTTGAACTATTTTCAATAGTAGATACAAAAGTGTACAATCCTACCATCTCAGAGAATTTTAAATTTGTGGTCTCTGATAATTACTGGTCAGCTAAGACTTTTGGTCATGCAACAACCAAAGAGGCCTTTGTAGTGAACTTTTTGTCTGGTGCATTTAACAGAGAGAAAATGGATGAAGAGTTTTATGTAAGATGCTATAAAAAGGACAACTAAGTAGTCCTTACTTCATAAAAGCTATAAGAGATGCTGTTATGGCTACATTTAATGACTCAACACCTCTTTGCATCGGGATGCTAATGGCCTTATTGCAAAGCTTTATAATTTCAGGGCTTACTCCCTCGCTCTCATTTCCTAAAACAAAGATAGATTTTTTACTAGGTGCTATGTCGTAGATGCTTTTTTTTGCATGTGAAGATAGAGCGTAAATATCTGTATCATTTTGGTTTTGCAAGATATCTTCTAAATTATCGCAGTAGTAGATTGGGAGTTTAAAGAGCGTTCCAGCACTCGCTTTTATAACAAGTGGGGAGATTTTTGCTGAGTTTTTCTTAGGAAGTATGATGCCATCAAGAGATGAAGCTGCACATGAGCGGATTATCATTCCTAAGTTTTGAGGATTATGAATACCATCTAGGGCGATGAGTCTGAAGCTTTGCATCTCTTTTATCTCAGATGCACTTTTATAACTCTTTGAGATGATATCTATCGCCACACCTTGGTCTTGCTTTGCATTTTTACTTATGCGGCTTAGTGCATTTTTCTCATGATAAGTTATCTCTATCTCTCTTTTTTTTGCTAACGCTAATATCTCTTTTATAGCTCCATCAGTTTTATTGCTCGTTGAGAGATGAAGTTTGTGAACTTCAACGCTTGAGTCTTGTAGAACTTCAACTACAACATTTCTGCCATAGAGTGTGATGATTTTTTCAAAGTAGTTTTTTTTATCTCTGTATTCTTGTGAATCTTGCAAACAGTCTTCCTTTTATTTAACTTTACATAAACTTATTTTGTAGTTTTTAGGTATGCTAACCAATGGCATACTCCATGATATAGGTATGCTAACCAATGGCACATGCTCTATGCTAAGGGAGTTGTAATGATGGTATGCTTTACATAAGCCTCCAATTAGATCCTGAATCAAGTTCAGGATGACGCTTTGTTTTGTCATTTCAGAATGACGCTTTGTTTTCTCATTTCAGAGTGACACTTTTTTTTCGTCATTACGGACTTGATCCGTAATCTCGTATGTGCAGTATTTAATTAAACAATATTATATACAATCTCTCTTTTGTTTTTGATAACTTTTATCTCTTTTACTTGAAGGGTCTCAATCTCTAGTGCCATAAACTCCTCTATAGAACTGATGCTATTTTTTGCTAACTCTCTTAAAACTAAACCTCTATAGGCTTTTGCCCAGTGACTCACACTTTTGCCATCTTTTAAAAACTTTAGAGTTGTATATGGCTTATTTATCTTATAAAACTTATCATAATATCCAGCTCTTAAATCTAAAATCTCACAGCTATTTAAGTACAAATCTAGCTGATAAGAAAATCTATCTTTATAAAACTTATCTGGAGCAATCTCACCGATGTTATTGCCTTGTTTTACCTTGTAGTTAGCAATTGCGTCGCCACCAAGAATCGGGCCATAGAGATTTGAGAAGATGATGGTGTTTTGTTTTAAATAAAGAAGCTCATCTCTATTTAGAGTATTGATGTCAAGATAGTTATAAGCTACGCCACTGTATCTCTCAATCGCACACATCAAATTAGAGGAGAAGATATCTTTTACGTAAGGCTCACAGTCGCTCATCTTTTTAAAACCAAATAACTCTTTGATACTCTCTTCATCGTCACTTAGAACAATCTTGTTATACTCTTGTAGTATTTCATCTCTTGCATCTTGTGCACCAAAAAGTTCATTTTTTGTCTCTTTGCCACCACTGTTTTTGCCCTCTGATGGTGAAAATAGTATCTTTATCATCTTTTATTTTGTCCTCATTTTAGGAGTAGATTTTCATCTAATTATATCAGTTTAAATGATATAATAGCTAAAAGTCACAATGGGTGTTTTTTTAAAAATAGAACTTTCTGATTGGTCTATAAACTAGATTACGTGTTAAACATGAAATGGCGTAATACGCGTCATCATGAACTTAATTTGGGATCCAATTTAATAATTGTTCACAACATTCAATCGGTTGTTTATTCTATTTAATAGTTCAAAAATGGCTTTGAATTGCTTATGTAAAGCGTGAAGACAGATGTTAAGGGAAGCTGTACTTATGTATGAGATGATGCTAAACAACGAAATGGCAAGAAGTATAAAAAAATGAATTAAGGAGCAATAATGGAAAAATATCAACGAAGTTTAGGTGCAAATGAAATTCTTCAAATGATTTTTACATATATGACAGAAATCTCATCCCTAAGAGAGCATGATGATATTATTTTTGTTTTGGCAAATATGGGCAAAGCTCTCACCAATGCCGATAGATGTACGGTTTGGGTAGTTGATGATGAAGAGATATGGACAAAAGTAGCTCATGGTATGGATGCTATAAGGCTTCCTAAGGATTCTGGGATAGTTGGGAATTCCATCACAAGTGGAAAAAAGATAATTATTGATGATGTTTATAAAGACTCAAGGTTTAACTCTAATATAGATAAAAAGACAGGTTATCGTACAAGAAGTATGATGGTTATCCCTATGTTTGATAATGATGATGAAATAATAGGTGCTTTTCAAGTTATAAATCATCTAGGCGAAGGTGGAATTTTTGAAAAAAGAGATATGGAGCGCCTTATGCTTGCTAGCACATATGCAGCTGAAGCACTTATCTCCGCTAGCCTTTCAAAAGAGATTGAAGAGACTCAAAAAGAGGTTGTCTTTACTATGGGAGCTATTGGTGAGAGTCGAAGTAAGGAGACAGGAAACCATGTTAAAAGGGTTGCAGCTTATTCGAAAATATTAGCTCTGGCTTATGGAATGAGTGAGAGTGAATCTGAACTCTTAAAGCAAGCTAGCCCTATGCATGATATTGGAAAGATAGCCATACCTGACTCTATTCTCAACAAGCCTGGGCGCTTTAATGATGAAGAACGCGCTATTATGGATACGCATGCAGAACTAGGGCATGCTATGATAAAAGACTCTAAAAAACCACTCCTAAGAGCTGCATCTATAGTTGCGTATGAGCATCATGAAAAATATAATGGACAAGGTTATCCTAGGAAGATAAAGGGCGAAGATATTCATATATATGGTCGTATAACTGCACTTGCAGATGTTTTTGATGCACTAGGAAGTGATAGAGTTTATAAAAAAGCTTGGGCTGATGAGAAAGTTTTTAAACTACTCAAAGAGGAGAGAGGTGAGCATTTTGATCCTGTGTTGATTGATCTATTTTTTGAAAATCTAGATAAAATTTTAAAAGTTAGACAAGAGTATAAAGATAACTATCAAGAGAGTGCGCCTAAAGAGAGAGATGCAAAAGAGATACAGATATTGGGGGCTTATGGAACAAGAGCAAAAGGTTTTGGGACAAGCTCATTTTTACTTAACAAGCATAATGTTATAGATGCTGGCAATATTGTAGCTACACTTAACGAAGAGAGCATATATTTAGAAACTGTCTGGCTTACTCACTCTCACCTAGACCATATAAGTGATATAGCTTTTATCTTAGATAATTTCTTTTCACAGAGAAGTAAAACACTTACTATAAAAGCGCTTGGGGAAACTATAAAAACACTAAAAGAACACTTTTTCAATGATTTAATATGGCCAGACTTTTCAAAAATCAATTTAGTTAACTCAGAACTCAAAGCGCTCTCTTATGAGGAGATAGAGTTAGGGGTTGAGTATACTCTTAATGAGAGTGATTCCATAAGAGCTTTTGAAACAGATCATACTGTTGCTAGTTGTGGATATATTTTTACAAGAGATAAAGACTCAGTTCTTATAACAGCAGACACATACTCACTACAAAATGTTATAGAGATAATAGATAGTCAAACAGATATAAACAGTATAGTAATAGAGTGTTCATTCCCATCAAGTATGCCAAAACTAGCTAAAGATAGTAAGCATTTAACTCCAAAATTACTTTTTGAGAGCATACAAAAGATAAAAAGAGAAGATATTAAGCTCTATATTAGTCATATTAAGCCTAGTTACTTAGAAAAAATAGTTAAGGAAATCAAGGAATATAGGGGAAAAATGACACCAATAATACTAAAAGATGAAGATTTTATCATTTTCTCTAAAAAACACTTGACATAGGAAATGTTTTGCACTATAATTCTGGCTCAATTTCGATGCTGGCATAGCTCAGTTGGCTAGAGCAGCTGATTTGTAATCAGCAGGCCCGGGGTTCAAATCCTCGTGCCAGCACCATTGAAATAGAATATTAGAAACAGTGTTAGACCAGAAAAGACATGCAAATGTAAATGGTGGGATAGTCAAGTGGCCAACGACGGCAGACTGTAAATCTGCTCCCTATGGGTTCAGAGGTTCGACTCCTCTTCCCACCACCATCAATGGCACATGCGGGCGTAGCTCAGTTGGCTAGAGCGTCAGCCTTCCAAGCTGAGGGTCGAGGGTTCGAGTCCCTTCACCCGCTCCATTGAACAAAACTTCTGGAAGCTGAAGTACAATTTCAACTTAAATTACTTCTTAAAATATAGCCTTTAAAAACTATATAGCTTTAAAACTAATCATAAAATCTAATAATTATAAAAAAATTATGCAATTATTGCTTGTGTATATTTTCACTATTGTAGTCTGCGCTCTCGTGGCTCAGGGGTAGAGCACTTCCTTGGTAAGGAAGAGGTCGGCGGTTCAAATCCGCTCGTGAGCTCCATTTATACAAAATAGTTTAAATTTAAGCAATAACTGAATGATTTTTGGGTATAATCCCGTTTCAATTCACAATTAAAGTCGGAGGACACTATGGCAAAAGAAAAGTTTGCGCGTAATAAACCGCATGTAAACATTGGTACTATTGGTCACGTAGACCATGGTAAAACAACATTAACAGCAGCTATTACTGCAGTACTAGCAGTATCAAATGGTGCAAAACTAATGGATTATGATGCAATCGATAATGCACCAGAAGAGAGAGAGCGTGGTATTACTATCGCAACTTCACACGTTGAGTATGAGACGGATAACCGTCACTATGCACACGTTGACTGTCCAGGTCACGCGGATTATGTTAAAAACATGATTACAGGTGCTGCTCAAATGGATGGTGCTATATTAGTTGTTTCTGCGGCTGATGGCCCAATGCCACAAACTCGTGAGCATATTCTTCTTTCTAAGCAAGTTGGTGTTCCATACTTAGTTGTTTTCATGAACAAAGAAGATATGGTTGATGATGAAGAGTTACTAGAGCTTGTTGAGATGGAAATTCGTGAACTTCTTGACATGTATGACTTCCCAGGTGATGATACTCCAATTACAGCTGGATCAGCTCTAAAAGCTCTTGAAGAAGCAAAATCTGGTACTCTTGGTGAGTGGTCAGCTAAAATTCAACAACTAATGAAGACTGTTGATGAGTATATCCCTGAGCCAACTCGTGAGACTGATAAAGATTTCTTAATGCCTGTTGAAGATGTTTTCTCAATTTCTGGTCGTGGAACAGTTGTTACTGGTCGTATCGAGCGTGGAACTGTTAAGATTGGTGAAACAGTAGAGATCGTTGGTATCCGTGATACACAAACTACTACAGTTACTGGTGTTGAGATGTTCCGTAAAGAGATGGATCAAGGTGTTGCAGGAGATAACTGCGGTATTCTAGTTCGTGGTATTGGTAAAGATGATGTTGAGCGTGGTCAAGTACTTTGTAAGCCAGGTACAATTACACCTCACACTAAATTTTCAGCTGAGATCTATGTACTAAGTAAAGATGAGGGTGGTCGTCATACTCCATTCTTTAACGGTTACCGTCCTCAGTTTTACGTCCGTACTACTGATGTTACAGGTGCAATCACTTTACCAGAAGGTACTGAGATGGTTATGCCAGGTGATAACGTAAGTATTACAGCTGAGTTAATTCACCCAATTGCAATGGAAAAAGGTACTAAGTTCGCTATTCGTGAAGGCGGAAGAACTGTTGGTGCTGGTGTTGTTGCTGAGATTCTTGCATAATTCGCGAAAGCGAATTTTGCAATAACCATTTAAAAGGTTAACTAATATGAGAGAAGCAATACATTTAGGTTGTGAGAAGTGTACTCGTCGTAACTATCACACAACAAGAAATAAAAAAACTCAAACTGAAAAATTTTCGGTTAAAAAATATTGTAAGTTCTGTAAAGAACATACACTACACAAAGAGATGAAACTGTAATAACAGTTCATCTCTTTTTTTGTTTAAATGCGCTTTGGACTTGTTCAAATTGTGTATAAAAGATATAAATGCGATTAGTCGCATGAGCTTTCTGCTGAAGAAAACCCAGCGTTAGCGTAGTGATTTGGACTTGTTCAAATTGCGTATAAAACAATGATTAGGCGTGTAGCTCCAATGGTAGAGCACCGGATTCCAAATCCGGGTGCTGGGG
Organism: Sulfurimonas sp.; assembly: GCA_028684815.1. Taxonomy (GTDB): domain Bacteria; phylum Campylobacterota; class Campylobacteria; order Campylobacterales; family Sulfurimonadaceae; genus Sulfurimonas. Next base: position 76,642 of record JAQUFE010000004.1, read on the forward strand.
GTTCGAGTCCCTCCACGCCTGCCACTTACATTTATTATTAGTAAAGCTTTATCGGCTTTATTTATAATCAATGCACTTTTAGGAAAGTTTAATGAAATTAGGTACACATATAAGAAACGCAAGATCAGAACTGACTAAGGTAATTTTTCCAACTAAAGGTCAGGTTAAACAGGCTTACATATCTGTTTTAATAGTCGTTGCTGTAATAGCGGCTTTTTTAGCTTTAGTTGACCTAGTGATGTCTTCTGTTATGTCAGTACTTTTAGGTTAAGGAGAAAATATGGCACATAAATGGTACTCAATCCAAACATACGGTAGCGAGAGAGCTGTTCGTGAAGCAATCCTTAATATGATAGAAGAGATGGGACTTCAAGAACATATCTCAGAAGTAATTGTTCCAACTGAAGATGTTATAGAAGTAAAAGATGGTAAAAAAAAGATAACTGAACGCTCTTTATATTCAGGTTATGTTTTTGCAAATATAGATTTAAATACTGAAGTTCAGCATCTAATCACTTCTCTGCCAAAAGTATCTGGATTTATTGGTGAAGCAAATATACCTACACCACTTAATGAGCATGATATTAATGTTATATTAGACCGAGTAAACAACCGTGCAGCGCCTAAACCAAAAGTTTATTTTGATAATGGTGAGACAGTTCGAATCATTGATGGGCCATTTGCAAACTTTACCGCAACTGTAGATGAGTATGATTTAGAGCATGGTACTTTAAAACTTAATGTTTCAATCTTTGGAAGATCTACACCTGTAGATATCTCATATACCCAGGTTGAGAAGATTATCTAATTCTATTTTACTACGCTAAATTTAAGCTTTATATTTAAAGTTTAAATTTAGCGTAGCTAAAGTAAGAAATAATTTGAGTTATATGCTGAGGGAAAATTAGCGTTAGCGTAGTAATCCGGACTTGTTCGGATTGCGTAACAAAAATAGTAAAGCGACAAGTCGCGCGAGCCTTCCGCTGAGGAAAACAAAGCGTTAGCGTAGTAATCCGGACTTGTTCGGATTGCGTATTAAATAAAATAAAAGGAAACAACATGGCAAAAAAAGTTATGGATTATATCAAGCTGCATATTGAAGCTGGTAAGGCAAACCCTGCACCTCCAGTAGGACCTGCACTCGGTCAGCGTGGTGTTAATATCATGGAATTTACTAAAGCATTCAATGAAAAAACAAAAGATAAGATGGGATTTAAAATTCCTGTTATCATTACTGTTTATACAGATAGAAGTTTTACATTTGTTACTAAACAACCACCAGCTGGTGCACTTCTTATGAAAGCTGCTGGACTTAAAAAAGGTAGTGATAATCCTCTTAAAAACAAAGTAGGAAAAATTACTCGTGCACAACTAATGGAAATTGTTGATGCTAAAATTCAAGATTTAAATACTGATGATAAAGAGATGGCAGCAAATACTATTGCTGGTTCAGCTCGTTCAATTGGTATAGAGATTGTTGACTAATATATAAAAAAGAAAAATCATCGACCACAATGATTTAAAACTTTGTGGCAGAATTTCACAGGAGAATTTGAAAAATGAGTAAAAGATATAAACAATTATTAGAAAAAGTTGACACTACAAAATCATATAGTGTAGTAGAAGCTACTACTGCATTAAAAGACTTAAAAAGTGCAAAGTTTGATGAGACTGTAGAAGTTGCACTAAACTTAAACGTAGATCCAAGACATGCGGATCAGATGATTCGTGGTGCTATAGTACTTCCACATGGAACTGGTAAAACAGTTCGTGTTGCTGTTTTTGCTAAGGGTGCTAAGGCTGATGAAGCTAAAGCTGCTGGTGCTGATATCGTTGGTACTGATGATTTAGTAGCACAAATCAAAGAGGGAATTTTCAACTTTGATGTAGTTGTAGCTGCACCAGACTGTATGGGACTTGTTGGTCAAATCGGTCGTATTTTAGGGCCAAAAGGTCTTATGCCAAATCCTAAAACAGGAACAGTAACTCCAGATGTTGCTACTGCTGTTAAAAATGTTAAGGGTGGCCAAGTTAACTTTAGAGTTGACAAAAAAGGTAACATCCATGCAGGAATCGGTAAAGTAAGCTTTGATGCTACTCAGATTTCTGAAAATTTAAAATCTTTTGTAGCGGCTATTAACAAACAAAAACCTGCATCTGCAAAGGGTCGTTACATAAAAAATGCAGCTCTAAGTTTAACTATGAGTCCAGCTTTAAAGCTTGATGTTATGGAACTTTTAGATATAAAATAATAAGTGATTTTTAGTGCCTTAAGCTCTTAGGGCACTCTAAAGTTACTTTACTTTGGTAACTGCATTTTATGGACTAAAGATATAGGAGCGAGAGCTTAATTAGTTTAACTAACCTATTGAAGTGTTGTCTGGGAAGGAGATATTCTATGACAAAAACACAAAAAGCTGAAATTATTGAAGTACTTTCTGGTGAGTTTAAAGACGCGCAATCTGTAATCTTTTGTGATTACAAAGGTTTAAGCGTTCCTGACTTAGAGAGTTTAAGAGTTGCTGCTCGTGCTAAAGACGCAAAAGTGCAAGTTGTTAAAAATACTTTAGCAATGATCGCACTTAAAAATGCGCAGTTGAGCGGTGTAGAGTTAAAAGACACAAATATTTTAGTTTGGGGCGCAGATTCTGTTGCTACTTCTAAAATTGTTAGTGATTTCGCAAAGAAGAACGATAAATTTATTATCAAATCTGCTTATGTTGATCGTGAGGCTTCAGATGCATCTAAAGTTGAAGCATTTGCTAAACTTCCAGGACGTGAAGAACTACTAGGTATGCTTGCTGCTACTTGGATGGCTCCACTTACATGTATTGGATTTGGTCTTAACGCACTTAGAGAGAAAAAAGAACAAGAAGAAGCTGCTTAATTAAAGCGGAGTCTTACTAGTTATTTTAAAATTTCAAAGGGAATCCTAGAGGCACTAGTGCCGAGGGCTTTCTGCCGAAGAAAACTAAGCGTTAGCGTAGTAAAACGAACTCGTTCGTTTTGCGTGATAGGATAAAGGGAAAAGGTTCCCTTTCATTTTATGAAATAAAATTAAAGGAATTACACAAAATGGCTGTAACTAAAGAAGACGTATTAGAGTTTATTTCAGGACTTTCTGTATTAGAACTTTCTGAATTAGTAAAAGAGTTTGAAGAGAAATTTGGTGTGTCTGCACAACCTGTAGCAGTTGCTGGTGGCGCTGTAGCTGCTGAAGCTGCTGAAGAAAAAACTGAGTTTGATGTTATTTTAACTGATGCAGGTGCTAAGAAAATTGGCGTTATTAAAGTAGTTCGTGCACTTACTGGTCTTGGCTTAAAAGAAGCAAAAGATGCATGTGAGGCTCTACCATCTACAATCAAAGAGGGTGTAGATAAAGAGACTGCTGAAGATGCAAAGAAACAGCTTGAAGAAGCTGGTGCTACTGTAGAAGTTAAATAATTACTTCTAATACTAGAGAAGGATTTCTTCTCTAGTAGATTACTTAAAATGGGCGCTTTTGCGATGAGACAAAAGTCTCTTGGTAAAAGTGCCCTTATGTCGTTTATAAGCACTTTTAAATAAGCTCTTTTATTGAGCCCCACAAAATCATTCAAGGACGCTTGAATATGATACTAATTACTTATCGAGGTAGCCTATGTTAAACACTTTATACTCCGGAAACCGTCTTCGTGTAGATTTCTCTAAAACTCCTCAACAGATTGAAGTACCAAACTTACTACAACTTCAACAAAGTTCATATGACAACTTTTTGATGTTAGATGCTAAAGATAGAAAAGCTAGTGGTATAGAACAAGTATTTCAATCAGTTTTTCCAATTCACGATACTCAAAACAGACTAACTGTTGAATATATTGATAGCGAAGTAGCTAATCCAAAATACACAGTTCGTGAGTGTATGGAGCGTGGACTTACTTATGCAGTAAGCCTTAGAATGAAAACACGTTTAGTGCTCTGGGATAGAGATGAAAACACTAAAGAAAAACTTGGTGTAAAAGATATAAAAGAGCAAAGTATATTTGTTCGTGATATTCCACTTATGACAGATAGAACTTCATTTATCATCAATGGTGTTGAGAGAGTTGTTGTAAACCAACTTCACCGCTCGCCAGGTGTTATTTTTAAAGAAGAAGAGTCAACTACAATAGGGAACAAACTTATATATACTGGTCAGATTATACCAGATCGTGGCTCATGGTTATATTTTGAATATGATCCAAAAGATATTTTATATATGAGAATTAACAAACGTCGTAAGGTTCCTGTAACAATCATGTTTCGTGCATTGGGCTACTCAAAACAGGATATTTTAAAGCTATTTTATCCTATTCAAACTATTAGTATAGAGGACAATAGATTTACAATGGATTTTAATCCTATTGATTTCTCGTCAAGACTTACTTATGATTTAATAGACACAGATGATAAAATTTTAGTTCAGTCTGGAAAAAGACTCTCAGCTAAAAAAGCGCAGAAGTTTATAGAAGATGGATTAAAAACAATCCAATACCCACTAGAAGTTTTAATAGATCGCTACCTTGCAGAGCCGATTATAGATCCTGAAACTGGTGAAATTCTTTTTGATACTATGACTCGTATAGATGAAACAAAACTTAAAAAAATGGCTGAAATAGGCGTTGCTGATTTTAAAATCGCTAATGATTTAGCTGAGGGTGTTGATGGTTCGATTATCAATGCTTTTAATGCTGATGCAGATTCACTAAAACTTCTAAAGCAAACAGAAGAGATAGAAGATGAGAATGATTTAGCAGCTATTCGTGTTTACAAGGTTATGAGACCAGGTGAACCAGTTACAAAAGAAGCAGCAAAGATATTTGTAAATCAACTATTTTTCGATCCTGAGAGATATGACTTAACTAAAGTTGGTCGTATGAAGATGAACCATAAACTAGGTCTTAATATCCCTGAATATGTAACAGTTTTAACTCATGAGGATATTATAAACTCTGTTAAGTATGTTATAAAAGTTAAAAATGGTCAAGGCCATATTGATGATAGAGATCACTTAGGAAACCGTCGTATCCGTTCTATTGGTGAACTTTTAGGTAATGAGCTTCATAACGGACTTATCAAGATGCAAAAAGCAATCCGTGACAAACTCTCAACTATGAGTGGACCTATGGCTGAGCTTATGCCTCATGATTTAATCAACTCTAAGATGATTACTTCAACTATTATGGAGTTCTTCTCAGGTGGGCAACTTTCTCAGTTTATGGACCAAACAAACCCACTATCTGAAGTTACTCACAAACGCCGTTTATCTGCACTAGGTGAGGGTGGTTTAGTAAAAGAGAGAGCTGGTTTTGAAGTGCGTGACGTTCACCCAACTCACTATGGAAGAATCTGTCCAGTTGAGACTCCAGAGGGTCAAAATATTGGTCTTATAAACACTCTTGCTACTTACTCAAAGGTAAATGAACACGGCTTTATTGAAGCTCCATACAAAGTTGTCAAAGATGGTAAAGTAACTGATGAAGTTGTATATTTAACAGCTACTCAAGAAGAGGGTGTAAAAATAGCAGCAGCATCTAATAAACTTGATAAAGATGGGCAGTTTATAGATAAGCTAATCACTACAAGATTGGATGGTGAGATTTTACTTCGCCCTGCATCTGAGTCTCAATTTGCAGATCTCTCGTCTCATATGGTTGTAGGTGTTGCAGCTTCACTAATTCCGTTTTTAGAGCATAACGATGCTAACCGTGCTCTAATGGGATCAAACATGCAACGTCAAGCTGTGCCTCTTCTTCGTCCTCTTGCTCCATTTGTTGGAACCGGAGTTGAGAAACTTGTAGCTCGTGACTCTTGGGAGTGTGTAAAAGCTAAAAGAGCTGGAGTTGTAGAAAAAGTTGATGGTAGACATATCTATATAATGGGTGATGCTGATGGGGAGATCTATATAGATTACTATCCATTACAAAAAAATCTTCGTACAAACCAAAACACTTCTTTTGCTCAAAAACCAATAGTACATGTTGGACAAAAAGTAAGAGAAGGGCAAGTCATAGCTGATGGTCCAAATATGGATCAAGGTGAGTTAGCACTTGGTGTTAATGCAATGGTAGCTTTCATGCCTTGGAATGGTTATAACTTTGAGGATGCTATTGTAATTTCTGAGAGACTTATTCGTAAAGATGCTTTTACATCTGTTCATATTTATGAGAAAGAGCTTGAAGCTAGAGAGTTAAAGCATGGTGTTGAAGAGATTACTCGCGATATTCCAAATGTTAGAGATGATGAGTTAGTTCATCTTGATGAGAGTGGTATAGTTAAGATTGGTACTCAAGTTAAAGGTGGAATGATTTTGGTTGGTAAAGTCTCTCCAAAAGGTGAAGTCAAACCTACTCCAGAAGAGAGGCTTCTTCGTGCTATATTTGGTGAAAAAGCTGGGCATGTTATAAACAAATCACTCTACTGTCCTCCAAGTATGGAAGGTGTAGTAGTTGATATCAAAATCTTTACTAAAAAAGGTTACGATAAAGATCCTCGTGCACTAGAGCTTGAAAAGGAGGAGAGAGATTATCTAGAGCGTGAGCACTACGATCGCCTACTTATGATAGATAAAGAGGAGATGCTTCGCGTTACTAAACTCTTAACTAGAGAGCCACTAATTGCAGATATTAAGATTGGTGAGACTCAGTATAAAGCAGGAGACACTATAGCGGATAAGGACCTTATAGAGGTTAACCGTTTTGCAATGAATGCTATTGTTAAATCATTCTCTGAAGAGATTCAAGATGAGTACAATAAGACGAAAAACTACTTCCAAAAAGAGAAAAGGCTCTTTCGCGATGAGCATGAAGAGAAACTTAATATCTTAGAAAAAGATGACATCTTAGCTAATGGTGTTGTTAAGTATGTAAAAGTCTATATCGCAACTAAGAGAGTTTTAAAAGTTGGTGATAAGATGGCAGGGCGCCACGGAAACAAGGGTATAGTTTCTATCATAGTTCCTGAAGTTGATATGCCATATATGGAAGATGGAAGAAGTGTTGATGTCTGTTTAAACCCACTTGGTGTTCCATCTCGTATGAATATTGGACAAATCCTAGAGATGCACCTTGGAATGGCAGGTCGTGAGCTTGGTAACCAGATATTAGCAGAATTTGATAATAAACAAAAAGATTTCATCGAAAATCTTCGTTCTAAAATGATAGAAATCGCTGATGTTGCAAAATTTATGAATGCATCAAAAGTAATAGGCGAAATGAGTGATGAAAAGCTCTTGCACTATGCCCGTGACTGGTCAAAGGGTGTTAGATTTGCTTCACCTATATTCGAAGGTGTAGATCCTGAAGAGTTTGCTAAACTTTTTGAATTAGCAAAGATGGACACTGATGGTAAAGTTGTACTCTATAATGGTTTAACGGGCGAAAAGATTAAAGAGCGTGTTAATGTTGGTTATATGTACATATTAAAACTCCATCACTTAGTTGATGAGAAGATTCATGCCCGTTCAACTGGACCATACTCGCTAGTTACGCAGCAGCCTGTTGGTGGTAAAGCACTATTTGGTGGGCAAAGATTTGGAGAGATGGAAGTTTGGGCACTAGAGGCTTATGGAGCTTCTGCAGTTCTAAAAGAGATGCTAACTATCAAATCAGATGATGTTGATGGTCGTGTACGTGCTTATAAGGCGATAACAAAAGGTGAGTTGATTCCAGCATCTGGAATTCCAGAAACACTATTTGTATTAACAAAAGAGCTTCAAGCATTGGCTCTTGATGTAGAGATTTTTGACGAGGTACAAGACGATGAGTAAACTAGTTCCTATTGAAGTAACAGAAGATAACAGACCAAAAGATATTAAGCAGATACAGTTTCGCCTAGCATCTCCTGAGAAAGTAATGTCTTGGAGTCATGGTGAAGTTAAAAAACCTGAGACTATCAACTACCGTACGCTCAAACCTGAGCGTGATGGACTTTTTTGTGCAAAGATTTTTGGACCAGTAAGGGACTATGAGTGTCTTTGTGGTAAATATAAAAAGATGCGCTATAAAGGTGTTGTATGTGAGAAGTGTGGAGTTGAAGTAACATCTACAAAAGTTCGTCGTAACCGTATGGGTCACATAGAGCTTGTTACTCCAGTTGCACATATCTGGTATGTAAGTTCACTGCCTTCAAGAATTGGTACTCTTCTTGGAATCAAGATGAAAGATTTAGAACGCGTTCTCTATTATGAAGCATATATAGTTGAAAATGGAGGAGAGGCTTATTATGATGCAGAGGCTAAAACTCCAGTTTTACAATATGATGTTTTAAATGAAGAGCAGTACCGTACTTTAGTTCAGAGATTCGATGCTCTTGGCTTTAAAGCTCGTATGGGTGGAGAGGTTGTTAGAGATCTATTAGATAGCATTGATTTAGTTGATCTATTTACTCAACTTAAAGAAGAGATAGAACTTACAAAAAGTGAAGCTAAAAGAAAAACTATTGCTAAAAGGCTTAAGGTTATTGAGTCATTTCTAAACTCAGGGAATAATCCTGCGTGGATGATGTTAACAGTTCTACCTGTTCTTCCACCAGATTTAAGACCTCTTGTTTCACTTGATGGTGGTAAGTTTGCAGTATCAGATGTCAATGACTTATATCGTCGTGTTATCAACCGTAACCAAAGACTTAAGCGTTTAGTTGAACTAGAAGCTCCTGAGATTATTGTACGCAATGAGAAACGTATGCTTCAAGAGTCTGTAGATGCACTCTTTGATAATGGTCGTCGTGCAAATGCAGTAAAAGGTGCTAATAAACGTCCTCTAAAATCTTTAAGTGAGATTATTAAAGGTAAGCAAGGACGTTTTCGCCAAAACTTACTTGGAAAGCGTGTTGACTTCTCTGGTCGTTCAGTAATCGTGGTTGGACCAAGCCTCGCTATGGATGAGTGTGGATTACCAAAGATAATGGCACTAGAACTCTTTAAGCCGCATCTTATAGCTAAGCTTGAAGATAAGGGTTATGCAACTACAGTCAAAGCTGCAAAGAAGATGATTGAAGATAAGACAAATGAAGTTTGGGAGTGTTTAGCTGAGATAGTTGATGGTTATCCTGTTTTACTAAACCGTGCGCCAACACTTCACAAGCTTTCGATTCAAGCATTCCATCCTAAGCTAATCGATGGTAAAGCTATTCAGCTGCATCCACTCGTTTGTGCTGCCTTTAACGCGGACTTCGATGGTGACCAGATGGCTGTGCATGTACCTTTAAGCTCTGCTGCTATTTCTGAAGCAAAAGTATTGATGCTAGCATCTATGAATATTTTGCTTCCTGCATCTGGTAAAGCGATTGCTACACCTTCGCAAGATATGGTTCTTGGTATCTACTATATTACACTAGAAAAAAATGGTGTAAAGGGATCAAACAAGCTATTTGCAAATGTTGATGAAGTAAGAATTGCGATAGAGCACGATGCACTAGATCTTCATGCAAAAGTAAGAACTAGAATTGATGGTAGAATCATCCATACAACTGCTGGAAGAATGCTCTTAAAAGCTATACTTCCAGACTTTGTTCCATCAGAGCTTTGGAACAGAGTTATGAAGAAAAAGTATATCAATGAAGTAGTTGATTATGTTCAAAAACATGGTGGTATAGGTGTTACTTCTAGGTTTTTAGATAGACTAAAAGATTTAGGTTTCAAGCACGCTACAGAGTCAGGTGTATCTATCTCTATTGATGATATTATTATTCCTAAGACCAAGGCAACAAAAGTTACAGAGAGTAAAAACAGAGTTATTGAGATCCAAAAACAGTATGAAGCTGGACTTTTAACTGAACAAGAAAGATATAACAAAATCATTGACGTCTGGACTGATACAAATAACACTCTAGCATCTCAGATGATGGAGCTTGTGCAAACTGATAAGAATGGTTTTAACTCTATTCACATGATGGCTGATTCTGGTGCCCGTGGTTCTGCTGCTCAGATAAGACAACTTGCTGGTATGCGTGGACTTATGGCAAAGCCAAGTGGTGAGATTATTGAAACTCCGATTGTTTCAAACTTTAAAGAGGGACTCAATGTTATTGAGTACTTTATTTCAACTCACGGTGCTAGAAAAGGCCTTGCAGATACTGCGCTTAAGACTGCAAATGCTGGTTATCTTACTCGTAAGCTAGTCGACGTTGCACAAAATGTTAAGATTATTGAACATGACTGTCATACTCATGAGGGAATTGAGATCTCGGATATTAGTGATCAAAACACACTAATAGAGTCACTTGAGGATAGACTAAACGGCCGTGTTTTAGCTGATGATGTTATTGATCCAATCTCAAATGAAATTTTATTTGCTGAGGGTACACTTCTTGATGAAGTAAGTGCTAAAGTTATCTCTGAGGCTGGAATCAAGACTGCACATATTAGAACTCCTACAACATGTAAGAGTGAAAATGGTATATGTGCACTCTGCTATGGTGTTAACCTTGCAACTGGTTATATAGTTCGTACAGGTGAGGCTGTCGGTATTATAGCGGCTCAGTCTATTGGTGAGCCAGGTACTCAGCTAACTCTTAGAACATTCCACGTCGGGGGAACTGCAAGTTCAACTGCACAAGAGAGACAGGTTGTCTCTAAAAAAGAGGGATTTATCCGCTATTACAATCTTAAAACTTATGTTTCTAAAGAGGGTAAAAATATAGTGGCTAACCGTAGAAATGCAGCAGTTCTTTTAGTTGAACCTAAGATAAAAGCTCCATTTGCAGGTCGTTTTGAACTACAAACTGTTCATGATGAAGTTATCATTAGTATAAAAAATGATAAAGAAACTGTTCGCTATGTACTTCGTAAAAATGAGATAGCAAAACCAAATGAGTTGGCTGGTATTTCAGGTCAAATCGAAGGTAAATACTACTTCCCATACGAAAATGGTGCAGAAGTAAAAGAGCTAGAGTCTATTGTTGAGACTATTAAGGATGGATGGAATGTACCTTCTCGTATCCCTTATGCATCTGAAATCTTAGTTGCAAACGGTGCTCCAGTTACTCAAAAAATCTTTGCAAAAGAAGAGGGAAAAGTTAAGTACTTCCTACTAAAGGGTGACTATTTAGAGAGATTTAAAGGTCTAAAATCAGGCTATGAAGTAGTTGAGAAAGGTCTTTTTGCAACTGTTGCAGATGCAAATAACCGTGAAGCAATAAGACACTATATAGCTCGTGGTTCAGTAATCGTTGCAGATGATGATGCAGATGTTGATCCAACTGTACTTATAGCTAAACCAAAAACAGATGAGTCAACTGTTATAGCTGAATGGGATCCATATTCAAATCCAGTAATCTCTGAGGCAAATGGTGTAGTAAAATATGAGGATATCATAGTTGGAACTACAGTAAGTGAGCAGCTAGATGAGTTAACTGGAAAAGTACGTCTTGTTATAAATGACCACTTATCGGCTGAGTATAAGCCAGCTCTAGTCTTAGCTACTGAAAATGGAGAGCTTTTAAGATATGCGATTGATTCTAAGTCATCACTCTATGTGGCTGATGGAGCTACTGTAAAAGTAGCAGATATCTTAGCGAAAACTCCAAAAGCGCTTCAAAAATCAAGCGATATTACTGGAGGTCTTCCAAGAGTATCTGAACTTTTTGAGGGTCGTCGTCCTAAAGCTACCGCGCTTATATCTGAGATAGATGGAACGGTGAGTTTTGGAAAACCACTTCGTGGTAAGGTTCGTATAGTTATTGTTTCTGAAAACGGAATCATTAAGGAGTACTTTGTAGATAAATCTCATGTGGCAGTTGTTGCTCCTGGAGACTTTGTCCACGCTGGGGAGAGACTTACAACAGGTATTATCTCTTCACATGAACTACTCCGTATTATGGGTGTTAAAGCACTTTATAACTATCTTGTTAGTGAAGTTCAGCAAGTTTACCGCTCTCAAGGTGTTAATATTGCAGATAAGCATATAGAAGTTATCTTTACTCAGATGCTAAGACAGATTAGAATTGTTAAGTCTGGCGATACTAAGTTTATAGAAGGTGACTTGATTTCTAAAGCTAAATTTAGAGCTGAAAATGAAAAGATTACTCGTTTAGGTGGGCGTCCAGCTATCGCTGAGCCATTCTTAGTTGGTATAACAAGAGCTGCAGTTGCGGCTGATAGTATTATCTCAGCAGCGTCATTCCAAGACACAACTAAAGTTCTTACAGAAGCAGCAGTTTCTGCTAAAGTTGATGACTTAAATGACCTTAAAGAAAACGTTATCATTGGTCGTACTATTCCAGTTGGAACAGGTATATATAAAGATCAAGAAATTATACTTGCTAGCGGAAATAACTAACTAAAGTCTCTCTTCCCACTATCTTCGCCTTACACTTTAGTGTAAGGCACTCTTAAATTTATAATATATTAGAATTACAATTGTAAGGAAACATATATAAATGAATAATATTTTTAAACCAAAACTTTTTACTTTAATTCGAGAGGGTATATCAAAACAACAGATTATCTCTGATGTGTTTTCTGGAATTATAGT
>JAQUFE010000027.1:0-17847 GCA_028684815.1 Sulfurimonas sp.
AAAAGAAGACATAGTTATTTGGATTATATTTCACCAAATGAGTTTGAAAAAAGATATAATTTGGAGTCTTCAAAAAAGTAGGTTTTTACTGAGTTAGTAATTGTCTAGTTTATAGGGGACATTCCAAATTGAGGAACAATACCATTTCTAGTTACCGAAAGAGGTTCATAATCTTTATCAGATACCTTTTCTTTTCTCTCTTTAAATTTGGTACCTAATCTTGTTAGTTCCCACCCCGCAGGAATCTCCCCCAACCACTCAACACCACTCTTTTTATAAGATGAATATTTTTCTAATTTACTCATCCTATAGCCCCAATATCTCTTTGATTAAGCCTTCGCTTTGCTCTTCAAGACTTAGTATATCTTTTGAAACCTCTTCTATACTTCTGAGTGGTTTATGCTTGTAAAAGTATTTGTTAAAGCTTATCTCATAGCCTATCTTTGTACTATCTAGGTTTATCCATGCTTCATCTACATGAGGCTTTACTTCTGCTAAAAAATATCTGTGAATATCATCTGCTAATGGTATGTTTTCACTATCTTTTAGGTCACTCTCTGTCTCATACTCTACATACTCATCTTTTTTACCTGTAGTGAAGTATCCAAAATCTCCAAGCTCTGAAGCCTCACAAGCTAGATGTTCAAGTAGTGCATCTAACTTTCCCCCATTTATTTTAGAGACTTTTTTTACAACTTTTACAGCACTTTCATCATACCAGCTGATGGCGTTTAGTATTTGGTTCTTCTCACCTGCACTTAGTTTGATTTTTTCTTCTTTTAGCACTGCATCTACTTTTGTTTTAAAGATATTAAAATCATCATACTCATCAAGTCCTATTTTTTCTTTAAGAGTATTGGCAACATTCAAGCACTTCTCATGTTTTTTCCATAACTCCCCAGAGACAAGAGATTTTTTCTGCTTGGCGTTTAGGTTTATATCTTCTTTTTCACACCACTCTAGTATCTCTTGAGCTAAAGTAGAGATTTCTTCATATACTAATGCTCCAAAGTACTCATACGCCCATGTCATAGGTTCTATGAGAGACTTGTCATATCTTAGCGTCTCTATCAAATCATCTCTTAGTTGTGACTTGAGTCTTTTTGGTCGTTCTATATTTACTTTGTAGTATCCAAAATCACTGTTTTGAAATACTTTACTTGCTAGTTTTTGTTCATCATCTTTTTCTTGTTCATCCATGCTTTGATAGATTTCGATTATCTCTTGGATATGCTCAGGTGTAAATTCGCAGTTTTTATCGCCTAGATTTTTTCGTAATTTTTTATAAAGTTCGCCTGCATCTATGAGTTGAACTTTTCCTTTTCTGCTTTGGTCTTTGTTGTTTGAAAGTATCCATATATAGGTTGTGATGCCAGTGTTATAAAAGAGGTTATTTGGTAACTGTATGATGGCTTCAAGCATGTCATTTTCTATGATATATCTTCTTATATTGCTCTCGCCACCACCTGCATCGCCTGTAAAAAGACTACTTCCATTGTGAACAGATGCTATACGACTTCCTAATGGACTTGAAGATGTAGGTTTCATCTTACTAACCATCTCCATTAAAAAGAGGAGTTGCCCATCACTACTTCTTGGAGTGGCATCTGCTTCTGCTTCGTTGCCCCAATAATCTTTGAGCCTTACAATAAAACGAGGATCTATAATATCTTTACCATCTTTGATATTTTTTAGCTCACTCGCCCATGATTTACCGTAAGGAGGATTTGAGAGCATAAAGTCAAATGTAGTTCCACTAAACTCATCAGTTGCTAGAGTAGAGCCATTTCTGATATTTTCAGGATTGTTTCCTTTTATCATCATGTCAGATTTACAGATGGCATAAGTCTCATCATTTATCTCTTTACCATAGAGATAGACATCTCCAGTAGCTTTTATCTCTCCATCTTCATCTTTTATAAAGTTTTGAGACTCTGTAAGCATACCGCCACTTCCACAAGCAGGGTCATAGATAGTCATAACTGGAGGAAGTTTGTCTTTTACTGGGTCAAAGATAATGTGCGTCATAAGATCTATCACTTCTCTAGGTGTAAAATGTTCTCCTGCTTCTTCGTTGTTGTCTTCGTTAAACTTTCTGATAAGCTCTTCAAAAACATAACCCATGCCAAGGTTGGTGAGTGGTGGTAGTTTTTTACCATCACTATCTTCTTTTTCTTTATCTGTAAGATTGATGTTTGGTGAAGTAAACTTTTCTAGTACTTCTAAAAGTACATCTTTAGAAGCCATATGTTTGATTTGAGAGCGGAGATTGAACTTTTCTATAATCTCTTTTACATTTTTGCTAAATCCATCAAGATACTCACTAAAATTTGCTTCTAGCATCTGCTGAGAGTTTGTAGCTGTGCTATACAATCTTTTAAGTGTCCATGGACTTGTGTTATAAAAAACATATCCACTTTTATCTTTTAAACCATTTTCTTCAAGTTCTGTAAGTCCTACCTCTTCTCGTTGAAACTTTAGTTCATCAAGAACTGCTTCTTTTGTAGGCTCTAGTAGTGCATCTAATCGTCTTAGAACCACCATTGGTAAAATAACATCACGATATTTTCCACGAACATATACATCTCTAAGACAATCGTCTGCGATGCTCCATATAAAAGATACTAATTTATTATGTACTGCTTGATTCATTTATTTTGTTCCTAAAAAATTGCTGTATTTTTATTTATTTCATTATACATTTTTGTTTCATTATTAAAGTTTAATAGTAGTTGTTTGTTTTAATTTTCTGTAATAGTGTGATTTGTGTAGATATAATCTTAAGCAAAAGCTATAAATATATAATCTTTTTTAGGTAAAATCATATTTACAAAATATTTAAAAATAATTGATTTTTTTATTCTAAGAGGACATATATGACACAAGAAGAGTACAAGATATATATAGATGATATTGTTAGAAGGGTTGAGAGTGCTAGGCTTATGGTTAGTGACTATCATATAGTTAAAATTGTAGCTATTAGCAAATATTCTACTTCCGATGAGATAGAGAAGCTTTACGGTATTGGGCAGAGAGCTTTTGGTGAGAACAAGGTTCAAGATTTAAAAGCAAAGGCTACCGAGCTTGAAGAGTTGCCTTTAGAGTGGCATTTTGTGGGAAATCTTCAAAAAAATAAGATTAATAACTTACTTGATATAAACCCTGCTCTCTTTCACTCACTTGATAGCCTAGATTTGGCTTATGAGATGCAAAAAAAACTTCAAGCAAGAGAAATGACTCTAGATGCACTCTTACAGATAAACTCTGCAAAAGAAGATTCAAAGCATGGATTTATGCCAGAAGAAGCGACAAAAGCCTATGAGACGATAAAAAAAGAGTGTCCAAATATAAATCTAAAGGGCGTTATGAGCATTGGTGCTCATAGCCAAGACAAAGATGTTATAAGAAAAAGTTTTGAGACAACTTATGAGATTTATAAATCACTTGATGGGGCTAGCATCTGTTCTATGGGAATGAGTGGAGATTTTGAGTTAGCAATTATTTGTGGTTCAAACATGATAAGACTCGGATCTATAATGTTTAACAAATAGCTTATAGTTTTATACATATTCACTATATTTTAATAAAGTTTTTGTTATTATTATCATAAATTTATATTATCAAAAAGGTTGAAAATGACAAAAAGTATACTTCTGGATAAATATCCTATTTACTCTCTAGAGTTAAATAAAAATGAGAGAAAAGAGAAAAATGTTGATGAGTTTGTAGAGTATTTTGTACAGATGATTGAGCAGCATCCTATAGCTACTAATATTGCTATTTTTGACCACTTTAAACATACAAAAAGTATAGGTGGAGAGATAAATGAAGATATTATTGACGCTAAAAATGTTGTTTTTTGTTTCGGTGCGGCTATACCAAACTCTAAAATATTAGCAGTTAGACCTAGAAGTATTGGTATTGTAGAGTTTAAAGATAGTTTTAGTATTGAGTTTATGGAAGCTCCAAATCCAAAACTTCAAGAGACTATGATTGAATGGGTTATGAAGTTAAAATAGTCAAAGAGAGTGTTTTGCACTAAGTCTTATAGACTAGAAAATAACTCGCAAGTGAGGCTTTAGCCTCGCCTTTGTACTGTTTTAAAGCTTCTCTGCTAAGTCATAGTTTAAGATGCCACTAGTTAGCATTCCTAAAAGTCTCACTTCCAAAAAATGTGATAAACTACTTTCGTTCCAAAGTTCTGAGAGTATGGGTTATTTCACAGTCTCCTAGTAGGGAAATACTATCTTAAAAACTGCTCCATACTCATCATTTGTAACACTTAACTCACCATTACAATGCTCTTCTATAATGATTTTACTCATATAAAGCCCTAAGCCTGTTCCACTTCTTTTTAACTTTGTGGAGAAGTATGGATCAAATATATTTTCTAAATTTTCTTTCGCTATACCACCGCCATTATCACTTATCTCTAAGACTCTTTTATCCTCAGTTCTATATGTCTTTATCTTTATCCATGCATCTTTTACACTGCTTTCAACCAAGGCATCTTCTGCATTTTTTATTAGGTTAATGATTACATGTTTTAGTTCATTTGTATATACATAAAATTCACTTCTACAATTTAACTCTTTTATAATTTTTATATTTTTAGCAGTTATAGACTCGCCTATGATGCTAAGGACTACTTTTACTTCTTCGCAAAAACTAGTTTTATGCATCTCCTTATTTGGCCTAAAAAAGTTTCTAAAATCATCTATGGTATCACTCAAATGTTGTGAATAACTAGCTATTTTATTGGTCGCTTTTATTAGTTTGTCTTTATCAAACTTTCCAAATAAAAGATCAAACTCTATAGATGCAGTTGTCACACTTATCATGTTTAGCGGTTGCCGCCACTGATGAGCTATCATACTTATCATCTCTCCCATCTGAGCCAAACGAGACTGCTGAAACATAAGCTTATTTTTTTTATCTACTTCTTTATGCGCTTGTTCTAAATCATCTACAACTTCTCTCATCTCTTGCGAAGCAATGTCTAGTGAGTGTTCTATAATGCGACGAGTGTCGCTGTGGTCCTTATATGATTGTTCTACATACTTTAAAAGGTTCTCAAATTTCTCTTTGTCAAGTGACTCAAAAGAGTTTATACCAGCTTTTTTAAGCTGTCTACATAGTAGTTTATCTTCACACATCATTATCTTCTTCATATAGTAACATCAGAGTCATAGACTGGTTATGAAAGTCACAACCGCCTTCTGAAATATTTGATATCTCTCCATAGGAGTAAAATCCTACAAGTGATACATTCTCACCTAAGATATCATGAACTATCTCTATCTCATCTTCTGCTTCTTGCTTTAAAACTATCTTTCTTGCTACACAATTTATGGCTATACATAGAGCCTTTTGATCTTTATCATAGCTTACCATTAGTGACTGTGCAGCTTCTTGAGCACCATCAATAAGCTCATCTAAATTAGCTTTTGCAAAAGTTACTATGCTTCCTTGTGGGATACTACCAGCTAGGGTTATGGAATTTTTCTCCTCATCTATAGCTTTTATAGCTCTTAGTGTTGGCTTTTTACTACCCTCTTCTAGTAACATCAAAGGAAAGTATAGCCCAGATGCTGGGAGCTCATCTGCGTAAGGGCCTAGATATCTTTTGTAAAGTTCAAGTGCGGGTTTGTTATCTATGGAGTAGAGAATATTTTGATGTGATGATGTCACTCTTCTATCTAATCCAAACCTTGACCAGCCACATCTACAACCTGAGCCAACTCTTAATGATGCGCCATATAACCCAACTGCTACTATCTGTTTTCTCATAAGTTTTGAGCCTAGTAATATCCAAATTTTATTAAATTCAACTCCATCTCCAGCTAAGCCTCCAGTTATAACACACCCTTTTGGAGCATTATGAGAGAGCCCTTTGGTAAGTTCTGAGCCATTGACATTTACAACACTACTTAGCACAAAAATGCACTTTAGATCTTCACCATTTAACTCATCTACTATGTTTTTACCAACTTCAAAGGAGTTTTGTTCACTTATCTCTTTTAACGTAACTCGAAATCTACTCTTAGAAAACTTCACAACACTCACACTAAGAGAATCGTGAAAAATCTCATTACTATATATCTCCCCAGAGCTTGAAGTACCTACTATAGTTGAAGTTGGAAAGTTATCTATAATATCATCAATGCCATCTTTAACATTTAGTATATTTATACTTCCAAACATTATGATTAGAGTGTTTGATGAGTCAAGAGAGCCATCTATCTCTTTGTTCCACTCTCCATCTTTAAAAAGGTAAATCTCTATCTGCATCTACTTTTATCCCTCTTTTTTTCTCTTAAACCTCACAGCATTACTAAGAGGGTTAGATATTATTTTTTGCTGATACTCTATC
Organism: Sulfurimonas sp.; assembly: GCA_028684815.1. Taxonomy (GTDB): domain Bacteria; phylum Campylobacterota; class Campylobacteria; order Campylobacterales; family Sulfurimonadaceae; genus Sulfurimonas. The sequence goes on from JAQUFE010000027.1 coordinate 6,374, forward strand.
ATTTTTTTAAAAGGGTTTAAAAAATCTTCAAAACAACCATTTTTTATCTCTTCTTTATTGTGCTTATTTAGTAATTCCAAAACAGATAAAACCGACTCTATTGTGGATAAACAATACTCTGATGGTTGCTTTTTTATCTCAAACTCAGATAGTTTCACTGCATCAAAACTTATATATTTTAACTGTTGTAAATTTTTAGACTCTCTTAGCATCTTAAGTGAGCAACTCCATGTAGAGTCTATAACAAAGATCGCCATCTCTTTTTGCGACTCTGGAACTTCCTTTGTTAGGTTTATAGCATCTTGAGATGGATACAAAATATAACTATCATAAGAGTCTATAATCTCATTAACTCGTTTGTGCTTTGTAAAGTCCACTCCCACAAATAACTCAGAACTCTCTAGTGACAAATGAGTCAGATGCCCAGTTCCATTTTTAACTTTTTTAAACTCTTTTGGATGCATGAGTATAACAAATTTTGTTTTAGTCTTTATCTTATGAACTTCATTACACATACATGAGCTACTTGGTCGGTAACATTTGTAACACTTCTCTCTATTATTGATTGAAACTCTCACTTTGAGTGTAACGCTCTATATGGGGTAATAAGCGGTGCAAAAAAAACTATCTCAACACCCCAATTACTAGTTGGCGCATCTGATGAAGTAAAAGTTAAACCATTATGTTTTAACTCTTTTATTGCCTTTTTTGGGGTGAGACTATTTGCTATTTGTAAAAACTCTGCGTTTGAGAAGCCATACGCGAATGTGTAGCTTTGAGTGTTACTAGCTTGGATAATGACATTTAAGTATGATGCATCTTTTAGTTTTATTTGAGCTAATAAAAGATTGTTTTGCTCATAAACACTCTCATATTTTTGTGAATTATCAAAAACATACATCACTGTATATAAACCGCCAAAGTTAAACTCAAAACTCATATCAGTCTTAGCAACTTCATAAAAAACAATCCTACCATCTTCATCCCGAAGTTTATATCTACTCACATAAAGATCTTTAAAGTTTAAAAATTCTGAGCTTATGACTTCGTTAGATAAAACAAAATGCTTTGCATCGTAGTTTAAAGTAAGCTCTTTTTCTTTGTTTAAGCTCAAAGAACTTCTAAAACAACCACTAAAAGCAAATAAAATCAAAAGACTCAAAACAAAATTTCTCATAACTAACCTTTTAAAATAAAAATTCAATTGTAGCATTTGTACCTCTATAGTTAAGTTTAATCTCCTATTTTGTTATACAATTAGCTCTTTTAAAACTTAAGCCAAAAAGGAAATGCTTTGATAAAACACTATGATCTTGTTGTTATTGGTGCAGGAGCAGCTGGAATGATTGCAGCTATTAGAGCCGCGCGAGAGAGCAGAAGCGTTTTACTCTTAGAAAAACTCTCACAAGTAGGTGCAAAACTCAAAGCTACTGGTGGAGGAAGATGCAACCTTACAAATACACTAGAACCACAAGAGTTTATGTCAATGTTTGGCAGAGATGGTCGTTTTATGCAAGATGCTCTAAGAGAGTTTGACTACAAAAAACTTATGGAATTTTTTAAAAGTATTGGGGTTGAGACTCATGCACCAGATGGTTTTAGAGTTTTCCCAACTTCTCACAGCTCTAGCACTATCATCAAAAGTCTAGTAGATGAGATGCAAAGAGTAGGAGTTGAGATTTTGTGTTCACAAAGAGTCACTAAACTACTTAGCAATGATGGAGTTATTTGTGGTGTTCAGACCTCATCTGAGAGCTTTAAGTGCTCAAACCTTGTCTTAGCTACTGGTGGTTTGGGTTATCCTATGCTTGGAGCTACTGGCGATGGCTACACTTTAGCATCTGAGCTAGGTCACACATCAACTGCTCTATATCCTGCGATGATGCCGCTTCACACTAAAGAGAGTTGGGTAAAAAATTGCCGTGCAGACACCATAGCAAAAGCCCAGCTTAGAGTTGATATGAAAAAGCATAAAAAGTTAAAAGCAAAAGGTGACCTTATCTTTACAAACAGAGGTATTAGAGGTCCCGTCGTCCTAGACTTTGCAAGAGAAATCACACCGCTTATAGATAAGTATAAAGAAGTTCCCATCTTAGTAAATCTTACAAAAGGGCTGAATGAAGATGAGATACTAAAACATATAAAAGATGAAGCTAGTAAAAATCCTGATATAAGTGTGTTAAATATTGTAAGCACCCTACTTCCAGATGCTCTCTCCCGTGAGATGTGCTTGCTTGCATCTATAAATGAAGATGCCAAACTAAGAGATATTTCAGGCAAGCAAAAAGACAAACTCATACAAACACTAGCATCTACTCCTCTAACCATAATAGGTCACGATGGATTTGAGAGAGCGATGATAACAAGAGGTGGAATTAACTTAAAAGAGATAGATCCTAAAAGTATGCAGAGTAGAATTGTAAACGGCTTGTATTTTTGTGGTGAACTTATGAATCTTGATGGACCATGTGGAGGTTATAATCTCCAATGGTCATTTGCCAGCGGATATCTAGCGGGGAGTCTTTCTTAGACTATTTTTTTAAAATTTTCTTTACGATTTTTTTAACTTCTTTCTTATCTGCTGGTTTCTTCTTAACTACGCTTTTAGTAACTGACTTTGCAACTGATTTTGCGTCTTTTTTCCTAATAACTTCTTTTTCTACTGCTTTTTTAGTTGCTTTAGCAACAACTTTTTTTACATCTTTTTTTGATAATTCTTTAGCCATTTCTGACTCCTTATGTTTGTTTTGTTCAGAAATAAGAGTGAATCTTTCTTGAACCTTAGAATCATTATATCAACCTATAGTTACTTTATGATTAAAGCACTAATAGAAGTAACGAATAGAAGCAAAACCATACGCTTTTGTTTTTTTAATCAGCTCTATTTGCTCGGCACTAACTATCCCTCCAAGAGCAAAAACTTTTATCTCACACATATCTAAAAGCCTCTCTAGCTCTTCTATACCTTTTGGCTCACCCTTGTTTGGAGAAGCAAAGATTGGGCTGAAAGTCACTGCATCGGCACCTCTTTGCTGTGCTGTTAGAACCTCATCTATACTATGTGTACTTATAATAACTTCTAGTCCTAACTCTTTTGCAAACTCTATTGTCTCGCCTTGAGTTGAAGTTAGATGCACCCCAGTAGCATTTAACTCTTTTGCAAGCTTTGCATCCCTATGGATAAAACTTTTAATATCCTCAAACTCTCCGCACACCTCAACAAAATGTTCAGCTTGAATCTTATAGTTTGGATTTGTTTTATCTCTATAGAGTGCAAAATCTGGCAAGTGTTTTGCAAACTGCTCATGCATGATTGTGCGAAAGACAGCAGGCGTATCTGTATAGAACTCTCTTGAAGTTATAAGATACTTTTTCATCTCAAAAGCGGGTTTACGAACTGGACTGCTTTAGCCTTTTGCCCAGCTAAAAATCTCTTTTTAACTCCATCAACATGATAAGCTAAACGGTTTAAAAGGTAGAGTGCATCTTCGCTATATTTTGATTGTGATTCTTTTATATACTCTTTTAAAAATGTTATTTTCTGCTCTTCATCTTCTATCTCTATACTCTTAATGAGAGCTGCTATCTCATCATACTCATCACCGCATGAACTTAAAAAATCATAGGACAAATCTATACTCTTCATAGTATCAAGTGCATAAGAGAAGTTGAAGTGATTATAGAGCATACATCCTACAAAGTACTCAATATCTGAGTCTTCAAACTCACTATATTGTCTATCTTCATCGCTAAAGTGCTTGTGCCAAATATCTAATATCTTTTGTGTTTTTTCTTTCATGGATGAATTATACCCTAAGAGAGGCAAAGAGAGCTTTTAGTGACATGAAAGTGACATATTTCCTCATCAATGTTTAACTCATCTTACTCTAAACTTCTCTTCATAAAAGCTAAAAGGAGAGTTATGGCGATGGTAGAGACAATTTTAAAAAGAGATGGTACTCAAGCGGAATTTTTATCTTTCAAGATTGAAGATGCTATCAAAAAAGCTTTTAAAAGTGAGAGAGTTATCTATGATAGTTCTATCTTTTTTAATGTCTTAGACAGACTTAAAAGTAAGAGAGCTGTTGCAGTTGAGGACATCCAAGATACTATAGAAAAAGAGTTATACAAAGCTAGATACTTTGAAGTTATGCGTTCATTTATTCTTTACAGACATATGCACAAGATGCAAAGAGATGCTCTTTTAGATGAGGATACAACTTATATAAACTCAACTCAAACTATAGAAGAGTATATAGATAAGAGTGACTGGCGTATAAAAGCCAATTCAAACACAGGCTACTCAAATGCTGGACTTGTAAACAACACTGCAGGTAAAGTTATAGCAAACTACTGGTTAGATAAAATCTACTCTAAAGAGGAGGGATATGCTCATCGTAATGGTGATTATCATATCCACGATTTAGACTGCTTGACTGGCTATTGTGCTGGTTGGAGTTTGAGAGTACTGCTAGATGAGGGTTTTAACGGTGTTCGCGGTCGTGTTGAGAGTGATGCACCTAAGCATTTTCGTGAAGCTCTAGGACAGATGGCAAACTTTCTTGGCATACTTCAAAGTGAGTGGGCTGGTGCTCAAGCGTTTTCATCGTTTGACACATACTTAGCTCCCTATGTTTTTCGTGACAAACTTCCATACAAAGAAGTTAAAAAGGCAGTTAGAAGTTTTATATATAACTTAAATGTTCCAGCCCGTTGGGGACAATCTCCTTTTACAAACGTAACTATAGACTGGACAGTTCCAGAAGATTTAAAGGATCAGACTCCAACTTCAAAGCAGACTCATCTATTTAAAAATCTTTTAGATAGTGAACTTGAAGCTGAGGCAAAAAGAAGAGGCTGTAATGCACTTGATGAGATGACATATAAGTACTTTCAACCAGAGATGAACCAAATCAACAAAGCTTACTATGAGATAATGACTGAGGGTGACAAAACAGGACAACCTTTTACTTTCCCAATACCAACTGTAAACATCACAGAAGATTTTGACTGGTATGGAGAAAACACAGATATACTCTTTGAAAACACTGCTAAGATTGGCTCTTCATATTTTCAAAACTTCATAGGCTCTCAGTACAAAAGAGATGCAGATGGAAACTTAGTAGAGAATGAAGAAGCTTATAAACCAGGCCATGTAAGAAGTATGTGTTGTAGGTTGCAACTCGACCTAAGAGAGCTACTCAAACGTGGTGGCGGACTCTTTGGAAGTGCTGAGATGACTGGAAGTATCGGTGTTGTAACACTTAACATGGCTAGGCTTGGCTTTTTATATAAAGGCGATGAAGAGGCTCTGATGGCTAGAGTTGATGAGCTTATGATCCATGCAAAGAGTACGCTAGAGAAAAAGAGAGTATTTATCCAAGAGATGTATGATAGAGGACTTTTTCCATATACTAAGAGATATCTACCAGGTTTTAAAAACCACTTCTCAACTATAGGAGTAAATGGCATCAATGAGATGATAAGAAATTTCACCTCAGATGCTTACGATGTTAGTGATGAGCGAGGCATAGAATTTGCAACAAAACTACTCAATCATATGAGAGATAAAATGGTAGAGTTTCAAGAAGAGACAGGCAATCTTTACAACCTTGAAGCTACTCCTGCTGAGGGAACTACTTATAGGTTTGCTAAAGAAGATAAGAAGAGATATGGCGACTCAATCATTCAAGCTGGAATGGGCAAAAATATCTACTACACAAACTCATCTCAAATCCCAGTTGATTTGACAAATGATCCTTTTGAAGCACTTACACTTCAAGATGATTTGCAGTGTAAATATACGGGTGGGACAGTTTTGCATCTATATATGCAAGAGAGAATCAGTTCAACTGAGGCGTGTAGAAAGTTAGTAAAAAATGTAATCTCAAACTTTAGACTACCATACATCACGGTAACTCCACTCTTTTCAGTATGTCCAAAACATGGATATATTGCAGGAGAGCATGAGTATTGTCCAAAATGTGATGAGGAGCTACTAATAGAGCAAAGAGAGCTTGAGGTTTCGTGATTGGAACACCCCGAACAAGTTCGGGGTTTTGAACTGTAAATAAATTAAAGGAAAACAAAATGAGTAAAAATGAAGCATTGGCGTTATTAGTTGAGAAGAGACAAAAGTGTATAGTATATACAAGAGTTATGGGTTATCATAGACCAGTAGAGAGTTTCAATGTAGGAAAAGCAGGTGAGCACAAACAAAGAAAGCAATTCACTGAACACTAGAGCTGTATATGATATAACAAAGTTCACTCATGTTGATTATCCAGACCATTTAGCTTGCATAGTTTGGCTAAGTGGTTGCAACATGAGATGCGACTACTGTTATAACAAAGATATTGTTTTTGCAAAAGAGGGAAGCCATACATTTATGGATGTGCTAGAGTTTTTAAAAACTAGAGTATGTCTGCTTGAAGCCGTAGTTTTATCTGGCGGAGAAGCAACTATGCATGACTTAGAAGAGTTTTGTTTTGCTATAAAAGCGCTAGGTTATAAGATAAAACTAGACACTAATGGCACCGACTTTGCACAAGTTAAAAAACTTATAGAGTTAGACTTACTAGACTTTGTAGCACTTGATTATAAAGCACCAAAAGAGAAGTTTACACAAATCACACACTCAAACAAGTACGAAGAGTTTTCTAAAACACTTGATTTTCTTATAGAGAAAAACATTGACTTTGAAGCTAGAACTACCCTTCATAGCGACCTCTTAAATAGTGATGATATAAACTCCATCATCAAAGATTTAAAACAAAGAGGCTATAAAAACAACTACTACATTCAGATATTTCAAGAGACTGAGATAAACATCGCAAATCTTAAAGCTCCAACATCAACTTTTGACAAATCTTTACTCTTAGATGAACTTAATATCATCTGGCGTTAATATATATCAAGCTATTTATATTAGTTATAGGATAGAATAAAGTCATATATTTATGGAGTAGATTTTTATGCAAAGCCCAGAGCAAAAACTAAACAAACGAGAGAGATACAAAGCAAGACTAAAACCTATAGAATATTTTAAAGAGTTTGAAGATTTGGATTTTGAAAACTTAGCAGAGGGTGATAGATTTTTTCTTCAAGACTTTGGCATCTTTACAACTGACTTTTTAGAAGATGAGTTTACAATGAGACTTCGCGTGCCTGCTGGTAGGATTACAACCGAGCAGTTTTGCCATATCGCTGACGTAGTTGAGAAGTATGACTTAACTCTTATCACAACAGCAAGAGCTGGCTTACAACTCCACGACCTTGAAGCTGATGATGTCTTAGAAATTTGGAAGAAACTCAACTCCCACGGACTCACCACTTGGCAAAGTATAGGCGATAATGTAAGAAATATAGTAAGTGATGTCTATGATGGTTGTGGCATTTACAGCGTTATAGAGGTCTATCCAATTATCGAGCAGATGCAAGAGTATATACTCAAAAACCCTCGCTATGTTGGGATGTTACCTCGCCGTGTATCTATTGGCATCTCTGGAAATAGTTCTAGTGTTACCTCATTTTTTGCAAACGACCTCTACTTTGCACTTGCACAAAAAGATGGCGTTTATGGCTTTAATGTCTATATGGGTGGAAAAAATACCGAAATCGCACAAGATGCAGATATCTTTTTGCTTGAAGGAGAAGTTTTTCATTTCTTTAAAGCATTTGTAGAGGCTTTTTATCTTCATGGCTCTCGCTTTACAAGATCAAGAACACGCCTCTTTTATCTGATAGAAGAGATAGGTTTAGATGCTCTAAAAGCTCACATCCAAAAGGAGTACGGCAAGCCTTTTAATGGCGGTGCAAAGATTGAGTTAAAGAAGAGAATCTTCTCATCACACGAAGAGCTAAAGGATGGAACTTTTTCTTACTGCTATCAGACTGACTTTGCAAGACTAAGTGTAAAAGAGATAAGAGAGATAGCTGACTTTGCAAACAAAAACAGTGTAGAAATTAGAATAGGCATAGATCAAAACATCTATCTTTTAGGGCTAAAAGAGAAGTCAACTCCATTTGCATCTCCAAAAGAGAGCTCAACCATCATAGCCTGTGCAGGAAGTCTTTGCCCCTACTCTTTTTGGAGCATCAAAGATGAGACAAAGTACATACCACTTAGTCGCATAGCAAAACATGGCATCACAGTTGGTTTTTCAGGTTGCATCAAAGGATGCGGGCGACATAGACACACTGACATCGGACTTGTCGGATTAAAAACAAACAACTTTGGCGACACAGATGGAGGAGCTAGAATCTTTATAGGTGCAGTTCACACAACAGGAAAGAGCATTGGGCGAATGCTTTTTTCTATGGTTCCTTTTGTGCATCTCTACAAAACACTTGACCTTATCATAGACTTTTATGAACTAAGCGGATATAGCAATTTTGAAGAGTTTTCAGACAAGATTTTGAGTAAGTGTTCTGAAGAGTTTTTAGCTATTTGGACACTAGCTAGCTTAGAGTCTAACAAAACTATAAAACTTGAACCAACAGACTCAGGATTTCTTTATGAAAAGGCTCTTTTAATGACGCATTTTAGTGATGTTGATTTTATAGAACCAATAGAAGAAGATTTTTCACACTCCATCAGCGCAATGGCTAAAAAACTCTGGACGGTTGAGGGAGAGGATCCAACCTATAAGCCGAGTATTGACAGAGTTAAATTTCGCTAATGCACATAATTGACTTTGAAAATATCTATGCTGGATATGATGATGGAGATGTACTAAAAGCTGTAGAGCTTAAGATAAAAGAGGGAGAAAACTGGGCTATTTTAGGTTCTAATGGCTCTGGAAAATCCACTCTTTTAAAGCTTATCATGTCAGATTTGCATCCTCGCAGAGCTCATAAGTTTAAAAGAGAGGTTTTTGGCAAAAGTCGCTACTCCATCTTTGAACTCAAAGAGAAGCTTGGCATCATTACAAATGACCTGCACAACTACTTCTTACACTCAGGTGGACATTTAAGTGCTAGTGATGTAGTTTTAAGTGGATACTACAGCTCCATAGGTACATTTAAACATCAGAGCTTTTGTCAGCAACAACACGCAAAAGTATTAGAAACACTAAGCTTGCTTGAGATAGTTCACTTAAGAGATAAAAAAGTAAAAGAGATGTCCACAGGCGAGCTGAGACGGTGCATAATAGCAAGAGCTTTAATACACAATCCTAAAGCCTTTATACTAGATGAGCCAACGGTAGGACTAGATATAAAAGCGCAGATAAACTTTATAAAACTCTTAAGAAAACTCTCACAAAACCACTCCATCATCCTAGTCACGCACCATTTAGAAGAGGTCTTTAAAGAGATAAATCACGTAGCTCTAATTTGCAACAATACCATCTTTAAAAGCGGCCTCAAAAAAGATATCCTTACAAGCGAAAATATATCTAAAACCTTTGATATAGAGCTAAAGATAAATGAGAAAAATGATAGATTTTATATAGAAGAGATTTTAGGATAGCCCAATGTAAAACTCTTTAGGAGGCGAGTTGCGAATCATGAGAAAAACCGAAGTTTATACCCTACTCCTTTTATATTTATAATAAGTGTTTTTGAGGTCTTAGCCCTAAGTCTGCGTACAAAAGTTCTAAGTCTCTCATCACTTACACTCTCGCCCCAAATGCTTTGTTTTATCGTCTCATCGTCTATGATGCTATTTTCATTTTCTACTAAGAGTTTTAAGAATTTATTTTCATTTTTAGAGAGTGGAACATACCTTAAGTCTCTGTATAGTGCGTGAGTTGTTTTGTTGTAACTAAAACCTTCACAAAGTTCTACAGTTTTACTTCCTAACTCATCGGCTATGGAGCTTATGTAGTTGAGTATCTCATCTGGCTCGTAAGGTTTTAAGAAGTACTTTGCAACTCCTGTATCTATGGCACCTAAAAACTTCTCTTTATCACTAAATGCACTAAGTATTATGATGGGGATGTTTTGGTTTATCTTCTTTATCTCATTAGCCATCTCTAAGCCACTCATCTTTGGCATATTTATATCTGTGATAACGATATCTGGCGAGATTTTCTCAAACATCTCTAAACCGTCTCTTCCATCTTTTGCTATAGTAAAACTGTAAAAACTATCACCTATAGCTTCTTTTAAAAGCCTTGCAATATTCTCTTCATCTTCTACAAAAAGAACTCTTAAACTCTTTAGTGACTTATTTTTCATCTCATTCTCTTTGCAAGTGGGATTTTTATATTAAAGTTTGTTATACCTTTTTTACTGCTCACTTCAAGATCTCCATCAAGACCTTTTTGGCAAATCATCTTTGACATAAAAAGTCCTAAACCTGTTCCACTACTTTGATGTTTAGTTGTAAAGTATGGCTCAAATATATTGTCGATATTTTCTTTTGAGATGCCGCCTGCATTGTCTTGAAACTCAATATGTGCAAAACCATCTTTTTCTTTTAGCGTAATGCTAATCTCTCTTATAAGGATTGCCTTAGTTATAAAGGCATCTTTAGAGTTTTTTATAAGGTTGATGATGACCTGTGTAAGTTCATTTTGGATGCCGAGCACTTCTGATTTTTCTAGCTTTACTTTAACGCTTATCATATTTTCAGCTATCATCTTATCCAAAAGGCTAAGTGCCTCTTCAATGCTCTCATTTACAAAAAAAAGATGTTTTTCTTTTTGAGGGTTGAAAAAATTTGTAAAGTCATCTATAGTTTGGGACATATTTTTTAAGATGTTTTTACTCTCATCGTAAAAGATTGTTAGCTTCTCCTCGTCACTATTTTGAGCCGCTTTTTTCATACTAAAGAGGGTTAGATTTAGCTCAGTTAGTGGTTGTCTCCATTGATGGGCGATATTTGCTAGCATCTGCCCAAGAGAAGCTTCGCGAGACTGTAAGAACATCACTTTTTGCTTCTGCTCATTTTTAGATACTTCTTCTTTTACTCTCTCTTCTAATGTCTTGTTTAACTCTTCAAGCTCTTTAGTTTTTCTCTCAACTCTAAGCTCAAGTGTCTCATTTAGCTCTTGTAGTTCTTTCTCTTTTTTTAGAAGTTCTTCTTTGTAAAAAACCTCTTTTGTAACATCATAACGGATAGCTATAAACTCTACTATCTCTTCTTTGTTGTTTAAGATAGGGATAACTGTTGTATTTACATAAAAAACAGAACCATCTTTTGCACGGTTTTTCACTGTAGCTTTATATACTTTTTTGGATTTTATAGTCTCCCATAGAGTTTTAAACTTTTCTTGTTCTACATCACTGTGTCTTACAATGTTGTGATTTTTGCCTATGAGTTCTTCTTTTGTATATCCTGAGATTTTACAAAACTCTTCATTTACAAAAGTTATGATGCCCTCTGTGTCAGTTTTTGAGATGATATTGCTTTTTTCTATGGCATTTTTATATTGTTCTAGCATGATAAAGCAATTATATCACAGCAAAATTATTTGAGTATTGATATTTTGCATATTTATCTGCTATACTAATTTATGCTGAGTATA
>JAQUFE010000027.1:17947-28268 GCA_028684815.1 Sulfurimonas sp.
TTGACCCAAAACTCGCCGAACAAAAGCCACTAGATGTGCTTTTTTCTAAAGAGATGAAAACTATTATAGGCAAGCTCCACTCACTAGATGCTCCGCTAAAACTAGAGACGCAGCAAAATGTAAAAGAGATTATCGCAAATGATTTAAAATCAATTTTGCTCCAAACCAAAGAAGAGATAGTAAAGTCAACTAGTCCAAACCAAGCTGATATACTAAAAAACATTGATAAATTAGCACTTCAAATTGACTACTATCAACTCGTCTCGCATCTATCAAACTCCTCATCTCTCTATCTTCCTTTTTCATGGCAGGAGTTAAAAGATGGACAGATAGAACTAAAAAAAGATGTAGATGATAAGTTTTACTGCGATATTTCGTTAAAACTTATAAACTATGGAGAGCTAAATCTAAAGTTAGTTTTGTATGAAGAAAATCAACTAAATATAAAAATTCTCTCAGATAATCAAGAGTTAAAAGAGCTTATAAAAGAAAATATCCCTTCACTTCGTTCTGCACTCATAGGCTCAAACATTACACCAAGAGAGATTCGCATACAAGATGCTACAAAAAAGATGCCAACTAGTGCTTATGAAGTAAATACACAGAGTATAAACATAGGGTTTGAGATAAAAGCATGAAAAGAGTAAAAATTGTCCGCAAGGAGGCACAAAATGCCAGATCGTAAAAAAGCAGCCGCACTTAGATACGACACAGGTAAAGAGTCAGCTCCTAGAGTCATAGCAAAAGGCGAAGGCGAAGTTGCAAACAACATCATAAAAATAGCCCAGCTTCACAATCTCCCCATACAAAAAGATGAAGACCTCATAGAGCTACTCTCAAAAGTAGAACTAGATAAAGAAGTCCCAGAAGCACTATATAGAGCAGTTGCAGAGGTTTTTAGTTTTATTTATAAGACTACAAGAGAAAAAAAGTAAAACAAGTTTGAGGAGTCTTTTTCTGCTATATTTAAGCTTTATTGGAGTTTATCAAAATCAATAAAAACAAGTTCGCATCTACTAAATCCTTATATTTCAAGAGATGCTATTACTGAATGTAGTTACGCTAATTCAAGTAATAAATGACATTTGCAAACACAAATAATTATTTTTATATTCTCCTATTTAATTTTGATATACTACTATTTTATAAAGTTATGGAGGAGTATTATATGGAAAATAAAATAGATGTTGAACCTGATGAAGTTGCAGAAGTGAAATGGGCAAAGAAAATGATAAAGTCAATTATAATAGCTGTAGTTGGATTTTTTCTAGTGGGTATTGCACTAGCAATATTTTCCAAAATAAGCATTAATTAGATTATTTTAAATAATAAAATTATAATAATTGGGGCGTTTATATGCAAAAATTGCATATAAAGAAATTAATATTGACACAGAAAATAGAGTAAAAGGATATATCAGAGGAAAAATATATCAAATCAAGTTTACCCTACTTCAACTCTCCCCAATTATCACCAATATTTGCATCAGCTTTTAGTGGAATTCTAAGCTCATAAATATCTTGCATAATCTCTTGAAATCTTTTAGCAAGAGACTCAGCCTCGCTCTCTTTTACTTCAAAGATAAGTTCATCATGGATTTGTAGTAGCATCCTAGCTTCTAGTTTTTCATCTCTTATGACTTTTGCAATCTTGTTCATAGCAAGTTTTATGATATCAGCTGCACTTCCTTGAAAGACACTGTTTACTGACTCTCTCTCATAAGCGGCTTTAAACATTGGAGTTGCACTCTCATAGTCGAAGTATCTTCTTCTGCCAAGAAGTGTCTCTACATAACCCTTGGTTTTAGAGAGTTCAACAATGCTTCTAAAATAACTCTTTACAGTAGGAAAGGACTCAAAATACTTCTCTATAATATCTTTTGCTTCTTTAGTTGTGATGCCTAGAGTATCTGAGAGCTTTTTTTGTCCCATGCCATACAAAAGCCCAAAGTTTACAGTCTTTGCAACACTTCTTTTGCCTTTAGCCTCACCTTCACCAAAGAGTACAACTGCTGTTTGGTAGTGGATATCTTTGTCTGCTTTAAATGCATCTACCAAGACTTTGTCTTGTGAGAAGTGAGCTAGGAGTCTAAGCTCGATTTGAGAGTAGTCTATACCTATGAGTTTGTTGCCACTAGATGCCACAAAAGCCTCTCTGATTCTTAGACCCAACTCGCTTCTAGCTGGTATGTTTTGTAGATTTGGGTTTTTAGAACTTAGTCTTCCCGTTGCTGTTCCTGTTTGAACAAAAGAGGTATGAACTCTGCTATCTTCATGCTCTTTACTTAGTTTTAAAAGTGGTTCTATGTAGGTTGAGAAGAGTTTATAAACTTCTCTATACTCTAAGAGCATCGGGATAATTTGATGAGCATCTTTTAGTGAACTTAAAACTTTCTCATCAGTTGAGTAGCCAGTTTTTGTCTTTTTGCCAGTTTGCAGACCAAGGTGTTCAAAAAGTATAACTCCCAACTGTTTTGGAGAGTTGATGTTAAACTCACTTCCAGCTTCTATGTAGATATCTCTTGTAAGCCTTGTTAGCATCTCTTTTATCTCAACTAAAAACTCTTCTAAAAATGCGCCATCAACTCTAATTCCAGCTTGTTCCATATGTAGAAGTGTAGTTATAAACGGGACTTCAACTTCCATCGACTCAGCTATAAGATGCTCGGCATCTTGGAGTTTTAGGCTCTGGTTAAAGAGATGAAAAAGCTTTAAGGTTATAAAGGCATCTTCTGCTGCATAAAGAGTTGCATCTTGAAGTTCAACTGAGGCAAAAGTCTCGCCTTTTTTTACACTCTCTTTAAATGTAACCATAGTGTGACCTAGTAGCTTATCTGCTAATTTATCAAGACTTAAAGCACTCTCTGGATTTATAAGCCACGCTAATATCATGCTATCTGCGTAAACTTCAAATGTGTCCTCATTTAGGAGCTTAGAGATAAAGTGCAGATCAAACTTGATGTTATGACCAACTACTTTACTCTTAAAGATTTGCTTGATTGCATCTGCTGCATCTTCTTTAGTTACTTGATCTGGCACACCCAAATAAGAGTGAGCAAAAGGCACATAAAAGGCCTCTTTGTTGTTAAAACAAAAGCTAAAACCTACAATAAAATCTTTGTCATGTTCTAGTCCTGTTGTCTCCGTATCAAAAGCTACTATAGTTTGAGGAGTGAGGGATTTTAAAACACTCTTTAGCTCTTTTGCATCTGTTATAAGCGTAGTTATAAAGTCAAGTTTTTTACTATCTTTTTTATCTTGTGCTAGCTTTTTTTCTGCTTTTATCTCTATCTCATCTGTAAGTATATCTTTTGCTTTTAAGGCTCTGATGATGCCATTTTGCTCATACTTTACAAGCTCGTCATAGATATTTAAAAATGGATGCTCTACATCCATTTTATACTCTTCAAAGTCGATTTCATCTAAGACATCATCACGAAGTGAGACTAACTCTTTTGACATAAAAGCACTCTCTTTTGACTCTAAAAGCTTTTTTTTATTTGCTCCATTTACAAGATGCACATTTTCATAGATGCACTCAAGTGAGCCAAACTCTTTTAGAAGTTTTTCAGCCCCAACTTTTCCTATACCCTTGACTCCTGGGACATTATCTGCACTATCGCCTAAGATGGACTGATAATCTATAAACTGCTTTGGGGTGACACCATATTTGGCAAAACAAGCATCTTCATCCATAACCTTTTTCTTGATAGCATCTATAACTACAACTCTTCCATCATCTATGAGTTGATACAAATCTTTATCGTGTGAGACTATGCGAACTGTGTAGTCTTTCTCTCTTGCATACTTTACTACAGTAGCTATGATATCATCTGCTTCAAAACCGCTATATCCTAATGTTTTGTAACCCATCTTATCTATCCAGTCTATGGCAATTGGGAGTTGCATGGTAAGCTCTTCTGGTGGAGCTTGGCGATTTGCTTTGTAGTTTGGGTCAATCTCATTTCTAAAAGTATCACCTTTACTATCAATCGCAAAGATAAGATAGTCGCTATCGTGCTGCTTTTGCAGAGTTGAGATAAAGTTTGTAAAACCTGTTAAAAGACCTGTAGGAAAGCCATCTTTGTTTTTTAGATGTTGTGGGAGAGCGTAAAAACTGCGAAAGAAAAAACCAAAAGTGTCTATGACAGTTACAACTTTACTCATTTAGTTTTTCTCTTTTTTTGCATAATCATATCAAGAAGCCTTTTTTAGGTTTATTATATCAGCTTTTATGAAATACGACGCGATTTTTGCCTAGTTTTTTTGCTTCATACATGGCACGGTCTGCACATTTTAAAACATCTTCTAATCTATCACCATCTCTAGGAATTATTGCCACCCCGATGCTAGCTCTAACTTGATGTTTATAATCTTTTACAATAATTGGCTCATTTACCTCTTTTAAAATTCTCTCTATAAGTGCGTCAAAATGAGCAAAATTATCTTCACTTATATCCTCTCCTCTTACTAAAACAACAAATTCATCTCCACCAATCCGCCCAGCTGTATCAAAGCTTCTGATGGATTCTAAGAGTCTATTAGCCACGCTCTTTAAAACTTCATCCCCATGGTCATGACCTTGTGTGTCGTTTATAACTTTAAAATCATCTAAGTCAACAAAAAGAAGAGCTGACTGTGTATTATTTCTTTTTGCATAGTTAATCTCTTGTGAGATTTTTTCATAGATATTTTGGCGGTTTGCAAGACCTGTTAGAGCGTCATAAAAAGCTAGATACTCTATCTCTTGGAGTTTTATCTTCATAAGCGTTATATCTCTATCTATGCCTCTATAGCCTAGTAGATTATTTACTTCATCAAAAAATGGAGATCCCCTAGTTAGTATATGCACATCATATCCATCTTTGTGTAAAAGAGTATGTTCAAGGTTTACTATCTTCTCTCTCCTACCTGAGAGCTCAAAAAATTCTTTAGAAACTCTAGCTGACTCCTCTTCATTCATAAAATCAAAGGGTTTTTTACCTATAATTTCACTAGGCTCATGACCTATGATTTTTTTAGATTGCGGGCTAACATACGTGTAAGTAGCATGCTTATCTATCTCCCACACAAAATCATCACTACTCTCAACGAGTTGTTGAAATCTTTTCTCACTTTGCTCTATAAGTCTCGTTTTTTTTATTTCATATCTCTTTAAAATAAAATATAAAAAAATTACAAAGGAGCTTATTGCAAGAGCACTCATTATAGAAGTCTGATATAGTGGCTTGATATGAACACTATAAGGCTGCTCAACTACAAGCCCCCAATTTGTTCCTTTTATAGGAGTGTAAGATGCAAGAGCTTTTTGACCAAGATAGTTATTTTCAATACCAACTCCACTCTTTTGCTCTAAAGCATTTCTCATTGGGGTTGCGATACTTAGGTTTTTTATCTCAACATCTAAGACTTCCTCTTTTGAGTGAGCTAAAAACTTTATATGTTCGCCCTCTCTAACTCCAAGAAGATACTCTAGTTCAAGGTCCACTTGGATGATAGAGTCAAAAGTTTTTTGTACTTGAGAAATAGTTGCATTTGATGCCATGTTGTCAAAATCATGGTTGATAGAGTATTTTTTATCAAAGGCGGCCACACTTGATATCATGCTAGCCATAGAGTAAGTTTTTTCTAAAAGAAACTTTTTTTTATCTTCCATGAGTCTATCAAAAAGATAGAAGCTAAATAGCAACACGAGTAGCAAAATAGGAGTGACAATAACAAGTAGGATTTTTAAAAAATCTCTATTAAATTTTTCATTCATAACATGTTCCTTAAGCAAATGCTACTCTCATTTAAATATGCTAAAACTTAACTTTAACATATATATATTTTTTAGAACTCACGTATGACACTCAGTAAGAGACTTCTTTGGATTTGCTATATAATCATACCCATTATAAATAGTATATGCGCCGTATAAAATAACTGCAATAGATGCAAGGCTCATCATCATATTTCTAAAGCTTGTTGCACTTGTGAGCGTAGCTAAAAAACCAAGCCCAAACATCGCAGGAATAGTACTTAGTCCAAAGATAGCCATAACTAAAGCACCATAGAATGGACTAGCAGTGCTTGCTGCTGTGATGGCAAAGAAGTAAACAAAACCACAAGGCAAAAGTCCGTTTAACATCCCAAGAACAAAAAAACTAAGATTTGATTTTGAGTTTAAAACCTTTTTAAAAGCTTTTTTATAGGCAGATGATGAGGAAAAAGAGTGCTCTATAAGGGTTAAAAACTTGATTTTACCCATTAAAGATAGTCCTGCTAGAACCATAGCTACCCCTGCAAATATAAGTAGAGCTCCATTTGCATTGTTTGAAAAAGTGACAACTCCACCAAGAGCTCCAAACATAGCACCTAGTATAGAGTAGGTAAAAACTCTACCAAAAGAGTAGAGAAGATGTGCAAAACTTTGTGAGACTTTAGAACTCTTTGGTTCTATCTTTATAGTAGAGTACGCCAGAACTATTCCTCCACACATTCCGATGCAGTGTCCAAAAGAACCTAGAAATGCGATGCTCATAATGGTTAATATATTTACAGTTTCCATAATTTTAAATTATTTTCCTAAGAGTTTTTTTCTAATGTGTGGATTGTTAAGTGTCTCTCCTCTTAACATTCTTAGTCGCATTGTATCAAAATCTACACTACCATCTACCTTTTTTTCATAAGCACCAAATCCATATCCCATAGGAGTTTTATCAGTTAGTGAATAAAAAGCTGACTTGGCATCTATATACTTTTTTGTATCTCTACTCATAACCCAGATAACAGCTTCATCTTTAAATGCCTTATCTTCAAGCCACTTTACAAAACCACCATGGTCATGAAAAAACCAAGTTTTTCCACTAGGCGAGATAACTTGTGAGACATCTCTTAAGTCATCTATAAGCATTCCACAATCACTATCTTGATACTTATTTACAACAAGCTCATAAGGTAGTTTTTTTAAGTTTTGCTCTTTTATAACTACCATCTGATTTTTAGATGCAAGCATTAAAAATAGACTAACAATAAGTGTTACAAGAGCAACAACAACTATAAGAGGAATAAATTTTTTTACCATATATATAAAACTCCAAAATCTCATAAATCAAATAAATAACTAAAATTCTTTGAAAAACCATACTTAAATCAAAAAAAATCTATATAAAACTATGTAAAAATCTTTTATATATTTACAATAGAATGCTCTGAACACTTATTAAGTTGGATCCTGAATCAAGTTCAGGATGACTCGCACCCCGTCATTTTGTGCTTGAGGCGGAATCTAGTTTATAGCTTAATCAGATGGTTCAATAAAGAATTTGAAATTATATCTACTCTGCAATGAGATAGAAATTAAAACAACTCTATGCTAAAGGGTGACAAACTTCTACTGTATTTTTTAAATCTTGCTTTTGTATATGTGTATATATCTGAGTAGTTAAAAGTGATGAGTGACCTAGTAACTCTTGAACTACTCTTAAATCTGCTCCACCACTTATAAGTGCAGTTGCATAGGAGTGCCTTAAAACATGGGGTGAGACTCCTAGGTATTTTTGACATATCTTATATGCTGAGATTCTACTAAGTGGTTCTGTTTTGTAGTTTACCCAGACTTTTTGAGTATCTTTTGGTTTTTCTTTGATGTACTCATTTATAACTCTTATGGCTACTTTTGCGATGGGAACTATTCGTTCCTTTTCTCCTTTTGCATGTCTAATGCGTAGCCAACCATCTTCTAAGTCTTGAAGTTCAAGAGCTAAACATTCGCTGATTCGAGTGCCAGATGCATATAAGAACATTAAAAGAGCGTAGTCTCTTAAACCTAACCAAGAGCTTGTGTCTATGAGTTTTAATGAACTTTGTATCTCTTGGTATGAGAGAAATTTTGGCAGTAGTTTAGGGATTTTAGCAAACTTTTGTTTTGTCTTTTGCTCAGAAAAATGACTTTTGTAACAAAAGTCAAAAAAAGCGTTTATGGAGGAGAGTTTGCGGTTTAGTGTTCTTTTGTTTGTGTATTTTGATAAAAAGGAGAGTATATTTTTAGTATCGAGTTTTATAAGTGGTTTTTTTAACTCTTCTTCTATGGAGATTAAATCACTCATATAAGCTTCAACACTCTTTTGGCTTAGTGCCTTTGTGACACTAATGTACTCCAAAAAAGCTTCTAACTCATTACTCAAGTGAGATGTATTCATCTTTTACATAAAATAGTTTGTCCGCCTCGTAAACAAACCCATCATCTACATTTACTTCATATATAGTATGAGTTTGCAAATCTCTTGAGACTTCTATAAGATACCCTTGCTTTTCAAGTATATATAACTTTTCATTATGAACTATAAGACCTAAAAAGTGAGCAAATGGAAACTTTATCTTTGCAATGAGTTGTAAGTCTGGAGTCAAAGATATAACTTCACCCTCTTTTGTAGTGATAAATATCTCTTTTTCAAGGCTTACAATATCACGTATTTCATAACTTACTCTAATTTCTTTAGCTGCCATTGAGAGGATTTTTGTTGATGTTGCTGCTATTAGCTTGTTATCAACTACATTGAAGTAGATAACATTGTTAAAGTTATCATCTGTGGAGACTATAGTTGTTCTTAGTTTCTTTTTTGTCTGGGAGTTTACAATAATAATCTTGCCATCGAGTGTTAAAAACAGAACTAAGTCATTCATAAAGTATGGACTTGTGATCCTATCATCTACTGCTATTGATGGTGTACCTTGAACTTGAACTAAAAGAGAGTTTTGTGAGATAGAGTATAGAGCCATATCGTTGTTAGCAAACAAAACAGCCAAGATGTCATCTTTTATACTCGCAGCTGCTATAGTTTTTTTGAGATTAAACTTCTT
The DNA here is from genome assembly GCA_028684815.1 of Sulfurimonas sp. Classification (GTDB taxonomy): domain Bacteria; phylum Campylobacterota; class Campylobacteria; order Campylobacterales; family Sulfurimonadaceae; genus Sulfurimonas. Next base: position 26,791 of record JAQUFE010000027.1, read on the forward strand.
TGTCAATGTTTCATCTGCTATAAAATCAATCTTTAGTTCTCCATCTATAGTTGAGCTTAAAACCCAACCATCGCTACTTCCTAAGAGTCTATATGATTCATCTATCTTAACATCTAAGAGTCTATCTTGCAAAAGTACTTCTCTCGTCTCTAGCATTGCAGCATTAGAAGAAACACTCACTATCTTGCTCGTAGCATTTCCATAGTAAGCCCAATCTTCTTTTACATCTTTTGGCTCAAAAACTTTTTTAGAGCTACACCCTAAAAAAATAAAAGCTATGGCGATAGTGAGTAGTAATAGTAACTTTTTCACAATTTTACTTCACTCCATAGTGCATAAGAGCGTTAGCTATATTTTTCAAAGATGACTCAGAAGAGATCTTAGCCAATCTCTCATGTGCCTTTTGTATCTCTGAGTTGCTCATATAAATGATAGCACTTTGAACTAGAGCTAAGTCTTTATAAACTGCATCTTTTCTTGAAGCGTAATCATCAAGAAGCTTAGCATCCTTTGACTCTTGTGCAACTTCATAACTAGCTAAGTCTGCCACCATTATAGATGATGAACTTGTTAGTTTTTTCATACTTTGCATATCTTTTTTTGCAACTGCATTTGAGTATATCCAAGCATCATAGAGAGCTGGCGAGCTATTTTTTATAGTGTTGAGTGCCTCAGAATTCTCGGCATCTTCACCTAAGATAGCCAAAGCTCTGTTTACCTCTTTTATCTTTGACTCTTTGTTTATGTCATAAGCTATGTTTGCAGCAACAACAACTACAATAGCCACAAGTCCACCGATAAGAAATTTTTTATACTTTTTAACGAATCTCTCCGTTATCACAGCTTTTTCAAAAAATTTCTCTTCAGAATTTAACTTTTCTCTTACCATTTCAATATCGTTTTTAAGACTCAAAAATATTCCTTTGTTGCAACATAATTTTATAAGTTTGCAATAATATCGCATCCTTTGTTAAAGTTTCATCAAACACATAGATATTTTTTGTTACAATCTTGCAAAATTATATAATTAAGGCTAGAAATGCAAGTAGATGATGCACTGTTAAGTAAACTAGAAAAACTATCTTTTTTAAAGATTTCACAAAACAAACGAGAAGAGGTTATATCTCAACTCACTGAGGTTGTTAGCTTTGTTAACAACTTAAGCGAGTTAAATACTGATGGCGTAAATGGCAGTTTTGCAATGAGTGACAAAGGTACTTATCTAAGAGAAGATATCCCTTTTTGCGATCAAAAGATAAATGAAGATATACTAAAACATGCACCACAAAGTGATGATAACTTTTTTATAGTTCCTAAGATAATAGAGTAGAAAAAAGGAACTCAATATGAGTGAAGAAGTAAGAAAAACAGTAGATATTAAAAAACTACTAAAGAGTGTCTTAGCTTATGGCTCTAGCGATTTACATCTTGTTGTTGGGAGTGAGCCGCAAATTAGAATAGATAAAGAACTCCGTCCC
>JAQUFE010000028.1:0-4136 GCA_028684815.1 Sulfurimonas sp.
CCTTTTATGATGTCATTACAAAAATCTACAGCATGGTTTTGTGCAAATTCAGGGTCACTGAGTTGATGAAGCATTGAAAATGCTAATTGCACAGATGAGGAACTACTATTTCCCCAATCAAAGCCATCTTTTGATTTTTTAAAAAGTTCATACTTTAGAGGTAGCTCAACCTCTGCATATGTAACATACCTGTTTCCAAGAAGTGTTTTATGTCCTTTAAAAACATGATTAATTCTCATTGTCATAGTTATCTCTTATAATTTAAAAATATAGTTTTCTTTACTACTCTTAGAATCTATCTTTTTTACGTAAAAAATTGTTCTGTAAATAGTATAACTAATAAGCATAAGCAATAAAAATACCAATAACCAAACTAACATGATAAAATTCCTTGATTTATTATACATATACATCGACAAAATCCATGATGTGTTAACATATTTGGTATTTTTTTAGTATTATTATGCAATTCATTTAAGGAAAAAAGATGTCACATATAAAAAAATTAGAAGAACTGCTTACAAAAAGCGTTATCCCAGATATAGATGAAAGGCTTGATGAGATCTTTGAAGAGATAGCTGGTAGTAAGTCTGCTAGCGAAGATGCTAAAGAAGAGATAGAAGAGTTGCGTGAATTTAAAGAAGACTTGCAAGATGTATTAGCTGACATAAAAAGTGGCGATATTGATGAAGAAGAAGCTAAAGAGCTTATAGATGATATCTTAGAGGCTCAAAAAGGCGATGAAGATGATTTTGGTTTTGATGATGAAGAAGATTATTAAATCAAGATGAAAAAAGTAATATCTAAGGTTTTAGAGTTAAAAGTTGGAAATGTTGAGAGCTCAAAGCTAAAAGACAACAAAAGAGAACTTTTAGTATCTGCCATAAAGAAAAGACCAATACAAAAAGCCTATCTTACAAAGTTAGGCTTTCGTGAAGATGAGCAGGGTGATCCACTTCATCATGGTGGAGAAAATAAAGCCCTTTTTCTCTTTTGCGCTACTACTTATGAGAAAATCAATTCACATTTCAATAGTAGCTTTGATATGAGTGGCGTAGCATCTTTTGGAGAAAATCTAGTTTTATCTGAAATATCTGAGAGTGGTGTTTGCGTTGGTGATATATTAGAGATAGGGCAGAGTCTGGTTCAAATAACTCAACCTAGACAACCTTGTTGGAAACTAAGCGCCAATACAGAGCTTAAAGATATGACAAAAGTTACATTTCTTAATGGTTTTACTGGTTGGTACGCAAAAGTTTTAAAAGAGGGTTATATCTCAAAAGACGATGAAGTTGTTCTACAAAAAAGAGCTCATAAAAACCTAACTATAGCTAAGTTAAATGAGCTAATAGTTGATCCTATGAGCGATGAAGTTGCAACTAAAGAGGCACTTTTGTGCGATGATTTAGGAAGGGCTTTCTTTGCATCTCTAACTAAAAGGTACACATTAAGAGAAAAAGATGATCAATTCTCATACTATCACACTTGAGAGTTTATAAAAGCTTCCATCTCACTAACTATTTCTTCTATCTCTCTCTCGCCATCTATGGTTTTTAAGAGATTTTTAGAGGTGTAAAAAGCCTCTATCTCGGCTAGTGGCTCAGTGAAGATTTTTAAACGATTATCAAAAACCTCTGTGTTATCATCAGCACCACGAGCACGACCTAAGACTCTATCTTTTGCGGTCTCTTTACTTACCTTTACCTCTATAACACTCACAAGCTTGAGTGAATCATCACTCTTTAAGTACTTATCAAGAGCTTCAAGCTGCTCCATACTTCTAGGATAACCATCTATAATGACAATCTCTGTAGGAGCATTTTTTAGAGCGTTTGTGATAGTTTTAATTGCGATGCTAATAGGCACAATAAGACCTTGTGAGATATAGCTATCTATCTCTAAACCAAGTTCACTCGCCTTTGCAACTTCCTCTCTAAGCATATCGCCCGTAGAGTAGTGAGTGATATTGCTGTTGTTCTTTGCAATAAGCTGGGCATCTGTAGTCTTACCAGAGCCTGGTGCTCCGATAATTAAAAAGAGTTTTTTCAAAAATAAATCCTTGAAGTTTTGACCTAACTTTTGAAAAAGTTAGCTTCAGTAGCCTTAGTGGCTTTAGCGGAGTAAAGGAAATTACTTTCCTTTACGGGACTATTTTAAAGGGTTTTCTCTTAATCTAATATGTAGATCTCTTAGTTGATTGTTATCAACCGCACTTGGTGCTTTTGTAAGCACACAAGAGGCTTTTTGAGTCTTTGGAAATGCTATAACATCACGGATGCTTGATTTTTTCGTGATAAGCATCATAATTCTGTCAAATCCTAATGCAAAACCACCATGCGGAGGCGCACCGAACTTTAGGGCGTCAAGTAAGAAACCAAACTTCTCAGCTGCTTCTTCTTCATCTATACCTAGAAGTTTGAAAACCTCTTCTTGAACATCCTGCTTATGGATACGAATAGAGCCACCACCGAGTTCAGTACCATTTAAAACGATATCGTAAGCTATAGACTCTATCGCCTCAATATCCTCTTTATCAGTATCTTTTGGTTGAGTAAAAGGATGATGTAGAGCTTTTACTCTCCCATCTTCTACCTCGAACATAGGAAAATCAACTACCCATACAAACTCGTAAGCATCTGGGTCTGCTAAGTTCATTTTTTCATGTTCAGCTATATAGTTTCTAAGTCTTCCCATATAGTCCCAAACAGTTTTTTTATCTCCAGCACCAAAGAAGATTACATCGCCAACTTGAAGCTCGGTTCTTGCAATGATAAGGTTTATATCATCTTCGCTAAAGAACTTTGTAAGTGGACCTTTTAATCCATCTTCTTTCATTTGAAAGTAGCCCAAGCCTTGTGCGCCAAACTCTCGCACATAGTCCTCAAAGCCTTTCATCTCTCTTTTTGAAAACACTAAGTCAGCACCTGGAACTTTAAGAGCTTTTATACGGTTTGTGTTAGGTTTTTTAGCTATATTTGTAAAGATTTCATTATCGCATCTCTCAAATATATCGATTACATCAACCATCTTAAGGTCATATCTCATATCTGGCTTATCTGAACCATAAAGTTCCATAGCATCGTTGTAAGTTATACGGTTAAATGGAATATTTACTTCGATATTACAAGCATTAAACATAGCTTTAAGTAGATCTTCTGCAACTTTTATAACATCTTCTTGGTCACAAAAACTCATCTCGACATCGACTTGAGTAAATTCAGGTTGACGGTCTGCTCTTAAATCTTCATCACGGAAACATTTTGCTATCTGGAAGTAGCGGTCAAATCCGCCAACCATAAGAAGTTGCTTGAAGAGTTGTGGAGATTGTGGAAGCGCATAAAACTCCCCACTATGAACACGAGATGGAACAAGATAGTCTCTTGCACCCTCTGGAGTTGATTTTGTAAGTATTGGTGTTTCAACCTCTAAAAAACCATTTGCATCTAGTATGTTTCTTGCAGCAATTGCCGCTTTTGAGCGAAGACGAAAAGTCTCATACATTGCAGGGTCGCGAAGCTCTAAGTAGCGATACTTTAGGCGCGTCTCTTCTCCAACATTTTTATCACCAATTACAAAAGGAGTAGCTGCACTTTTGTTCTCAATCTTAAGCTCTTTTACTATAATCTCAATAGCTCCAGTTTTAAGTTTAGTGTTTGTTAGTCCCTCTCCACGAAGTCTTACCACGCCTTTTGCTATTAAAACAAACTCATCTCTCACACCATCAGCAACTCTATGTGCATCTGAGCCATCTTCTGGGTCACAAGTTAGTTGAATAAGTCCTGTTTTATCACGCAAATCAATAAATATAATCCCGCCATGATCGCGATAACTATTTGCCCAACCAGTTAGAACAACCTCTTGTCCTACATTTTCTTTATTTAAATCTGTACAGTAATGAGTTCTCAAAATATAGAGTCCTATATAAAATTTTTGCGATTATAACCAAAATAGCCTTATTGGAGACTAAGAGAATAATTTCACAAAATAGAATGACAAAATGCAATACTTTTAGTTTTTTAACTACAAAAGTGTATAATCAAACAAATATTTTTTATAAAGAGTTAATTTGCAAACAAGTAGCATAAAAAAGATAGGCGTACTACTGCGACCATCAACACCTGAGCTAAAGAGTAGTT
>JAQUFE010000028.1:4236-27945 GCA_028684815.1 Sulfurimonas sp.
CCTCTAACAGAGGTTTTTGCACTCACACCTATCTCTGCACACTCACTTAGCCAAAGACCAGTAGTTTTGCCTGGAAAATTTTCTATAGAGATGAAAACACCACAAAACAAAGCCTTAGTTATTATAGATGGTCAAGATATGCATGAGATAGAGCAGGGTGATAGTGTACATATAAAACTAGCATCTGCAAAGGCAAAACTCATTCATAGAGAGGAGTTTAACTACTTTGAGATTTTAAAGCAAAAGCTCGGCTGGGGAGATCATAGATGATAGAGAGATTTTATCTAAAAGATTATCTAAGCTTTAAAGAAGTTGAGTTAAACACAACTGGTGGACTTATCGTATTTAGCGGTCCAAGTGGTAGTGGAAAATCAATACTTATGAAGTCAATCCTCTCATCTTTTGGAGTTGAATCTTGCGGGGCATCTCTATGTGAGTCTAGTGTTAATTGGCACTTAGAGATGGATGATTTTGGCATAGAAAATGAAGAGGTAAACATCTTTAAACAGATAAAAAAAGAGAAAGCTAGATACTTTATAAACAACCAAAGCCTCTCTAAAAAAGCCATCTCAAACTTAAGTTTTAGCTATTTAAGACACTTGAGCTTAAAAGACTATAGTGACTTTGAAGATGCAAACCTACTCTCTATCCTAGATGCAAGGGTAGAGAAGAATTCAAAAGAGATAGTTAACTTAAAAAAAAGCTACAAAGACTCTTTTTTTACGCATGCACAAATAAGAGCTGAACTAAATACTATAGAAGAAGAAGAGAAAAGGATAGTAGAGTTAAAAGAGTTTGCAACTTTTGAGATTAAAAAGATTGAAGATATTGACCCAAAACCAGCAGAAGATAAAGAGTTGCTTGAGATAAAAAAAGACCTCTCAAAAAAAGAGAAACTTCAAGAGAGTATCTCCAAAGCGAGTGCCATTTTTGAGAGTGAAAATTTTGTTAGCTCAACTCTAAACTTGCTTGATAATAATAGCTCATTTTTTGATGATGCTATGAATGAGTTAAGAGCTATCTTTGATAGTGCAGAGGCAAGATTTAATGAGCTTGATGATGTCGATATTGAAGAAGTTTTAAACCGCATTGAAGAGATTAGTTGGCTAAAAAAAAGATATGGAAGTATAGAAGAGGCACTAGAGTATAAAGAGCAAAAAGCTCTTGAGCTACAGAGATATGAAAATATTGAGATAAACAAAGAAGAGCTGACAAAAAAAGAGATGAGTTTAAAAAAAGAAATAGCTACTTTGGCTGATTCTATATCTAAGCTAAGAGAGGCCGAAATAGGCAAGTTTGAGAAGGATTTAAATAGATATTTAAAAGAGTTATATCTAAGAGATGCCGAGCTTTCACTAAGTAGATGCACTCTAAATCTTAACGGTCAAGATAAGATGGAGATAAAGTTAAATAACACAGAACTTCAGAAAGTAAGTACAGGAGAGTTTAACAGATTAAGACTCGCAATTTTAGCTTTAAAGTCTGAGTTTATGCACAAAAATGGTGGAGTTTTAATGCTCGATGAGATAGATGCAAACCTTAGTGGAGAGGAATCTATGAGCGTTGCAAAGGTTTTAAGACAACTCTCAAAACACTTTCAAATCTTCGTAATCTCGCATCAACCACAACTAACTTCCATGGGAGAACAGCACTTTTTGATTTATAAAGAGGGCGATGAGTCAAAGGTTAAGGAGTTGAGTCTTGATGAAAGAGTAGATGAAATAGCAAGGATTATAAGTGGAGAGAGCGTCTCAGTTGAGGCTAAGAACTTTGCAAAAGAACTTTTAGAAGTAAGCAGATGTGCTTTGTAATCTCTTTTATACTACTAGTACTAAGTTATAATCTCTTTATGGCATCAAATACTCTCTTAGCAGCAGCCTCACTTTTGGGGGCTATCTTTTTTATACATTTGATGCTAAGAAATATCATAATAGTCAGAGAGATAAAAAAGGGTAAAAAATGATAATTGATACACATATACACCTAGATAATGATAGATACAAAGATGACTTGGATGAAGTCCTAAACAGAGCTAGAGATGCTAAGGTTAAGAGATTTATCATTCCAGGAGCAGACCCATCTACATTAGAGAGAACTCTTGAGATAGTAGATGCTAATAGTGATGTTTACTTTGCAGTAGGCGTACATCCTTATGACATGACATCTTTTGATGATCTTGATTTTGAAAAATATGTTGGGCATAAGAAGTGTGTAGCCATTGGAGAGTGTGGGCTTGATTATTTTAGACTTGAGGGAAGTGATGAAGAAAAGCTTAAAGAAAAAGAGGAACAAAAACGAGTCTTTAAAGCTCAAATAGAGTTAGCAAAAAAATATAAAAAACCTCTAATAGTTCACATAAGAGATGCTTCAAGAGACTCAAAAGAGGTACTTTTAGAACTTGATGCTGGGCAAGTTGGCGGAGTTCTTCATTGTTACAATGCAGATGAAGAACTACTCTCTTTAGCTAAAGAGGGTTTTTATTTTGGAATTGGTGGAGTTTTGACTTTTAAAAATGCTAAAAAACTGGTTAATGTATTAGCTAAAATTCCAAAAGAGAAACTTCTTATAGAGACAGATGGTCCATACTTAACACCCTCACCGCATCGTGGAGAGAGAAATGAGCCGCTCTATACAACTTTTGTAGCACAAAAGATGTCCGAACTCTTAGATACTTCACTTCACGACATAACAGAGCTAACTACGCAAAATGCCCTAAAACTCTTTATTTTACGCTAATTTAATCTTTTTTTGGATAAAATCGGGGCTTTAAATTTAAAATCAGAGCAATAAATGATGAGATTTTTTTTAGTACTACTTTTACCAATCCTTTTAAGCGCGAATTTAACATATGTTTTCAACCACAATAAAGAGGTAGCCCTCTTAGAATCTTTCGATATAGAAGCCTCATTTCTTTATGACCCTATCATGAATCAAATGAAAGCCCAAAAGTTAAACTTAGATAAAAATAAACATTTTTTTAAGGCAATGGATGAGGCTTACACTTTCATACCTGCTATTAAAAGTATTTTAACCAAACATGGCGTTCCAGCAGAGTTTTTGTATCTTGCTATGGCTGAGTCAAATTTCTCGACTCGCGCATACTCTCCAAAGAGAGCTTCTGGGCTTTGGCAATTTATGCCAGAGACTGGAAAGCTTTATGGATTAAGAATTGATGAGTATGTTGATGAGAGACGAGACCTTATAAAGTCAACTGAAGCTGCTGCGAAATATCTATCTCACTTACATAAAAGATTTGGTAAGTGGTATTTGGCGGCTATCGCATATAATTGTGGCGGGGGAAGGTTAAACCAAGCTATAAAAAGAGCTGGAAGTAACGATTTGGCTACTTTACTTAATCCAAAGAAGATGTATATCCCAAAAGAGAGCAGATTTTATATAAGAAAGATAGTAGCCCTTGCTATGATAGGTAATGATGAACAATTTTTGATGAATAGTGAGTATGAGCATCTGCTAAATCGAGCAAATGCCTACTCTATCTCAACGGTGCAGCTCTCAAGAGGCGACTCTATAAAGAGACTATCTAAGATGGTAGGTATCCCACTTGAGGATCTTAAAAAATTAAATCGCCATTTAAAATATGACTTTGTACCACCTTATGCTTCAACTTATGATGTCTATATTCCATATATAAAACTAAATGAGTTTAAACAAAAATATAAATCTGAGCCTATGAAAAACATCTATAAGGTTCACGTAGTAACAAAAGGTGATAATCTCTCAGCAATTGGCTCTAAATATGGAGTATCATACAAGGTTATAAAAGATTTTAACAATCTTAAAACATATAGATTAAGCCTAAATCAAAGACTAATTATACCAATAGAGTCAAATAATAATAGTAAAAAAATAGCTACACAACACTACTATATGGTAAAAGCAGGAGATACGTTAGCTTCCATTTCTAAAGCTTATAAAGTTAGTATACAAAGCCTAAAACTTCAAAACCATTTAAGTAGTAATTTTATAAAAGTTGGTGATAGGTTAAAAATCAATGAATAGACTCTTATCTCTTATTCTTATATTTTTAGTCTTATTTTTCAGTGCATGTAGCACTAGAGGTCAGAGAGTCTACAGTTCACAAACTCCTGTAAAGTCTTACTCTTCAGATAAGTCTCAACATAGTTCTGTGATGGATAAAAAGACTTACTCGCATCCAACTATGAGACCTTATGTCATTAGAGGGATAAAGTACTATCCAACAGTTGTAAGCGTAGGGGATAGATTTCAAGGTAGAGCTAGCTGGTATGGACCAGATTTCCACGGTAAACATACTTCAAATGGTGAAATATACAATATGTACGATATGACAGCTGCTCATAAAACATTGCCAATGAATACCATTGTAAAAGTCACAAACCAAACAAATGGGAAGACTATAATTGTTAGGATTAACGATAGAGGCCCTTTTGTAGATAACAGAATCATAGATTTATCAAAGACAGGCGCTTCAAAGATTGATATGATAGGAGCTGGAACTGCACCAGTATCACTTGAAATATTAGGTTTTGAGACTAAGGGTAAAAAGAATATTCCGAGTAAAAAAGAACTTAAAAAACTTCCTCAAAATGAGGTCGTGAGTGAATTTGCTCTTCAAATAGCATCATTTTCAAGAATTGAGGGTGCACTTAAGATGCAAGAGATGCATGATAAAACAGATGGATATAGAACTATCATAAAAGATGTAGAGACTCAGAGTGGAAGAATGTTCAAGGTTTGGCTAAAAGGCTTTAAAAGTGAGCAAGAGGCAAGGGACTATAAAGCACAAGGGCATTTTAAGAATGCTTTTATTGTAAGAGAGGATTAAAATGATTAGTAAGAGTAGAAAAACAAAAGAGACAGATATCACAATTTCGCTAGAGTTATATGGAAGTGGAAAGAGTAGCATTGACACAGGCGTTGGTTTTTTAGACCATATGTTAGAGAGTTTTTCTAAGCACTCACTTATTGATTTAGAGATCAAATGCAAGGGTGACACTCATATAGATGACCATCATAGTGTTGAGGACGTTGGTATAGTTTTAGGCTCTTTGGTAGCAGATGTTTTGTACCCAGTAAAAAATGTTGAGAGATTTGGTAGTGCTAGCATCGTAATGGATGAGGCTTGTGTATCTTGTGATTTAGACTTGAGCAATAGACCATTTTTAGTTTATGAGTCAAGTGTTACAGGAAAAGTTGGTAATTTTGACAGTGAACTCGTAGAAGAGTTTTTTAGAGCTTTTGTACTTAACTCTAAGATTAGTGCTCATATTATCACGCTCAGAGGAAAAAATAGACACCATATTATAGAAGCTTCTTTTAAAGCGTTAGCTGTTGCCATAAGAAGAGCTATAACTAAAAATGATAGAGTTGGAATACCAAGCACTAAAGATGTTTTATGATAAAACTTATAGTTTTAGATGTTGATGGTTGTTTAAGCGATGGTAAACTTACCTATTCAAGTGATGGTGTTGAGAGTAAAAGTTTTAATGTAAAAGACGGGCTTGCTATTAGCTCTTGGATAAAGATGGGAAACCACGTCGTTATTATTACTGGTAGAAAATCTAATATAGTAACGAGACGAGCTAAAGAGCTAGGTATAAAGCATCTATATCAAGGCATAAAAGATAAACAGAGAGTCTTAAAAGAGTTAGTAGAGTCTCTAGGGCTTAGTTTTAGAGAAGTAGCAGCTATTGGTGATGACTTAAATGACTATCATATGCTAAAACTTGTAGGGAAGAGTTTTACCCCAAATGATGGCGTAAAAGAAATAAAAGAGATAGTAAAGAGAGTTTTAGAGAAAAAAGGTGGCGATGGCGTAGTTCGTGAGATGATTGATATCTTAGTTGATGAGAATGAACAAAGAGAAGATTTTATGAGAGTTTGGATTTAGGGGATATTTTGAATATTAATGTTTTTTTCGTCCTCATCACTGTTGGTCTGTTTATGATCTATATTGGCTTTAAACCTCAATATGTAACAGAACAAAACTTTGGTGATGTTCCTCTCTTTGAGCTAGACTCTTTTATATTGCATGAGCTAAATCAAGAGAAGCTTATCACAATTATGAAGGGCTCTCAAACTAAAAGATATTCTGATAGATATAGTGTCACAAATATTAGTTATACAGATAATTCCAAGGAACTTCTTGCAAATATAAGGGCCGATAAAGGACTCTATAATGATAGAGAAGATGTTGTTGATTTACTTGGAAATGTAATTTATAATAGAGAAGATGGTTTAGTATTTGAGTCAGATGAAGCCATATATAACAAAAGAACAGCGATTGCAAAGACTCAAAAAGACTATATTATGTATAGAGATAAAAATAGACTTATAGGGACTTCTTTGGTTTTTGATAACGCGAATGGCAAAGTTGATTCTAAAAATGTAGTAGCTAAATATCAGATAAAAGAGAGAGAATTATGAAAATTATAATGATTTTGAGTGTTTTTTTAGCGTCTTCTTTAATCTCACAAGAACTAAAAATAAAAGCTGATCAGTTTGATGGAGATGAGAAGAGTGGCATCTCTATCTTTACGGGAAATGTCAATATTGTAAGAAAAAATGATGAACTAAATGCTTCAAAAGTAACAGTACATACTGATGAGTCTCATCAACCTAAAAAGTATATAGCACAGGGTAATGTCTCCTTTCATATAGAGACAGTAGAGGGTTCCTTATATGAAGGTGTGGCACAAAAAGTCATATATATGCCAAGTGTGAAAGAGTATCATTTTTTTAAAGATGTGCATCTAAAACAGATTGATGAGAAAAAAGAGATTATTGGCGATGAAGTTATACTTAAAACGATAGAGGGTAAAGCTTACGCAAAGGGTGCAAAAAAAGAGCCTGTTATTATGATCTTTAAGATTCAAAAAGAAGAAGATAACTCGACTAAAAAAACAGAAAAAAAGCAAGAGAAATAATATGATAGAAATCATCGATGCAAAGTTTATAACCTCTGCTCCAAATATAGAAGCAGCTCCAGTAGTAGAAGAAGAACAAAATGAAGTTGTCTTTATGGCCCGCTCAAATGTTGGGAAAAGTTCACTGCTAAATGCACTAACAAATCATAAAGGTCTTGCAAAGGTCTCATCAACTCCTGGAAAGACAAGACTTATAAACTACTTTGATGTAACTTTTATTGATAGAGAAACAACAGAGAAAAAAGTAGCTAAGTTTGTAGACTTACCAGGTTTTGGTTATGCTAAGGTCTCAAAATCTATGAAGCATGAGTGGGAAAAAAACTTAACTGATTATATCTCAAGTCGAGAGCAGATTAAGCTTTTTGTGCATCTAGTTGATTGTAGGCATCCAGATTTAGATATAGATACATCTGTGAGCGAATTTTTACTTGCAAATATAAGAGAGAATCAAGTCATACTTCAAATTTTTACAAAAATAGATAAGTTAAATCAAAAAGAACAAAACGCACTAAGACAAAGATTTCCAAACTCAATGATGGTATCAAGCTCAAAGAAAAAGGGCTTGCAAAAAGTTGTAGCAACTATATATGAAATTTTATATGAAGAAGATAAGGCATGTTAACTTACAGAAAAGCAAGACTTAGTGATATCGCGACTATGCAAAAGTTAGTTCTACCAGAGATAGAATCGGGGATAATTTTAAATAGAAGTAGTGATGAAGTAGCTACAAATATCCGCTCATATACACTATGCTTTAAAGATGATGAGCTATTGGGTTTTTGTGCCTTGCATATTCATACAGAATATTTAGCAGAGATAAGATCACTCATTGTAAAAGAGGGTTTTAGAGGTCAAAAAATAGGAGAAAACCTAGTTAATATATGCGTAGAAGAGGCTATAAACTTAGGGCTTCAAAAGGTTTTATGTCTAACATATAGACAGTCATTTTTTGAAAGATTGGGCTTTGTAGAGATCCCAAAAGAGTCCCTCCCTGAACATAAAATATGGGCTGATTGTATCAAGTGTAAACATTTTCCAGTATGCAACGAAGTATCTCTAATCAAAACTCTTTAGCACCATTTGTTTATGTAGCACTCTTTATAGTTTATGAGAGTCTAAGTAGCATCTATCCTTTTTTGCCTCCGCTCTTTGGGGTTCTTTTTCTACTTTTTGCTGATGCACTAAAGAGGGAAGATTCACTATATATCTTCTTATGTGCTTTTTGTTTGATTATATTTGAGTCTCAAATGGGTTATCCGCTATTTAGTTCCATCATCTATCTGGGATTGATTTATAAGTTTGTACTTCCAAAGCTAAAGAAAAACTTTAGTTGTAACTCTTGTATAAAAGCCTCTTTTGTACTGCTCTCATATCTTGGTTTTTATCTTTTTCTATCTCTTTTATCAAATGTATTTTTACTACCAATGCCACAGCTTAACTACTACATCATATACTATATAGTTATAGAGTTTTTTATAGTGAGCATCTTATGAAAATTAAGCTTATTATCGCTTTTTTTGTAATTGTTTGGTTAACTCTTGTTGTACGCGTTTTTTTCTTAGCTGTAGAGTCAAATACCTATTATGAAAAATTATCTTATTCAAACACTATTAAAAATGAACAAATAGCGCCAGTAAGAGGTGAAATAGTAGATAGGAATAATAGACCAATAGCTATAAATAAGTTGGGCTTTAAGATTCAACTCCGTCCACATTTAAGACATCAAAGTAATATTGAAGATTTTAATGAAGAGATAGATAATTTAGTAAACCTTATCCCCGTTCTTAAAAAAGATAAGCTTATTAAAAACTATATAAAAAAAGACTCCTACTACAATCATAACTTTATAGATATAGTTCACTTTATATCTTATGAAGACATAATGCCTGTATATTCAACCCTAAGTCTTAGAGAGAACATAAATATAGTCCCAGCTCCAAAGAGGTACTATCCTTACGGTGAAATTGGTGCACACGCTATAGGTTATGTCTCTCGTGCAAATAAAAAAGATATAGAAAATGATGAGTTACTTGAACTTATTGGCTATACTGGAAAATCAGGATTAGAGAAGTACTACAACACCTATCTTCAGGGGAAACCTGGGCAAAGAGATATAAAAGTAAATGCAAATAACCAAGAGATAGAAGAGCTATCATATGAGAGTCCAGAAGAGGATAGAAAACTAACTCTAAATATAGATATAGAGCTTCAAAAATATATATCTTCACTCTTTGAGGGTAAAGCAGGAGCAGTTATAGTTATGGGCATGGATGGTGCAATACTCTCAGCTAGTAGTTTTCCAGAATATAGTTTAAACACTTTTGTCTCTGGCATCTCATTTGAGATGTGGGATAAGTTTTCTAATAGCCTTGATAAACCATTTACAAACAAACTTGTAAACGGGCTTTACCCTCCAGGATCTACCATAAAAATGGGCTTAGCTCTTACATATATAACAACAGAGTTAGATAAACATTGGACCGTTGACTGTAGGGCTTCTATGCCGCTTGGAAATCGAGTATTTAGATGCTGGAAAAAGAGTGGGCATAGACAAACGGGACTAATAAAAGCCATTAGGGAGAGTTGTGATGATTATTTTTACAAGGGAAGTTTACAAGTTGGTATAAAAAAGATGAGTGACGGGCTTATGAGATATGGACTTGGTAAAAAAACAGGTGTAGATCTACCAAATGAATTTATAGGGATTGTTCCATCTCGTGAGTGGAAGAAAAATAAATATAACAAACCTTGGTTTATAGGCGAGACTGTAAATACTTCGATAGGTCAGGGCGATTTTTTAACAACTCCTATGCAAATAGCACAGTTTACTGCTCTTATGGCTACTTCAAAACTTCCTACCCCGCATTTTGCAAAGTATATAGGAGATGAAGAGTATAAACCCGAGATCGCTGATGTTTTAACCCCAGATGAACTTGATAAACTCCCTCTTATACAAAAGTCTATGTATGAGGTGTGTAATCATCCAAGAGGGACAGCTAAGAACTATCTAAGCTCAAAGGTAACCATAGCTGGAAAGACTGGAACTGCTCAAGTTATTGGAATTTTGCAAGATATCGAGGAGAGAGTTTTAGAACATGATATGGAGTATTATACTCGCTCTCACGCTTGGTTTACGAGCTATGGACCATATAAAAATCCTCAGTATGTTGTCTTAGCAATGGTTGAACATGGTGGACATGGTGGGGCTGCAGCTGGAGAGATAGTCTCAAAAATCTACAACAAGCTCTTAGAACTTAAGTATATAGAGGAGTAGAGACTCTCTTTCTTTCTACGCCCTTTTTAATGTTGATATAATAAGTAACACCTCAGGAGAGGTGTGATTTGTCGTTACACGACTGCGTTTTCTAAAGAAACTTCGTTGTTAAACAACTGCGTTTTGAATAAAGAGGGCTAGGATAATTAGTAGGATTATTGATCCTGTTTTGTTGTAGAGTTTGTTTGCTAAGATAAATAGAAGTGCAATAGACGCTGCTACCATTATAAGCATGTCAAACTTTGTAGCTACAAGGTCTACTGTTAATGGATTTATAAGTGAAGCTGCACCCAAAACCATGGAGAAATTTGCAACATTTGAACCTATAATATTTCCAATACTCATCTCTGCATTACCCTTTTTAATGGCTACTATTGAGACTACTAGCTCAGGTAAAGAAGTTCCCAAAGAGATTAAAAAGATGCCAATGATCCATTCGCTCACGCCAAAAGTTCTTGCTATATCTGTACCACTCTCAACTACAAAGTTAGCCCCACCTATAGTTAAAGCAAAACCAACAATGAGGAGTAATATAGTTTTAGTCCACTTAAACTTCTCTTTTAAAAGCTCTTCATCTACTTCTATATCACCTTTAGAATCATTAAATAAAAATACTAGGTAAGATACCATCAAAAGAAGGAATAAAACCCCATCAAATCTTCCAATAACCCCATCTTGAACCATTATAAAAAAGAGTACTAAAGGTACTATAATCCAAGCGCTATCAAGTGCGAAAAGATCCCTTTTAGGGTACATTCTTTTACTAATAAAAAATACTATTCCTAAAATTAGAATAATGTTAAATATTACACTTCCAACAACATTCGCAACTGCCATATCGCTCTTACCCTGTGAAGCAGCTACCATAGATGCTGCCATCTCAGGAAGCGAAGTTCCAAAAGCGACAAGTGTGGCACCAATAACGAAGTGAGAGATATTAAAATGCAGTGCAATTCTCTCTGACTCTTTTATAACAAAATCAGCCCCATATATAAGCGCCGACATTGCAACTAAAAAAATTAAAAAATCCATATTTATCCTTGTGTTCTAACTATTAAGCTCTTAGGTAGCCTAAATTTTTCTATAAGTTTAATCTCTTCTTTTCTCATCTCACCACTATCTACCTCATGGTCGTATCCTAAAAGATGCAAGATGCCATGGATAAAAAGTAGAGCTAGTTCATCATCACTAGAGTGTCCTAACTCTTCTGATATCTCTATTACATGAGGGGCTGAGATGACTATGCTTCCTAATGGACACATGGGCATCTCTTCATACGGAAAACTCAAAACATCAGTTGGAGAATCAACTCCTCTATGCGCTTTATTTATCTCTTGTATCTCTTGCTTGTCTGTGATAATAAGTTCTATTTCTTTGTTTGTGAGGGCAGAAGCGATGGTGTTTAAAAACTCTTCATTTACATTTAGAGCTGTTTTGTTATCTAGTTCAATCATGGATGGGATTATATCTAACGCAGCTTATATTTTGTCAAAAACAGGCAAAGAAAACTGCCTGTTTTGTAAGTCAACCAGTAATGTTTAAATTTTTGCCCATACCAGTTTTCTGAGAAGTCATCTCTTTAGATAACTCACTCGCACTCTCAAGAACTTTCATAACTTGTTGTTCTTGAACCTCTAGTGCCTTTTTCATAGGGTCTTTTCCTTCTACAGGAGCTGTTGCTGTAGATGACATATTTGATGATATATTCATTGTCTCTCCTTTGTTACTTATATGTGCTCATTATATACACAAATTCTTTGATTTTATATTAAAATATTTTTTACTTATGTTAAAATCCTTTTTATGAAAACAAAAGATAAAAAAGCACTCTGCATTATGAGTGGTGGTATGGATTCAACTCTTAGTGCGTATATGATGAGAGATGAAGGATATGAGATAATTGCCCTTCATTTTAACTACTCTCAACTAACTCAAAAAAAAGAGTTGGCATGTTTTAAGGCGATATGTAATGACTTAGGGGTTTATGAGAAATACAACCTTGATTTGGATTTTTTCTCTAAAATCGGAGCATCTGCTCTTCTTGATAAAGAGATAAAAGTGCCAATCGGTGGGCTAGGAGATGAAGTTCCATCAACTTATGTTCCATTTAGAAATGGCATCTTCTTAAGCATAGCAGCTGCTATTGCAGAAAAAGAGGGCGCTAGCGTTATGAGCATCGGAGTTGTAGAAGAAGATGGTAGTGGCTATCCTGATTGTACGGATTCTTTCATAAGAAGTATGCAAAAGTCTATAAATCTTGG
Source organism: Sulfurimonas sp. (assembly GCA_028684815.1). GTDB lineage: Bacteria > Campylobacterota > Campylobacteria > Campylobacterales > Sulfurimonadaceae > Sulfurimonas. The sequence goes on from JAQUFE010000028.1 coordinate 16,698, forward strand.
AACAAAAGATGAAACAGAGATAGAGATAAAGATGCCACTCGTACATCTATCAAAATCACAAATAGTTCAAGCCTCATTAGAGCTTAATGTTCCTCTGCATCTAACTTGGAGCTGTTATAAAAGCGAGACAAAAGCTTGTGGAGTCTGCGATAGTTGTAGATTAAGGCTTCGTGGCTTTGAGCTAGCTGGGGCGAGGGATCCAATTGCATACGAATGAGATAAGTTTTAAAGATTTGAGCATTACTCATATCTATAAAAAAACTCTTAAAAATAGTTATATAAGTGTTACAAAAGATGCTAAAGTGATTTTAAAAACTTCTAGCACCTCAAAATTTTACATAGAAACTCTGCTTAGAAAAAGAGAGAGTTGGATAAGAAAACAGCTTAAAAAGCAAGAACTAAATCCGCCCATAGAGATAAACCTAGAAGATGAAGTCCTACTCTTTGGAGAACTCTGTAGTGTTGACATCGAAGATGCCGAGATACTTCGCAACTATCTTTGCAATCTAAGAAAACCAACAAAAGCAAATATACTCAGATGCTATGATAACTTTTATAAAGAGTATGCAAAAAGCTACTTGACTCAAAGAGTTGAGTTTTACTCTAAAGTAATGAATCTAAAATATAAAGAGTTAAAATTTAAAAAGATGAAGAGCAGATGGGGAAGTTGTAATTCTCTAAGAGTTATAACGCTAAATACAAATCTTTTAAAACTTCATAAAGAGCAGATTGACTATGTTGTAGTTCATGAACTTGCCCACTTAGTTCACATGAACCACTCAAAAGCCTTCCATACTCTAGTTGATGCCTACTATACAGACTCATTAAGGGTGAGAAAAGAGATAAGAGAGAGAAGACTCTACTCTATGGATGCCTCAAAATAGCACTTATGATACTTACTAGATGGTGACCAAAACATCCATCCACTTGTGTTTGAGTCATCTGTTGCTCTTATTTGCTCTGTGACTTCAAACTTATTGTAAGGTCTTTTTTTGTGAGCATAATCTTTGAAGTATTGCAACCACGGTCTAATTCGTACTGGGTCTATAGTTTCGTGTATGTTTGTAACACTTCTATGAATAACTTCATAAGGATGCTCTGATGGATGTTTAAAACCAAAATTTCCACCAGCAAAACCAGATGGATAGAGCATTGGTGAAATATAATCACTATGCTTTGCAAGCGAAGCAACACTCTGACCGATGCCAGTATCACCGCTTTCCCAACAGATGTTTCCATAAGTATCAACGGAGATAAAAACTCCATATTTTCTAAGTCTATTTTGAGCTGAACTTAAAAATGTCTCTATAGCTTTTAGACGATTTTCTTCAGTGCTCTCTTTTTTTAGTTTAAGATTAGCCTTTGCAGGAAAACGGATATAGTCAAAGTTTATCTCATCAAAACCAACCTTAGCAGCTTCCTCAGCTATAGAGATAGTATAGTCATGGCTTCTCTTGTCGAAGGGGTCAACCCAAGCCATTTTATCATGGTTTCTCCAGATAGTTCCATCTTCTCTTTTTATGGCATAATCTTCATTATTTACCGCTTGGAGTTCATCTTTAAAGACTACAACTCTAGCTATAAGGTAGATGTTTCTTGACTTCATAAGTTTTACAAAGTCTTCGATGTTGCCTATGGTTCTATCTTTGCTCGCTCCATAATCATTAGCCTGAGCAAAAGAAGTCCTAAAGCTGGTTGAACCATACTCATTTTTCACATCCACAACAAGAGTATTTACCTCTGTTTTATCTATAATTTTCAAGGCTCTTGCAACCGTTTTTGAGTGTATATTTGCACCCCAAAAAGTAAGATATAGTGCTTTTATTTTTATGGACTCTAGCTCAATAACACTTTGATTTATATCTTTGTTAAAACTATGAGGTCTATATCCATAAGCCTTAACATGATATTTTTTTTCATCACTTGAGAGTGAAAAAAAGCCTTTTTCATCCGAATATATGCTCTTTTTAGAGTCACTAATAATGGCTTTTTGTATAGGTTGTTGTGTCAATTTGTCTATGATAGTCCCATCAAAGGAAGCAAGGAGCAGGGTGTTTAAAAAGCTTGTTAAAAAGAGTAGTTTTCTCAAAGTATGTAGTCCGTATTTTAAATTTAAAAACAAGAAGCAAATTATGTACCTCTTGCTTTAGAAACGGGATTATACTTCATCTTTCATTTAGAAAATAGCGAAGTCCGGCATCACTCCACTCGCGTGAGAGTTTTAGATGTTTTTCAACAGATGCATAAACCCTTTTAAAGTCCTCACTCTTAGCACTTTGCTCCAATATCACTTCTTCTAGGGCTATCTTTGCAGCTTTTATAATATCCTCTGGATAGTTGTAGATGCTTATATTTAACTCTTTTAGCTTTGCAAGGGCGTTGATATTTTCTGAGTGAAACTCATAAAGCATACTTGAATTTAGCTCGCTTGCAGCTACTTCTATCATCATCTGATGTTCATAAGAGAGTTTGCTCCAAGAGTGTTTGTTAAAGGTAAGTTCTAAGATAGAGCCTGGTTCATGCCAACCAGAGTAGTAGTGAGGTGCGACTTTATAAAAACCCATCTTAATATCAAGTGCAGGTCCAACCCACTCAGTCGCATCTATCACGCCTCTCTCTAAGGCAGTATAAATCTCTCCAGCTGGAAGTAGTATAGTGTTTACGCCAAGCTTAGTATAGACTTCTCCAGCGAGTCCTGGCATCCTCATCTTTAACCCCTGCATATCTGCTAAAGAATTGATGGGTTTTCTAAACCATCCGCCCATCTGAACATTAGTATTTCCGCCTAAAAAAGGGTAGAGATTATACTTTGCATATTGCTCTCTCCAAAGTTTTAATCCATCGCCGTGATGCATCCAAGAGTTAATCTCTTCAGCGCTAAAACCAAAGGGAATGCCACTAAAGAGAGAAAAAGTAGAATTTTTTCCTTTCCAATAGTAGGGACCTGAGTGAAAAGCATCTATTTGACCACTTGAACATGCATCAAAGACTGCTAAATCAGGAACAAGAGTGTTTTTCGGATAGAGCTTAATCTCTAAGGAGTTAGAGCTAATATCTTTTATCCTCTTTGCAAAGCGTTCAACTCCTGTTCCTATGATGGAGTAGTGAGCTGGCCAAGAGGTGGCTAGTTTTATGCTTGTTTTTTTGTTTTTGTTGATATTGAAGTTTTTAACATCATCGCTTTTTGATTTTGGATGTTTACTATGATCTATGGCTTGGCGGTTACTCTCATTACATCCGCTAAATGCGAGAGATGCTGACGCTAAAGTCACACCAGCTAAAAAGTCTCTTCTATTCATAATGCTCTAAACTAACTTCTTTGGTGTAACTATAATGCCATCACTATCTGCGTAGATATAGTCTCCATCTTCAAAACCAATCCCACCAAAAGAGAGATGCACCCCTCTCTCTGACTCTGTAACGGGGATATATTTTCTAGGGCAAACTCCAAGAGCATAGAGAGCTACAGGAATATCTTTTATCTGGAATGTATCACGAATATAGCCATTTACTATGATGCCAGCGTAGTTGTTTTTGTATGCAAACTTCATAAGGTTTTCACCAACAACAGCAAAATACTCCTCTCGCACATCAACAACCACAACCTTACCGCTCCCATCTTCATCACGAAGAAGCTTTACCAAGTCAGCATTGTTTCTATCAAGCTTTATAGTTATAACCTCACCTTGGCATCTAGATGCTCCACCATAGTTTTTAAACTCAGGGTCTAAAACAAAAACCTTATCAATATGCTCATCACAAATATCCGCTGTAAAAAAATCCATTTCTCTTCCTAAAAATCTTTATTGTTTGTATTATAACCTTATTTTTATTTAAGAGTCTGTCAAATGTTAGAGCGGCCACAGAACAAGCAGCATTGGAATGCTAATAACAACTATGAGAATCTCAAGCGGTAGCCCCAATTTCCAGTAATCACCAAATCTGAAGCCGCCAGGTCCTAAAATTAGCGTATTGTTTTGGTGACCGACAGGGGTTAGAAATGCACAGGAGGCGCCAATTGCTACTGCCATAAGAAAAGAGTCGGCACTAACTCCAAGTGCTGAAGCTGTACCGATTGAGATCGGGCACATTACTGCTGCGGTGGCAACATTATTCATCAAGTCGGAAAGAAACATTGTAATGACTAAAATTAGTGTCAGACCGATAATGGCGTTGCCGTATGCAACTTTTTCGATGATTAATCGTGCAATTAGGTCAGCAGTACCGGTAGAGTCCATTGCACCAGCGACAGGAATAAGCGTTGATAGTAACACAATTACCGGCCAGTCTATGGATACATATATGTCGCGCAGTGGTACTGTCCGAAGCGCCATTGACGCAAGTACGCCTATTGCAAATGATATCGACGCTGGCAATATTCCAAAGGCTGCAACAGCAACAGCCAGCACCATGATGATGCCGGCCTTTAAGGCTTTACTCTTGTCTGGGATACGTAAATCGCGCTCGGCAAGCGGTACACAGCTATAGTTGGTGGCAAACTCTGAGACTGCTTCAGGCGAACCTTGCATGAGCAGCAAATCGCCGGCTTCAAAACGAGCTGTACGTAGGCGCCTAATAGAGAGTTGACCACTACGCGAGAGAGCAAGCAGATTCAGATTGTAACGTGTTCGTAACTTAATGTTACTTGCAGAGCGCCCACTCAGAGGAGAGCCTGGCAGAATGGCGAGTTCTCTTAGTACGATTTCGTCTGAGATTGTGGTGTCTTCCTCAGTTTCCACTGCATCTCTATCATTATCGCTATTTTCTATCTCATCTTTTTCTTCTGGTTCTATGGCTTCCTCCAGCTTAAGACCCAATGTAGAGAGGGCATCGGTAAGGTTCTCGGCATCTGCCTCAAGTATCAGAATATCTCCTGAGAGCATTTTACGCCATTGATCCGGTGCTGTAAGGCGGACATCGTTACGAATCATACCAATGACTTGTGTGTCGCTCTCATCTAGCACAGCTTCGATTTCATGTAAGGACATGCCTACGGCTTTGCTGTTTTCTAGTACCCGCGCTTCAGTGATATAGGCACCTGATTCGAACCCTTCAACTCCGGCTTGTTTGCGTGCCGGAACAAGGCGCGGGCCCAGTAAGAGTATGAAGGCTAACCCAGCTAAGGCGACAGGTAACCCAACTTGGGTGAAGTCGAACATGGAGAAGCTCTCAGAACCAGTCTCGCCGCGAAAACCAGCGACAATCATATTTGGCGGAGTACCAATCATCGTTGTCATGCCACCAAGTATGGTACCAAAAGCCAGTGGCATTAGCGTCTGACCAGGAGTTAGGTTTAAGCGCTTTGCCATTTGTATAGCTACGGGCATTAACAGCGCCATTGCACCGATGTTGTTCATGAAGGCTGAAAGTACCGCTCCTAGCCCAATTAGCGCAGCCATGCTCAGTGCGGCACCTGCTTGTGTGGGCAATACGGTGCGCGTCAGTGCGTCCACCACACCTGAAATCTGTAAACCACGACTAAGTACCAAAACACAGGCAACAGTAATAACGGCTGGATGACCGAAGCCTGCAAAGGCTTCGAGCGGCGGTACCAAACCAGCCAGCACGCATGCCAATAGTGCACCGGCACCCACCATGTCGTGGCGCCAACGCCCCCATAAGAACATAGCCACCGTTATGGTCAAAATCGTCAGTATAAATATCTGGTCAATCGTCATATGTTTAGTCCATGTTCCTGCTGTTCGATAGTTATGTGAGAGTAGATTATCCCTATGAATGAATCTCCACTTTTTACTATTACTACTTTTAAATCAAAGATTTTGAAAGATTAAGTATTGATTATAGCTTCATTTTTCTCTATTTTTGTCTGAAAATTCATAAAATACTCTTCAAAGTTTTGTTGTACTTTTTAGCCTAATAAATCCATACTGTTTTGAATACTTTCATCTATAAACTTAAAAAGTTCATCTTTATCATTAATAGCCGTTAAATACTCAGTTCTATATTCATTCTCAATCAACGAAGGAACAATATTATTTTGTATAGCTTGAAAAGCCATAATGAGCCTTTCAACCCTTCCATTGCCATCAGCAAATGGATGTACTCTTTCAAAAAGGATGTGAAACTCTGCAATATCTTCTAAACTCATATTGTTACTATTAAATCTATAAAGTAAATTTTCTAAGTCATTTGAAATTTTATTAGGTGCCGATAGTTTTATATCTACACCTTTGATGTATCTCTCATCTAACCGATATGCTCCAATAGGTTTTGAAACAAATTGAGGTGAAATTTTTAAAGCATCTTCAAACATAATGGCATGAATATCTTTTATAAAACTACTACCAATAATATTTTCTTTATTTGTAGCTTCACGAACTATCACATCATAAGCTTTTGCAAATCCTAAGATAACAAGCTGTTCATGTAGTGGTTTATCTTTTGCTGTGTTTCCATGCTCAAGTAACTCTTTTGTTTCACCAAAAGAGAGAGTCGTGCCTTCCATCGCATTTGAGTGATGAGTGATTGAGATACGAAGCCCTCTAAAAAGTTCTTCCCTTTGTTTTAGCGTTAGCTCATTTAGTTTATACATAAACACATCCCCAGTATTGTTCAAAAAAAGTTAGTCATACTTATTTGTAAGTTATTTTAGCATTATTTTATATATACTTTTATCATCTTACTTTTTGCTATAAAATTTGTGGCATAGCTTAGCAACTCATAAATATCTTTAGTGATTTTTGTTTGACATTATATTTCGGTGTCTGATATCCCTTGTTTAAAAATGGAGCTTCATGCACGGGGATGTAATTCTGGCATCTCAGATTTTTCTCTCAGGTAGAAATTTAAAGGAAGGAATAAAAATAAAAGCCTTACTAAAAAAGTAGGGCTTTGGAGTGCTAATAGGTTAAGATAAAACTAAGTTTTATTCCCATTTCGGTACCTGACACTTATTCCACTCATTCTGAAAAAGGAGGGCTTTAGGAGTGTTAAGTTAAGATAAAACTAAGAAGAGTTTAAAATGAGTGCCTGACACTCCCTATTTTGAAAGTGTAAGTGAGTTTTGGTATAATAGTTTAAGATAAAAAGGAGTATTGCGATGCGTACATTAACATTAAAGATACACGAAAGCATTTTTGAAAAAGTTATCTATTTATTACAAATCTTCTCTAAAAATGAAGTTCAGATTATAGATGAGAGTGCTACCACAAGTAAAACGGACTTTTTAGAACACCGCTCTTCTAATATAAGAAAATTGAATTCCATTTCGTTAAAAACGAAAGGATTTGTATTTAACAGAGAAGAAGCAAATGCTAGATAAGATATTTCTAGATACAAATATCTTACTCTATGCTTATTCAGAAGATGAAGTGGATAAGCAGTCTATTGCTTTGAAACATTTAGAAGGCACTGATGTTATAATCTCAAAGCAAGTCATTAATGAGCTTACGAATATTCTCTTTAAGAAATTCAAGCTCTCTGCAGAAGAAATAGAAGATGCACTATTAGAGCTTGATACAGTCTTTTCTATTGCAGATTTTGACATATCCACACAAATCAAAGCTGTACGAATTAAAGAGAAGTACCACTTACAGTTTTACGACTCTCTTATTGTTGCAACTGCTTTAGAAAATAAATGTACAATTTTACTAAGTGAAGATATGCATCACAACCAAGTCATAGATGGTAAACTAACTATTGTCAATCCTTTTGTAAACGTGTAACACACTGACATCCACTTTTAAACTAAACCCTTGTAATGAGTTCGACTTATAAGCTCTGATTTTAGCATCTAAAAAAACTCAAGTATAAAAAAGAAAAATCTGAGGAAAAAAAGCCCTGCTAAAAAGTATAACTTTTGAAGTGTTAATAGGTTAGGGTTAAACTAAGAAAAGTTTAAAATAAGTGCCTAACACCCACTTTCAGTCTCAAATAAGTGCCCGGCACTACCTGTTTCAAAGAAATCATAATCAATTATGTTTAGCAAATTTTGAGTAGTTTTAATTTGTGATATACAATAATGAATTTTTTTCAATTTTATATTCCTTATGTTAGACCAACGTTTGAATTGAGCCAATAAATTTTCCGCAGGGTAATTTATTGGCTCCACTGATTTGTTAGGCTAGTTGTGATATTGGTATAAGATTTTTATGTTCCAATAAAGGTTTTCTAGCGTGTTCTTTTTCAGTGAGAATTGTCAAATCAAAATCAATAGATATCCTTTTTCCTAAAATCAAAAAAACACTAGATAGTTCTGCATGCAGTTTTCCTAAGTCTGAAGAATCATCTTTTACTACCAATAAAAGGTCGCAGTCTGATGGTGTGTCAGTTCGGAAAAATGATCCAAAACCAAATACGCTAACTAGCTCTGGTTTACTTGTATGGATATGACGGATTTCCATCATCATCTTTGTAGTGAAATTTCCAAAATTCATCTTTCCATAATGCTCCTGTTAATTCACTTGAGTTGTAAAGTCCTACTTGTTTAGATAAACATAATTCTTTAGCTTCAGGAGTATAGCCGTTCCAATTACCTCCTACTGAAATAAAGTTCACCTCTGGAAATTCTTTAAAGGCTCGAAGCACAGCTGCTTTTCCAAGAGCATATTCATCAAGACACAACACGGTAATATGTGTTCCATCGTTTTGCTCTACTTCAATTACGATGTCATCGTGTCGTTTTACAAATGACACGTTCCCATGCTGTTTAATTGCATCTTCGAGCCAAGCAATTCTGCTAAACGATACTCCCCAAGAATTTTCTCCATTACTCATTTAAAAATACCTCCTCAAATTTTTTTGGAAAAAGTGGATATGAATCTAAGCGATGAAAAACATGTTTTTCATAAGACTCAACATGTAGTCTAAACTCTTCTACTAATTTAATTATTGAAACATTCTCAATTAAATGCTCGTTTGAATCAATTAAGTTTAGAATCTTTCGATTGTTCGGTAGTATCTTATCGACGCGTCTTAATTCCCAAATCAAGTATGCATTAGAATTTGGATTTGTGTTTGCTATAGAACTTGAGGGGCCAACGCTGTCAAAAACCATTTTATTAGAGGTTAGAAGTCTATCTACTGATAAGCGTAACTCATCGAAGCTACTGAATTGAACCGTTTTTCCTGCATTTTTAATTACTTCTTCTTGTTTCTTTTTCCATTCATGCAGCAATTCAACTGTGTAAGTACCTTCAGGAGCTTTATCTATATGAGTGTGGTGGGTTGGACACAGAAGGATTAGATTGTCATATGTATCTGAGCCTCCCTCTGGTGTACCTCTGGCCGCACTAGGTTTGCTTCCTATAATATGAGCCATTTCACCAACGGTATAGTTTCCAATCTCTATTAATGCTGTAAGGTCTTCATCACAGTCAGGTTTTGAACATCGACCTCCAGCACGACCCCATAAAATTTTCATATCTAAATTGCTTATGCTCATATGTATTTTTTCCTTCGCCTAACGGGGGCGCGGGTGAGTAACTGCCGTTGGAAAACCTTTAGGTTTTGCAATGGTTGCTTGCTCCTCCCGCTTGTTGTCTGGTGCGAATGCAACAGATTACAAGCGGGTGTTCAACCCGCGCCCCCGTTGTCTGGATGCGAAGCGTCCAGACAACGGTTGAGTACAAAAATATGTTACCAATTTTGTAGTCTTTTAAGTTCTACAATGCTATCTAAATCTCTGAAGTTTTTAAAGATAAAAATTGGCTAGGGTAACATATTTTTCTTGCTACGATTTGTTATATCTTTTTGTTTTTACACTTCCTCATTCACAGTGGGGAAAGGCCTGCTACTGAAAGTTCTTCTCATCTACTAAGGAGTCTTCTTTGTTAATAGAATTTGTACTTATTTCACTTTTATTGGTATAAAAAGTTTTTAACTCATCAACAATATAATCTAGCTTCTCTGTAAATAAAGGGTTTATCATAATTCTGTCTTTACGTTTATCAATCATTAAGTCTAGCTTCTTTAAAATATCTTGAGTATCAAGCTGACCTGTTTCCCATTCTATTTGTAATTTACCATCTACATCATTTTCACTTTTAATACTCAACTGAAAACTCAGCACCAGCTTAATCATAATTTGGTCTTGCTCAGGCATACCAGCTAATGTTTTATTTAATTGTGCCATTCCTTCTTCATCTAATAATTCTTCAACAGTAGGTATTCCATGCCCATCATCTACATTAGTCACATTTGTAGATTTATCAACTTTTGTATCTCTTCCTATCAAAATTTCAAGAGAACTTTCCTTTTCGCTTTTTTCTTCATCGACCAATACTTTAATCGCAGATTGTTTTTCTTGTGCAGTATTAGTAGTGCTATCAATACTTTTTTTCAGCTCATCCATCAAAGCAGTTTTAAATTCTGTCATAAGGTTTGCAATGATACTTTTTGCTTCATCAGAACTACCAAGTTCTTGTTCTAAAAATGCAGCGTACTCTTTCACTTGGTCTTGTATATCTTGTTTAGTCACACTGCTTGTAAAGTTTAGTGATTCTTTAGAGTATAAATCTTCAAAAAAATCATCAACGACTGAGTCTTCTTGATTTTTTATATCAGAGGGTGTTTTATCATAGATGCCTAAAAACTTATCCATGACATCAATAAGTCCTATATTATCAACATCACCATTTTTTTCAAATTCTGCTATAAAATTTTCAAATCTAGATACTGTTGCTTCTTTACTAGTATCTATGGAATCAAATTTTTGTCTATCTATTGTTTTTGTTTCATGGTTTGCTTTTACATTTGTCATAAAACTAAGTTCTAAAACACTTTTTATTTGAGATTTTTCAGCATCTGTTTTACCTTGAAGAGCTTCATTAAGTGCTTTATTTCCCTCCTCATCAAGGTAAGATACTGAACGCATCCCATTCCAATATGATAGTTCTTTTCGCTCAACTTCATTCATATTGTCATAGTTCATAGCTAAAAGTGTTTCATACCTCGTAGGCTGTTTCTTTTTCGCTACTTCATCATATGGAGATGTACCTTGAGTTCTAGTATTTGAAGTACCTGTTGTTGTGTATTGGGTTTGAGTTGTTGATGTTACATTCATATCTTATTCCTTGACATTACTGAATAAAATCAAGCAATTAATATTCCATTAATGTGTACTTTTGGGATATAACGGGGGCGCGGGTGAGTAACTGCCGTTGGAAAACCTTTAGGTTTTGCAATGGTTGCTTGCTCCTCCCGCTTGTTGTCTGGTGCGAATGCAACAGATTACAAGCGGGTGTTCAACCCGCGCCCCCGTTGTCTGGATGCGAAGCGTCCAGACAAC
>JAQUFE010000029.1 GCA_028684815.1 Sulfurimonas sp.
CTCCACCCTCTTTAAATTTATCTATCTCTATAAGAGTGTTACTAAAACCTTTAGAACTCTCTCCCCAGTTTTTCTTATCGCTAATCTTATCTGCATCTGCTACTCTAATCGAGCAATCATTAAAGGCTCCAAAGTGCGTAGGAGTTATCTTTGTAAGTTTTCCAGCACTATATGAAAGTTCGCAAATAAGCCCAACTTCAGGTTCAGCTTGAACATTTACATCTTCGCTTGGGAGTTTTATATGTGAGGTTGATAGAGGATAGACGCTTAAAATATTCTTTGCATCTAGAGCTAGGCCGCTATCATGATTTGGAGGTTCTGGAAGATAGAAGGGGAACATCCCTTTTGGCGCAGCTTCATCTGCAGTTATAATATCTTTAAAGTCTTGCATCTCTCCAGCTTGTTCAAGATGCAAGGCAAAATTTCCAGCGATGCCAAGTCCTAAAAACTTTTTATATTTTGCCATTTTATAAACTGCCGCTCATTTTTGCTTCTGCATACTCTTCATAAGAGCCTTGGAAGTCTGTGATAGTTCCATCAGCGTTGATAACAATGATGCGAGTTGCAAATGCATCTAGAAGTTCACGGTCATGAGATACACATATAACATTACCTTTAAACTCATGCAAAGCCTCTCCAAGAGCGACAATAGCCTCTAAATCAAGATGGTTTGACGGCTCATCTAAAACCAAAAAGTTTCCACCTTCGAGCATCATCTTGCTTAGCATCATTCTGTGTTTTTCTCCACCAGAGATGCTAACAACTGACTTTTCTTGTTGCTCGCCATTAAATAACATCCTACCTAAGCAGTTTCTTATCTCGGCAATATCTCTCTTTGGATCAAATCCTCTAAGCCAATCATAAAGAGTTCCATCACCTTTTGTAATGTCTGCTGTATCTTGTGGAAAGTAAGAGTTCTCAATCGTAGCACCCCAATGAACTTCTCCACTTGTAGGTTTTAACTCTTCCATGATTACTTTTAGGAGTGTTGTCTTACCAGCACCATTTGGCCCGATTAGAGCTACTTTTTCACCTGGAATGAATTTTAAGTTTATATTTTTAAGAACTTCATTTCCATCAGAGTAGGTGTGGTTTATATCTATGATGTGAAGTGCTTCATCTCCCATAACTCTTTTTGCTTTAAAAACTATACTTGGATCTCTTCTTGAAGATGGCTTGATATCTTCGATGTTTAGTTTTTCTAACTGTTTTTGTCTTGAAGTCGCTTGTTTTGCCTTAGATGCATTAGCACTAAAACGGCGGACGAAGGCTTCGAGTTGCTCTTTTTCTTTCTCTTTTTTTGCAGTGTCAAGCTCTAGCTGCTTTGACATAACATTTGCAGCGATGTACCAATCATCATAGGTTCCTGTAAACTCACGAATCTTTTGATAATCCACATCTAAGATATTTGTAACAACTGCATTTAAGAAGTGTCTATCGTGAGAGATTACAACCATAGTCCCTTGATGTCTTTGCAGCTCATCTTCTAGCCAGCTAATAGTCTCAATATCAAGGTTGTTGGTTGGCTCATCAAGAAATAAAACATCAGGTTTAGGATATAAAACTTGAGCTAAAAGAACCTTAAACTTATCAGCACTATCTAGTGTACTCATAAGGTTGTGATGAAGTTCAGCTGGTATACCAACATTTTCAAGTATTTTTGCAATGTTTACATCGTACTCATAAGTTGGATCTTCCTCAACACAGATAACTTCTAAATCTGCTAAACGGTTGTTTACAGCATCATCTTCAAAGTCGCCAGTTGCATAGATCTCTTCTTTTTCTTTGATAGCATCAAAGAGCCTTTTGTTTCCATAAAGAACTGCATCCATGATTGTGTAGTTTTCAAAAGCGTATTGATTTTGCCCTAAAACTCCAACTTTGTTTGCTTTTGGAATGATTACTTCGCCATCATACTCATTGATTTCACCACTTAGAATTTTTAAAAAGGTAGTCTTACCAGCACCGTTTGCGCCGATGAGCCCATATCTTTTATTGCGGTCTAGTTTGAGGTTAATGTCTTGAAATAGCACTCTATTTCCATAACGCATAATTAGATTTCTTACAGTTACCATGATTGTTTCTCTTAGAGTGGATTTGCCCAACACAAATCTTTTGTTAGATTTGTTTGGGCTATTTTTCGCGAATTATAACTAAGAGTTGTTTAAAAGACGATTATACCGCTTTTATGTCTTGTAGCCTTTTAGTATATCATTTAGGCTTATAGTCATCTGTGTGAGCGTTGAAGAGGCGTTTGAGATATCATCCATGCTCTTTTTATTTTCTGTAGATATTACTTCTATCGCTGATACTTTATGAATCATAGACTCAACTGTTTTTGAGTTGTTGATATAACCAGTTACAGTCTCATCAACTTGAATAATGGAGCGCTCTATTGAGACCATACTTGTGTTTATCTCACTCTGCGCACTATTTGCATCAGAAGAGAGAATCTCTATAGCCTTGGCATTGTTTGAGATGCTTTGACTAGCATCTATAACTGATTGCACAATTATGCTAATAGTTGCGTTTATCTCAGAGAGTGATTTTTGAGTTCTCTCTGCAAGTTTACGAACTTCATCAGCAACTACTGCAAAGCCTCGTCCATGTTCACCTGCTCGCGCTGCTTCTATGGCAGCGTTAAGGGCAAGAAGATTTGTTTGATCTGCAATGTCAGAAATAACAGTAAGAACATCTTTAACCTGAGTAGCATCTGCGCTTAATTGCTCTAGTTTGTGGGATAATTCTAGTTCATCTTTTGCTCTACTTTGTATATCTTTTGCAAGATTAACTATCTGCTTATTTGCACCTTTTAAAATCTCTCCAGCTGAGTTTATATCATCTTTTGTAATTTTCGCTTGTTCTATTGATTTGCTTAAAACATCTTGTAGATTTTTACCCTCTTGTGAGACATTGTTTACAATGTCACTCTCTTTGGCAGCTTTTTCTTTCATACTTGAAGATGTTTCTGAGAGAGTTTGGGCGATTTGTGTGTTTTGATATGATGATGTTTTTGCTTCTGAGACTGTTAGCCTGACTTTATCTATAAAAGCATTGATATTTTGGGCAACTTCTGAGATTTCATCACCAATAGGGACGATGATTTTACTTGTTAAATCTCCCTCACCCATTGCTAGATTATATGAAGCATCTTGAAGTGTATTTAGTTTTGAGATGATAAATCTTTGAACTAAAAATATACTAATGAGCATTAAAGCTAAGATAATAATTATAGAGGTTGCGACAGTCATATCTCTAGTCTCTTTAACATTTTCTAAGACTTCTGCCTCATCAATATCTACTATGATTCCCCAAGATTCGCCAAATATTTCTATGGGAGAGTAAGAACTTAAAACTTCAACACCTCTATGATCCTTTACGATCAACGAGCCACTCTCTCCTTGTTTTATCTTAGTTAGAGATTCTGAATCTATCTTATACGAGCCTATAGTCGTTTTTGCTATTTTGACATTTTCATCAGTGATTAGATCTAAAAAACGACTATCATTTTTCATCGCTCCATCAAGAGAGACTAGATTTGCTTTACCAGTTGCTCCAAGTCCAGCCTTTTTAAAATCGCCTTTGAAGTTCATAACACTGTTTATCTTATCTTTTGGGATTTGAAATATAACAGCTCCCTCAAAATCATCTCTAAAGTAAAGAGGAGATGCTAAAAACATTGCAGGTTCGTTATAGCTTGGCTCATAAGTGCTAAAATCAGCAAAGGCTACTCCATCTACTGATAGTTTTGAAGCTTTTTTAAAGGCAAGCGCTAGTCCAGAATCTGCATAGATGCCCTTTAGTAGATTTGTACCGAAATCTTTTTCTTTCTTTACAGAGTAGATAACATCGCCATCAGCATTTACAATAAAGATATCATAGAGTCCGTAGTTTTTTAATATCTGCTCATAGGTTGGGTGGGTTTGAACATGATTTGCTGAGTACTCTTCTTTATGATTTTTATTCATCATAAGTCTGTCTTTTTGGGAGAGCTTATGTTCGTTATCTACTATATATAAGTATTGTGCAATGAGGGCATGTTTGGTTTTTGGTAGGTAATCCTCAGGTTTTTTTTTAGATTTAACGCCTTTTATAGCGAAATTTATATTTGGTAGATATTCATCTTTATAGTGTTGTAGGAGTTTTGCCTTTATCTCATCATTACTTATATCTTCAAGAGATGCTAAGCTTAAAAAACCCTCATCCAGAGCCCACATAGCTTGAACTGTTGCGGAGTCTGCAGTCCTTGAGCGAAGAAGGTTTTCTAAAGAAGCAAAAAAATCAACAAGGTGCTCCTTTTTAGACTCTTTTACTGCATCTAAAAGAGCCATATTGCTCTTTACTAGAGAGTCAGATGCTCTACTTATTGAGATTGACATAATGCTTAGAGCCATAACTAGCAGAGATACTGCCATAAGAGTAATAACTTTAAATTTAATGCTCTTGATATTCATTCATATCCTTTTATTTTTTTCGATCGTTGCCTTTGTATTGCACAAGCATATTATTAAGAGCATCAAATAGCTTATCACTATTGGCTTCCATAGTTTCAAGGTTAGCAACTATGGTGTCTTCGTTTTTGATTCTTGTGTCCTCTTCGTCAAAGTAAACGATGCTGTTTAACACACTCTCATGAACTGTTTTATGAGGCACAAAGGCATCTTTATATGCCTCTGTATTTCCAAATCTCTCTCTACCAGCGCCCTCATACCATTTTCCTAATCTACACTCTGTATGTTTACTAAATGCTTTACTCTTATCTGCTGCGATTATAGAGTCATAAGCATTTGATTTGTAGATTATATGGTCGACTTTAGCTAAGACTATAAAGACTTTATTTTCCATATCATTTATAACATCAGCCATATCCACGGCCTCAGAATTCAAGTTTCTCATAGTATCATTAAATTCTTCAACTGAAACTGAAGCTTCATCAGCAAGGGCTGTCATTGTTTCAGATTTACCCAAAATATTGCTAGCCTCTTGCTTCATAGAGTTTATAGAGATAGTTATCTCGCTAGTTGCTTTTTGAGTTCTCTCAGCTAACTTTCTTACTTCATCAGCAACAACTGCAAAACCACGACCATGTTCACCTGCACGAGCTGCTTCTATTGCAGCATTGAGAGCTAAAAGGTTTGTCTGCTCTGCTATATCTTTTATAAGATCAACAATGGAAGTTATCTCATTTGTTTTATCGTTTAATCCACCTATAGAAGAGTTGCTATCACCTATTTGGCCTACTAGATTTTGCAGTTTTTCTAAGATATCATCCACTGCACTCATAGAGTCATTTGATGTTTGAGCTGTGTGTTTTGTTGTGGATTGTACAATGCTTAACTCTTTTATAACGCTTGACATCTCATTTTGGATAAGCCCTAAACCATCGCCAATACTTCCTACATTTCTAACTTTTGAGCTAAAATTTATAAAGAGTTGTTTCTCATGAGATTCTTTCATAGCACTTATACCATCTTGCACATTCTTAATAGCCTCAGCAAAGTCGCCCTTTAAACCCTTGGAGTTTAACTCATAACTAAAGTCTCCCTGTGAAGCTTTGTGTACAGAGGTATTGATTCTTGATGTTAGTTCCTTTATGAGATCTACAAGTGTTGCAAGGAGTTGTGTTATCTCGTCCATCTCATTATTAGTATTAGATACTCTATCAACCGTTATAGAGAGATCTCCATCTAATGTAATACTACCTATAATGGATTTAAATTTATCTATGGAGTTTGTTATGCTAAGTGATACGCTGCTTGATATGTATATTAAAAAAGCAAGGATTATAATTGTAATAGAGAGTACAGCAATAAGAGACTGAAATGAAGATGAGACGAGATCTTCGGATAGATTTAATGTATTTGTAGCAAGGGTATCTTCAAACTCTTTTAGTTTATTTATTTTTTTTGAGATAGTTTTAAACCATAGGGTTGCATCTACGCCAAAGCCACTCTCTTTTGAATCTGCGATAGCTCTAAACTTATCTACCTCTGTAAATGAAGCATCAGATGTTATGTTTTTATACACCTTTTGAGTATCTTCATCAGAAACACTTAAAAAAAGATTTGTGAGTGCGTTTTGCTCAGAGACCAAAGATGCGAATTTTGCGGCGGTCGCTCTTGAGAAGCTATCTTTTGCAAAAACTCCAGATAAAACGGCTCTCTCTATTCCAGCTCTCTCTTTAGATGAGATAAAAATTGCAAAACCATTAAAGTCAGTTCTTAGGGTATTGTCTTTTGGGATTGTTGAGAAGTTACTTACCATATCTATGAGTTGCTTATTTAGTGCAGTGTAAAAAGAGACAGCATCTTTTACTTCACAACTGAGTGTAGTTACCTTTTTTCTCATCTCTTGCACTGAGCTTAGCTTTATCTCACTACTAACTCTCGATGATGCAAAAGAGTTGTGAGATGCTATGTAAGCGTTAAGTTCTTCTATCTTAACATCAGTATCAGTGTGCTGTTTTGGTAGGATATCTTTAAAACTCTCACCATTTGAGCCTATAAAGCCAGCACTTGCACCTCTCTCTTTTTGCAACTCATGCAAAACGGCACTCATCTTTACAGACAAGCTTATCAAAGAGGCAGTCTCTTTTGAGTTGTTGTATCCACTCCAAGTATCATAAGTACTCTTAAAAGAGAAGAGTGCTATTACTATAAAAGTGATAGAAGTTAAGAAAATCAGTTTGTTTCTAATCGACATATTTCTCATTGATAAACCCTTTGTATTTTCAAGTTTGTTTATTATAGCTATTTTTAATAAAGGCGATATAAAACTAAATATAACCAAAATTAGTCATAAATAAAGACCTTTAAAAATACTTAAAAAATATGCCTACAATTATAACCAAACTTTATATGTAATTACTGTAAAATACTGCATGCAAATAAGAGAATTAGATTTAAAAGAGCTAGAGATGGCTTATGGCGTGTTAAAACAACTAAGAGGTGAACTTTCATATAAAGAGTTTGAAGACCTCATTTACGATATGAGATATATGAACTATACAATGTTTGGCATAGTTGAGGGTGAAGAACTTATCACTTATGCCGGAGCGGCTGTGCAGACAAATCTTTATCATAAGAGGCATCTATATATTTTTGATTTGGTTAGTGATGATAAGTATAAATCAAAAGGTTATGGGGCTATGATGTTAGACTTTTTGAGTGATTATGCTAGAGCTTCGATGTGTGAAAACATTGTCTTGTCTTCAAATTTTACAAGAGTAGATGCCCATAGATTTTACGAAAAAAATGGCTTTGAGAAGCAAAGCTATCTATTGCTTAAAACACTCGCTTAAATATAATCTACTTTATACTATTTTTAATCACAAAGACTCTATCATAACCCTATGAAAATAAAATCATTATATATATCTGCACAAGAAAAAAGTGCTGGAATGTTGTTTGTCTCCATGGGCATGATGGAAATACTAAAAAGAAACTTGCCTAGTGTTGCTTTTTTTAGACCTATAATTTTGTCTAAGGATAAAGTTGATAAAGATATCGAGTTTATACTAAAGAGATATAGCATCGATATGAAGTATGAAGATGCTTATGGATATGACATAGAGTATGTTGAGATGATGCTCTCATCTGGGCGGTTTAATGAGCTTATGAATCAGCTCATCACAAAGTTTAAAAAGTTAGAGAGTGAGTATGACTTTGTTCTTTGTGAGGGGATTAGAAGATCGTTTTTAACCACAACTATAAACTATGACCTAAACATAAAGATAGCTCAAAACTTCTCAAGCTCTATCATTAATGTCATAAATGCAAAAAATGCTAGCGCGCAAGAAGTTTATGAAGATGTACTTATGGAGGCTCAAAACATAAGTTCAGAGGGTTGTGAATCTTTTGCAACTTTTATCAATAGACTAAGTGATGAGAGCTATGAGGGGCTTCAAAAAAAGCTAAGTAAGTATAAAATAAATACTTATCTATTTAAAGAGATAAAGGAGCTAGACCGCCTAAGCGTTCAAGATGTTATAGAAGCCTTAGATGCAAAACCCATCATTCTTGGTGAAAAAGATCATACAAGAATCATAAAAGGCATCAAAGTTGCAGCTCTTAGTTTGGATAACTTTTTAGAGCATATTGAGGAGGATGATTTAGTTATCGTCCCAGCTGATCGCTCAGATATAATAGTTGGGCTTATCTGTGCCTTGTACTCTAAAAACTACCCAAATATCAACGCTATAGTTCTACCTTTTGGAATGAAACTTCATAAAAATGTAGAAAAACTTATAGATGGACTTGAGGATTTTAAGATCCCGCTTCTTTTAGTCGAGGGAGATACTTATGAGACTGCAAAAACTATCTCAAATATCAACGCAAGACTAAGAGTTACAAGTGAGAGAAAAATCTCTTTAGCACTTGGGCTTTTTAACTCAAATGTTGATATGAAACTCATTGAAGCAAAGATCGACTCATCAAAGCGAGATGTAATGACTCCAATGATGTTTGAGTATAAACTCTTCGAATTAGCAAGACTAAATAAAAAACGAATAGTCTTGCCTGAGAGTATGGAAGAGAGAATTTTAAGAGCTGCAGAGATAACACAAAGAAGAGGTGTAGCGGATATCATACTTTTAGGGAATGAAGCCGAGGTAAGAGAAAACTATCTAAGATTAGGACTTGACCTAGGAGATGCCACTATTATAGACTACACAAATTCGCCTTTGTTAGAAGAGTTTGCGGAGAATTTTTACGAGATGAGAAAACATAAGGGCTTAAGTAGAGATTCAACCATAGAAGCTATGCAACACGCAAACTACTTTGCAACAATGATGGTACATCTTGGACTTGCTGATGGGATGGTGAGTGGAGCTGTCCACTCAACGGGAGATACTATCAGACCAGCTCTTCAAATCATCAAAACAAAACCAGATATCTCAGTAGTCTCAAGCGTCTTTTTTATGTGTATGCAGACCCAAGTTTTAGTCTATGGAGATTGTGCGATAGTCCAAGATCCAGATGCGCAAACTCTAGCACAGATTGCCATCTCATCGGCATCTACTGCACAAGCCTTTGGAATCGAGCCAAAAGTTGCGATGCTCTCATACTCAACAGGAGAGAGTGGAAGTGGTGCTGATGTAGATAAGGTTAGAGAAGCTACTCAAATAGTAAAGATAAAAAAACCAGATTTGCTCATAGAAGGGCCAATCCAGTACGATGCAGCAGTAAATGCAAGTGTAGCAAAAACAAAACTTCCAAACTCTAAAGTAGCAGGGGAGGCTAGTGTCTTTATATTTCCAGACTTAAATACTGGGAACAACACCTACAAAGCAGTTCAACGCTCAAGCGGAGCCATAGCCATAGGACCGATTCTTCAAGGACTAAACAAACCCATCAATGATTTGAGCCGTGGATGCAGCGTAGAAGATATAGTAAATACCATAGCTATAACATCAATACAAGCAGGACAAAAATAGTGAGAGTAGCAGTTATAAACTCAGGTAGTTCATCTTTAAAGTTTAAACTTTTTAATATGGATACTAATGAAGTGATTTACTCAAAAGTTGTAGAAAAAATTGGAGAGAAAAACTCTGCCATAAAGAGTCATAGCCAAGCTTTAGAGTTGTTAGAGGTTGATTTTTCAACTATTGATATTATTGGGCATCGCGTGGTTCATGGCGGAGAAGAGTTTACTAAACCGACTCTACTAGATGCTGAGGTTATAAAAAAACTAGAAGATATAACACACCTCGCACCTCTTCACAACCCCGCAAACCTAGAGGGCATCTTAGTTGCAAAACAAAAAGCACCGAACTTAGCTCAAGTAGCAGTTTTTGACACAGCGTTTCACTCAGAGATGCCACAAGAGGCTTATCTTTATGCGCTTGATTTTGAGCTGTATGAGAAACATAAGATTAGAAAGTATGGCTTTCACGGAACCTCTCACTCCTACCTTTTAAAAGAGACGGCTAAAGAGCTAAACAAAGAGGAGAGTGGGTTAAATATTATAACTCTGCATCTAGGAAATGGTGCTAGTGCTTGCGCTATAGAAAATGGTAAAAGTATCGACACTTCTATGGGATTTACACCGCTTGAAGGTCTTGTTATGGGTACAAGATGTGGAGATATAGATCCTGCAATAGTTTTGTATATGCAAAGAGATTTAGGTATGAGTCGTGATAAAGTAGATGAGATTTTAAACAAAAAATCAGGACTACTTGGACTTTGTGGAAGTAGTGATATAAGAAATATACTAGAGCAAGATGATGAGCGCTCAAGATTAGCAATAGATATAATGACAAGAAGAGTTAAGAAGTATATCGGTGCATATATAGCACTGCTTGGCAGAGTAGATGCAATAGTTTTTAGTGGAGGCATTGGAGAAAATTCAGCCTATATAAGAGAGAAAATTGTAGATAAGACCCTAGCAAAAGAGATACCCATCTTGGTTATAAAAACCAATGAAGAGCTAGAGATTGCTAGGCAGTGTTTAGCTTTTAAAGACTCTGAGAGTAAAAATAGTTCTTCTTCGCTATAGAGCTTAGTTCTTTTAAGCTCTCATCTGAGAGTGGTTTGTTTTTTATCTTATAAACCATACTCACTAGGTAGTCATAAGAGCTTAAATCTACACTTTTACTAAGAAGCGCCTCAGTTGAGAGAAAGTTTACTATCTCTTTATGTGAGAGCGTAGTGTAGTTGTTTTGTAAGTTCGTAAGCATAATATCAGCAGCCATATCATCCTCATCAAAGACTCTCTTTGCTATTTTTTTAGAAGCATCCCTATCTATCCCTCTTGAGTAGAGATTGTTAGCGATATTGTTTGATAGAGAGTTTGACTGAGTTCTAGCTTGTGGGTTTATAGTTGATGCAAAAAGTGGTGAGAGTGTTAAAGATGATGTCAGCAACACTAAAGATAAAATATTTTGATTTTTTTTCATTTTGTATCCTTAAAGCTTGAGTTCTTATGGTCTTTATGAATATCAGTATATCTCTCTTTTGTAAACAGAAAAGTTAGTTATTTATTGCTATTTATATTTTAGTTCTGAGGATGGATTTTGAGAGTTTGTTTTGTAAATATATGAAAAAGTATAAAGTAGTATAAACCCCTAAAAAAGGGGTTTTAAAGAGGATTATAAAGGTGTTACGTTTTCAGCTTGTGGGCCTTTTTGACCTTCGCCTACTTCAAAAGTAACTCTTTGTCCCTCTGCTAGAGAAACACGACCACCACCAGAGTGGTTTACTTGACGAAAGTGTACAAATACATCTTTTCCGCCATTATCTTGTTGAATAAATCCATAACCTTTTTCTTCATTAAACCATTTAACTGAACCGTCTTGTAATTCTGCCATTGCAATACCTCATGCATAAATAATCACTTCGCTAGAAGTGGAGTCAAAAATTGGAGAGTCTTTAGGGTCACAATTGAGCATATTACTAAATTACACACTAAAGATGAACTCGAGCCTCATCTTTTCATCGCAACTATTGTATCTTAATTATTTCATTTAAAGCAATAGATTAAGTGTTAAACAAATGAAGTTAAATGTCGATATGTTAACTATAGTAACAAACAAAGGAAATATCATGCAAATATCATCAAATATGAGTGCAGCTAGTACTCCTGTAAAAAACTCAAATGTCATTAAGCCTCTCTACACTGAGAAAATTTCTCAAGATGAGGTAAAGGAGATTAAAGAGCAGTTAGCTAAAAATTCTTTAGCGATGGCTTTTAACTCAACTACTATCCAGAGTACTTTTTCAAGTCCGCAAGATAAGTTTGCTCAGGACTACAAAGATTTCCAAAGCTTTTTAAGCGACGTCGGATATAGTGGAAAACCGATCGCTGAGCTAAGTAAAGATGAGGCGGCAGAGCTTGTAAGTGAAGATGGCATCTTTGGAATCAAACAGACTTCAGAGAGAATAGCAAACTTTGTAATTAACGGCGCTGGTGGAGATGAAGATAAATTTCGTGCTGGTAGAGAAGGGATGCTTAGAGGCTTTGCCGAAGCAGAGCAAATGTGGGGAGGAAAACTTCCTGAGATTTCTCAACAAACCATAGCAAAAGCTACAGAGATGGTAGATAAAGCTATGCATGACTTAGGTTTTTCTATCATAAACCAAGAGGTTTAAAACTATAGTTTTTCCTCAGAAATGAGGCTTTAGCCTCGCCTTTTTCGAGGGATTCACCATGGATAACGCCACGAGTTAGCGTTCTTAGAAGTTTCACTTGGGAGTTGTTTCAAACTCTTTTAGGCTGGAATATCCAGCCTTTTAGACTCACCCTCACCCTTTTCTTCTTTAGAATCAGAATTTTTATCCGCTTCATTTTTATAAGTTTCTTTTCCAGTTAGCTTCTCTTGAGTCTCTTGTGCTAGCTGTTGTTGCGCTTTTATTTTCATCATATTTGCACTTGAGGCTACTGCCAAATCTTGTCCGCTAGGGTTTGCTGGAGCTAAAGCCGCCGCGATAACTGCATCTGCGTTAGCTATAGTCTCTTGTGGAGTTGAGCCAGATTTGTAAGAGATGGAGACTTCGCCTCCAATGGCGTACATTCTGCCATCTGGTCCTTTTTGGTAGGTGTACGATGCACCTCCTGTGGCAGCTCCACCACTCTGGTGAGCAGCTTCATGAGCGCGAACCTCTGCATCTCTTGATTGTAAGTCTAAAACGAGTCTCTTTTCATCAGCACTAAGTTCGTTTTGTGGTTTTTTCTCTTCAGCACTCTTTTTTTCAACACTCTTCTCTTCTTCTGCTTCCTCTACTCTAGGTTTTAAAGAGGTTTGATAGTTGGTGCTAGTTGAATAAAGTGTGTTTGATGAAATGTTCATAATATAGATTATACAAACGAGTAAGTTAAAATCAGCTATTATTTCATAATTAAATAAAATGGATGAGATAATGATATTTGAACTTCAAGATGAATATATAGAACTTTTTAAACTTATAAAGGTTTTAGATTTAGTAGATAGCGGCGCAGATGCAAAGAGAGTAATTAGCGAAGGTTTTGTTAGAAGAAATGGCGAGAAGGAACTTAGAAAAAGAGCAAAAATAGTCTCTGGCGATGTCATAGAGATAGCTGAGGTTCGTATAGAAGTTAAATGAAATTTTATGCCGAAAAATTCGGCATAAAGTAGATTTATTTTAACCCACTAACATATTTAGCGATAGCAACAATCATATCTCTAGTAAGACCAGAAGTTGAGTCTTTCATCAGCTGGCTAGTTTTGTGCATAGTGTAAGCTCCAACTCTACTATCTTGATCTCTATATGCCCTTATTGTTAGGGCTAAGACAGTTGCATCCATCCCAGCTAATGCTGGTACTCCCTCAAGAGGATTTTTCTGAGCATTCTCACCATGGCACAATGAACAACGCTGTTTGTAAAGTTTTGCACCATCTGCCGCCATTAAACCCATACTTGCTAATAATAGCACTATAATAATCTTTTTCATTTTTTAACCTCCATTAATTAAGTTTCATTTTACTTTAGTAATTATTAAAGAACACTTATATGATTAAATATTGTTAAATTGCTTAGTAAAGCTTATTTGAGTGTTCTAAACAATTATCAAATTAGATCCTGAATCAAGTTCAGGATGACAGTTTGTTTGTTCATCGTGACGTGCGTCCCGTCATTTACTGCTTGACACGGAATCTAGTTTACAAATTAATCAGAGGGTTCATTTATTTTGTAAAAACTTATACCAGACCTAAAAGTGCAACAAGTAACACTGGTGGAGTGATGATGAGTCCAACTTTCATATATTCACCCCATGTGATTTTAACACCCTTTTTAGCTAAGACATGTAGCCAAAGAAGTGTTGCAAGCGAGCCAATAGGTGTCATTTTTGGACCTAGGTTACAGCCTAAAATATTTGCATAAACAAGTGCTTCGCCTCCAGCGTATCCCACATGATCAATCGCTATATCCATAATCATAATAGTTGGCATATTGTTCATAATAGAACTGATAACAGCAGATAAAAAACCTGTACCAATTATGGCAACTGTAGTTCCATGTTTGCCTAGTTCCATTATCCAAGATGCTATGACTTCTGTAAAACCAGCATTTTTAAGACCATATACAACTACATAAAGACCTATACTAAACCAAACTACTTGCCAAGGTGCTGCTTTAATAGTCGCCATTGGTTTTACAGCCTTGAAATAATTTGCTATAGCTAAAAATATCAAAGCTCCCCCAAGTGCAAAAAGAGAAACAGGAAGAGAGTAAATATCACCTATAAAATATCCGCCCATCAGTAGTGCTAAGAAAAACCAAGAGAACTTAAACATAGTTTGATTTTTAATGACAGATGAAGCTTCTGGTAGGATGGAGACATCGATGCTAAAAGGGATATCTTTACGAAAGTAAATCCAAAGAACAATGATAGATGCAAAGATTGCTAGAAGGTTTGGTAGAAACATATTTCTTGCATACTCAACAAAACCGATATCAAAATAACCGACAGTTACAATATTTGTAAGGTTTGAGATAACAAGCGGACTCGAAGCACTATCGCCAATAAAACCGCCTGCCATAAGAAATGCAAAGATGGCTAAAGGCTTCATCTTTAGGTACTTCATCTTAGCAAGTAGTATGGGAGTAAGGATGAGAGCCGCTCCATCATTTGCAAAAAATGCTGAAACTAGAGCACCTAAGAGCAAGATATAGACAAACATTTTATGCCCATTTCCACCACTTAGTTTTGCCATTTTTATGGCTGAGTACTCAAAAAATCCTATCTCATCAAGAACCATTGAGAGGATTATAATGCCTATAAAAGCAAGAGTAGCATCCCACACAATGTTGATAACACTAATAACATCTACAAAACTTACGACTCCAAATAAGAGTGCTACAACCGCCCCTATAACGGCAGTAGTACCAATTTGAAGACCTCTTGGTTGCCAGATTACAAAGAGTAAGGTAACTGCAAAAACTAAGATAGCTAATGCCATAAATATTCCTTGATTTTTTTTATATTGAATCTTCTGATTAATCTATAAACTAGATTCCGTGTCAAGCACTAAATGACGAGACGCGTCATCCAGAACGAACAAATTGTCATCATGGACAAATAAAAACTGTCATCCTGAACTTGATTCAGGATCTAACTTAATAATTCTTCAGAGCATTTTATTTTTAAAAGAGACTATAGCATAAGTAAATTTAAGTATATCAATATATCTTGATTTAGCAATTTGATTCTGTTATAATCTTGACAATTTAAAGGAGATAGATGTGGAAATTTTCTTAAAAAGTGTAGCTGCGCTTAATGATGATACGCGAGTGTTATTATTGCGTTTTCTTGATAAATATGGAGAGACTTGTGTGTGCGATATGCAAGCCTCTCTTGATATGATTCAATCACGACTCTCTCGGCATCTCAAAATTTTAAAGGATGCTGGATTTTTAAGAGTAAATCGCAGAGGAACTTGGGGTTACTACTCCATCAGAAGCCCACTTGACCGCTTTCGTAGTGAAGCTTTAGAAGAGATTCGTTGTTTAGATATTGTGTTGCCAGAACTTAAAAAATTATCCCAAACAGGGGAGTGCAAAGCATGAAAAAAAAGGTGTTGATTTTATGTACGGGTAATAGTTGCCGCTCGATTATGGCAGAGGCATTAATAAATGCTAAGCTTGGTGATTGCATAGAAGCTCAAAGTTCCGGTGTCAAAGCAAGTGGTAGTGTTAATCCAAATGCAAAAGATCTTTTACAAGAAAAAGGCTATTGGAGAGAAGAGTATCACTCAAAAGTGATTGAAAAAGTGTTAGATACTCCTTTTGACTTAATCGTAACAGTATGTGACCATGCGAAAGAGACTTGTCCAGTCTTTCCAAGAGCAGTAAAAACTGTACATATAGGTTTTGATGATCCATCTGGCAAAGAGTTTAAAGAGTATGAAAAAACACTAGATTTAATGGAGAAAGAACTTCTTCCAGCAGTCAAAGAAGAGCTTTTTAAAAAGTGAAAATTTAACTTCACCTTGTATTGGGGCGAGGTTAAAACCTCGCTTGTTAAAGGTCTATTACGGCTAATATTATTATAAAGGAAAAATCATTATGAAAATAGAAATTTTAGGAACAGGATGTACGAAGTGTGCAACTTTGGAAAAGGTTGTAAAAGAAGCAGTTGCAAAGAGTGGGAAGTTTGCTCAGATAGAAAAAGTAGATGACATTGTTAAAATTATGGAGTATCAAGTCATAAGTACTCCAGGACTTGTGATAGATGGCAAAGTAGTTAGCACAGGCAAGGTTTTGAGTGTGGATGAAGTTGTAGCACTTATAAAAGCTTAAGAATATAACGCAGAGCAGATCCACCAACAAAATAAGAAAAATAATTGAATGCTCTGAAGAATTATTAAGTTGGATCCTGAATCAAGTTCAGGATGACAATTTGTTCGTTCCGTCATTCCATGCTTGACACGGAATCTTAGTTCGAATGACAGCTTGTTCGTTCAGGATGACGCGTGTCCCGTCATTCCGTGCTTGACACGGAATCTAGTTTGATAGATGAATCAGAAAGTTCAATTGATATTTTGTAATCTTTGTGTTTTTAGTGAAGTTTTATCTAATATATCTAGCCCTGCCAAATGACTATAAAAAGAACGAGCTAAGAAGACCGATAAGCCCTCCAATAACTCCACCCCAAACAACAAGCCAATCAAGGTGTTCTTTGATTAGTTTTTGAACTATCTCTTTTACTATTTGAGGTGTTAGCTCATTTAGTCTTGCATCTATGACTTGCTCTATTGAGACCAGCATATCGTCACTTAAAGATGAATTTTGCATATGGTTTTGAAGTGTTTGGTTAAAGGCATCAGATGCTACTATTTTTGAGACTGCGCTTTGCATTTTTTTTGAAAATGGTTCACGAAGAGATTCTAGCGCTCTCTCTCCTCCAAACATCCCAAGCATTCCGCCAAAAGATGACTCCATAACTGTTTTTGCTAGGGCATCAAAGGCTAAAGAGAAGTCTGTCTCTTTGATAATAGGCTCAAGGTTTAGCTTTTTTTCTTCATTTTTAAAGAAGCTGTTTAGTTGCTCTTTTGTGAAAAACTCATTCATCATAAGCTCTTTTATAGAGGTTTTAAAAGCTTCAAATCTTGCGGGAATAACACCAGAACCATAGAGAAATGGAACTCTCTCAAAAAGCATGTGGATAGCTAGTTGGTTTGTTATAGCACCAGAGATAGCAAAAAGGGATGTAAAAAGAAGGAGCGAACTATATTTATCAGCTACTACAAAAGATAAAACTGCTAAAATCACAGCTACTAAATGAGTTAAAAAACTTTTACTAATCTTCAATATGTCTCCTTTTATTTAAGAGTGGGATTATACTAAAAATGAGATTAGTTAGAGATTTTGATAAAAAACAGAATGCTCTGAAGGATTATTAAGTTGGATCCCAAATCAAGTTCAGGATGATGCGTATTTCGTCATTTTGTGCTCGACACGGAATCTAGTTTATAGATTAATCAGAAGGTTCAATAGATATGGAGCACAATGTACGCATTTATACAAAAACTTGACAAAAAAGAGGCGAAATTTTTAGCACAGCTTGTCTCACAGGTTGAGATGCAAGATGCTAAGTTTAAGTGTTATATTATCAATAAAATAGACTCTGCATCTGAGCTTGATTTTAGCAGATTTTTGTCTAAAACTTTAGAAATAAAAGAAGATGATTGCATCTTTTATACAAGCTATTTTACAACGCTAGAGGTGCAAAAGGACTTTTATAGAGTTCATATCTCAGAGAAGTTAAAGCCATACTTTGCGAACTTAAATAAAAGTTATGACATAGATGCACTTGAAGCCTTTTTTGCACAAGAAGATAAGAGCATAGTAGTTAAAAAAACAAAAGAACTAGATGCAAAGGGTGATGAATTTAACTTAAAAATCAAAAGAGTTGTGGCCTTTTTTGATCATGAGAGGAAAAAACTTCAAAGAAATTATGTAAGAAAAGAGCATAGAAATATGGACGCTGAGTATATGTTAAGACTGCATCTAAAAGAGACAAACAGAACTCCAGAGATGTTTTACGATGCCATAAGATGGCTCTTTTCTAACAATCCAAAAGCTGCATTTCACAGAGACTACATTATGAACATTGCAAAACTTATAGAGCATTACAACACATTAGAGCATCAAGCTATGCACTCAAAAGAGGCAGTGGAGTTTAACGAAGAGGCTCAAACTTGGGCAAATATCTATAAAAAACAGGGTATGCAAGACGATGAGATTATAGAAAAACTAAGAGAGGCTGGATTTGTAAAATGAGTATAAAAGAAGCAAAACTCATAATAAATGAGTATGATTTAAGTACAGATGAGAGTAGTTTTGAGATAGCGCTAGAAGCCCTTGCTAAGTTTGGCTCAGCTAGAGCTGTACTCCTTGAGGGTTTAAAACCACAATACAAATACCTAAAAAAAGTCTCAAAACTCTTAGCCATGCTAGATGAGAAACCACAAAGAGATGCTGAGGCAGAGGCGATAAGCTCTTTGATGTATGAAATCTATAAAACTGTCTCAAACGACTCTAAGAGCAAGGGTGAAGATATCAGAGTCCTGATGGCAACGATTAATGTGCGAAAAACTTTTGAGCCATCAGATAAAGAGCTTTGGGTTATGAACTATCTTGGTGGCAGAGAATTAATCTTAAACATCACATATCAAGAACCAAATGCGCTAGAGAGAAAAATAATCGAGGCGATAAAAAGGTACGAAAATCTAGCAGATACGCCAAATCAAGATGCGATAGAAAATAGACATATAAATGATTTGGCAATAAAAAGATACTAAATATTACAGGAAAATAAAATGAAAAAAGAGAGTTATGAACTTTTTAAAAGTGCTACTATTGATGAAATAATCGCGTACCTTGAAAAAGAGTTACAAGCAAAAGATGAGTCTGCTTTTTGGGCTAGTAGAGTTGTGCCATTTAGTGAGGCAATTTTAAGTGTACTTGTAGTCTTAAGAGACGAGAAAAAGCTCTTTAATCCAGAGGGCATAATCGTAGATGAGTTAACTCCAGAACTATTTTTTAGATGGAGCGACTTTGTAAGTTTGAAATCTCTTGCTTTTAAAATCCAAAGAACAAATAGGGCTACGAGTGAGAGTAAAACTGAGATAGATTTAAGTAAACTAGCATCTTACTTGAGTGCTAATGGTGTAAACTTAGAGAATGAACAACTTGATTTTCCTATATCAACATACAACTTGCATCAGGGCGTGAGCACAGTCATAAAGTCACTTTTGTAAACTATGACAAAACTTATAACTTATTTTATAGAGAACAAGCGACTAAACTATATGTTGCTTGTTTTTTTAACCTATATGGGGATTCAAGCCTATATAAATATCCCAAAAGAGATTTTTCCAAATGTAGAACTTGACATCATAAGTGTCCGCGGAGCTTATAGCGGAGCTAGTGCTAGCGTTATGGATAAGATGGCTGTAAGGGATATCGAAGAAGAGCTTGGCAATATCAATGGGATTGTTAAAACTGAGACTGTAATTACTCCTGGCGTGTTTGCAATTATGCTTACACTTAAAGAAAATGCAAACAAAGCAAACATACTTTCTCGCGTAAAAGATTCTATCTCGCTAACAAGGCAGTATCTACCATCAGATATGAATGAGCCATCAGCCATCATAGTAGATAGGACAAGGCCACTTATAAACTTATCTTTGTCCTCAGATAGCATCACAAAGGGTAAGTTAACCGAGATAGCTAAAGAGATAAAGATAAAAATCTCCAGAATGGAGCATATTAGTGAGATACTTATTCGTGGAGACTCAAAAGAAGAGGTCTCTATAAGTATAAACTCAGATGCTCTTTTGGCTTATGGTTTGAAGCACGAAAGCGTTTTAAAGGCTATCTCAGACCTATCTTATATCTTTCCTATTGGAAATATAGAACAAAGAGGAAACTTCGTCTATCTCTCTACAATAAATGGTAAAGCAGATGCCAAGCAGTGGCAAGAGAGCATCTTAAACATCGACTCAAAGTATGTAAAACTAGGCGATATTGCAAAGGTAGCGATAGAGTATCCACAAACAGACACACTTGCATCTTTTAACAATAAACAGACTCTAAATCTTGTTATATCAAAAGGAGAGGAGGGCAACTCCATAGCTCTCTCAAAAGAGTTAAGAGAGTATGCTAAAACACTAGAAGAGCTCTATCCTGACATCTCATTTGACTTCTTTAATGACTCTTCAAAACTTGTACAAGAGAGGTTAGATACTGTTGTATCAAACTTGATGCTAGGACTCTGTTTGGTCTTTATCTCCATGTGGGTGCTTATAAATCTAAGAGTAGCTCTTGTTGTGGCTATGGGAATTCCTTTCTCGTTTATCATAGGACTTCTTTTTATCTACTATATGGGCTACTCCATAAATGTCATCTCACTTTTAGGTGCTTTGATAGTTATCGGTATAGTGGTCGATGATGCTATTGTTGTGGGTGAAAATATCCAAAGACATATAGATGAGGGGATGGAGAATAAAGAAGCAGCCATCTTGGGAGTCCAAGAGATGCTCCTACCTGTCACTCTTGCAACTGTCTCAACTGTGGTGGCATTCTTACCTATATTTATGTTGCATGGAGAAATAGCTCTGTTTTTTGTACTTATCCCCATCGTTGTAATAATGATTTTGTTAGGTTCACTCATAGAGAGCTTTTTCTTTTTACCACTTCACGCTACAGAGATACTTAGAAAAAGTAACAATTTTTTAGATTGGAAGCCATTTCAAAACCTCTATGTTAGAGTGCTCTCCTATTTTATAGAGTATAAAAAAACCTTTTTAGCTCTTTTTATCATCTTAATCCCTTTGGCAACATATTTTACTGCAAGCTCTATGAGGTTTCAGTTTTTTCCAAATTTTGACGGGAACAACCTCTATATTTCTGGCAAGATGGATATCAATACACCCCTAGAAGAGAGTTACGAGATAGCAAAAGAGATACAAGAGACTCTTATGCTTCACGCTGATGAGTTTGCACTCAAAGCAATCTCATCAACTACTGGATATAGAAGAAGTTTATCTGGGGATTCTCAAAGGAATAACAGCGTTTTTTATATCACGATGGAGCTTTATGATAGAGCGGATACTGACTGGATAAACAACTATTTAAACCCTGTTTTAAACTTTAGTTTTGACTTTAACAACCCTGATAAAAGAAGGCAAAAACATACTTATGAACTCTCACCTCGTGCTAAAGAGTTGATAATGCCATTTAAAGAGAAGTACGATATGGTAGAGCTAGGAGTGATAGAAGATCAATCAGGAATCATTAGAAGTGATATTCAGATAAATCTCTCAGGGAGTAATGATAATGAACTTGAGGTTGCTATTAGGAAGCTAGAAAAAGAGATATCAGAGATAGAAGGTATTAAAAATTTTAGCAACAATATTAAATATGGAAAGATGGAGTATAAGATTAAGATAAACTCCTACGGCGAGAGTTTAGGGCTTAGTGAGGCATCTATTGCGAGAGTATTAAGCTCATACTATTTAGAAAAAAAGCAAGCCACAACCTTTAACGAACGCGGCGTTATGGAGATAAAAACTAAAGATGCCGACAAAGACGATACGCAAAGATTTCTTGACTTTAGTATAGCCCTTGGTGATGGTAGATTTGTAAAGCTCACAGATATAGCGAGCATAGTTGAGCTTAGAGATTATGAGAAAATTGATAAGCTAAATGGCAATATAGTAAAGACTCTATTTGCTAGCGTAGATAAGCGAATCATAACTCCAACCGAGGTTTTAGAAGTGCTGCAAGATTCCATAGATGAGATAAGTGATTCTGGCATAGAGGTAGAACTTTTAGGGGAAAAAGAGAAGAAAACTCAGCTAGGAAATGATATGAAAGGAGCTGTAGCCTTAGCCCTTTTTCTAATCTTTTTAACTCTTTTGTTGATTTTTTCAAAGATAAAGTATGTACTTATGGTTATGAGTGTTATTCCGCTATCTATTTTGGGAGCTTTAGTTGGACATAAACTCTTAGGCATAAATATAACAATGCCAACTATTATAGGACTCTTAGGTCTTGCTGGGGTTGTTATAAATGATGGCATCATTATGCTTGATTTTCTACATGGGACTCGTAAGCCAGAGGAGTTTTTTAAACGTGCAAAGCAGAGACTTCGTCCTATTCTTATAACTTCTATAACTACATTTTTAGGTCTGTTTTCTTTGATATTTTACGCGAGTGGACAAGCAGTTATACTTCAGCCTATCGCCATCTCTATAGGTTTTGGACTTATGTGGGGAACTTTTTTAAATCTAATGTATCTACCAACGCTCTACGCTCTAGTAAATGGGATTGAGCCTATTTCAAAAACAGAAGATACAAAATGCCCCATAGGGCAAACACAAAAAGTCCAATAGCACCAAAGACTATGATAAGTCTTATGCTAAGGTGAAAGAGAAATTTTAAAAAGCTCATTGTTTTTTATACGGGACAGTTTTTAGTTTCATCGCTTTTAGATAGACGATGCCACCTAAAATATTGACAACATCATAGTTTAGCTGCTTTGCTAAAAAGTCTGCAACTATGCCCGTTCTACTGCCTGTTTGACAAATCAAAGCAAATGGTTTTTTAGTATCTACTTTTTGGTTTAGTTCAGCCAAAAAAGCTTCAACATCATAGCCCCCTTTTTCATCCCAAAACATAATAAGAATAGAGTCTTCAACGATGCCAGTCTCTACCCATTCTCCAGGTGTCCTGATATCGATGATGGGGATTTTTGAGTCAAGTATTTTTTGTGATGGGTATTCGTTATATAGCTCCCCAAAGAGTGAGGCAGTGAAAATGAGCAGTAAAAGAAGTATTTTATTCAAGTTTTCTCCAGTGGTAAAATTAATGTATAATTATAACAAGCATAAATAAATATTAGGTAGAGCATGTCAGCATCTAAAAAAATAGTGGAAAATTCAAATAGACTAAGGTATGTAAGAGCCTTGGAACGATTTCATAAGAGCGTCATATCTTACTTGTCTAACACCAAAGAGTTGACGCATGAGGGCTTTGTAAAAAAGGTAGATAATGCTTTGAAGGTCTTAACACGAATCGAAGCGATAGACCTATATAAAGGTGACTTACAAGATCTGCAAAAATTAGTAACAAAAATCATCTCATATAAAGATACCAAAAGAGATATTGATGAGATAAAAGAGGAGATACTCTACAGCTCAAACCAACTAGATAAAAGTAAAAATGCTAGAAGATATAAAAAAGATAAACACATAAACTCAAAGTATGATGAGTGGGAGTAGACTAAGACTCAGTTGTCTTAGTCTCTTTAGACTCCACAAGCATAGCATCTAGAAGCTCAAATAGCTTGTTTGAAGCATCTTCCATATTGTCGAAGTTCTTTATGATTTTGTCTGCATTTTTTAGAGTTGTGGTCTTAGCATCTGCGTCTATAAAATCTAAGTTAGTATTTGCACTATTATGAACTGTAGTGTGAGGATTTGTAATTTTAGAGAACGCAGACGTAGAAGCAAATCTATTTTTGCCCTCATTGTCATACCATAAACCGAGACTACACTCGTGTGGCGTTTGGTTGCTTAATAGTCTCTCTAGTGACATAACAGAGTTGTAAGCACGAGATTTATATAAAATATGATCAAGTTTAGCAAGGACTACAAAGATAGAATTCTCCATTCCGTAGGAGTACTCAACAATCTGGCTTGAAGTATCACTAAGTTCTATGAGCGTCCCCTCAAACTCATTTATCTTTGAAGCTGAGAACTCGACTCTGTTTTTCATCTTTAATGAACTCTCTTGTATCTCATTCATCTCTTGTTGCAGGGATTTGATGGAGACTGATATCTCTCCTGTTGCTTTGTGAGTCCTCTCCGCTAACTGTCTAACTTCATCTGCTACAACTGCAAAACCTCGCCCATGTTCACCAGCCCGTGCAGCTTCGATAGCAGCATTTAGAGCAAGTAGGTTTGTCTGATCTGCTATATCTGTAATAAGTTCTATGATAGAAGTGATAGCATTGGTTTGGCTTGCAAGATCGCTGATGCTGTGGTTTGAGGCGCTTACTTGTTCACTTAAATCGCCTAACTCATTAACGATTTCATTGATATTTTCTCTAGAGTTTATAGCAAGACTTGAGGCTGATTGTGTAGCCTTTGTGACCTCTTTTAGGTTTCCTATGTTTTCTCTTAGATTGTTGATAATAAGTGATAGAGATTCAGAAACATTGATGCTTTTTGCGCTTAATTTTGAGTTAAAAGTATCTCTTGCAGCCTTTAGGCTCTGCTCTTTCATAAACTCTATACTTGTCTCAACACTCTTTATCGCCTCAATAAACTCTCCCTCCATACCATCTGCTGATATCTTATGAGTAAAGACTCCTTTTGAAGCATCTGTTATGGTTGTGTTTATCTCTCTTATAAGGCTCTTTATATGACCTATAAGCGTTGAGAGTTCTGCTCCTAAGATGCCAAGTTCTGTCTCTTTGTTGTACTTTGTGTTGTCTTTGTGTGAAAAATCACCTTTTGCAGCATGAGTAATAAGGGTGATAAAATCAGCAATACCATTTGTGATAGATTTTCTAATAGAAAGAGCTAAGATAAAAACGACAAAAGCTAAAAGTAAACCACCTACAAATGAGAAAAATTTATAGAAGTTTAACTCCTCTTCTAGGGAGCTAGAATCTTTTGTAAGTTCATTTTTTTTATGTGTTACAAGTTTTTTAAACGCATCTCTTGAGGCATTTGCAAAGGGCGTTAAGTCTTTTTTGTAATTTGCATAGATGCTGACTTTATTATCTCTTATATCATCACTACTTAGAGATTGCATCCTTTCATAAGAGTTATTTAAAAAGAGCATAGTAGAAGTTTTTGCATCTTTGAGCATCGCTAAATCATCAGCATCTATCATCATGGACTCTAGTGATGAAAAGTCTCTTTCGATGCTATCTATGGTTTCTCTGAGCTTTGCCATATCTTGCTTATAGTCACCACCTAGCATAATATCTCTTGTAGTTCTGCTGACATAGTTTAGATTTTTTTCTATCTCAAGAGTATTTAGGGCACCCAACATAGAGTTTTTATGAAGATGTTCATAATTTGATTCTATATGGCTCATAGCCCAAAATATAAAGATAGTAGCTGCTAAAACAGACATACTAACCAACAACACAAAAAAATTCATCTTTTTTTGAATACTTGTATTTGAAAACATGCAAAAACCTTTATGTTTTATTTGTGTTTATATACTAGCAAAAAAATAAGAAATTATAATATAAAAAGTACCTAAAAAACAGAATTTATAATAATTTTGTGATAAATGAGTAATTTAGAGATACATAAACTGTGATAACAATATAATAATGACTACTAAGGTAAAAGGAAATAGATGACTTGTAAATACCCAAGGCTGGATGCCAAAAAAGACTTGATTTACTCCTCTTAAACCTAACCAAAGCCCTAAAGTTGCCTTTATACCAAGAAGAATCTGAAAAAATGATGGCCCTGTGCTTTGTATCTCTCCAAAGACTTGAAAAAACATATATATCCCAGTTAAAACAGCAACGATAAGAGCTTTAGGGACAACCTTTCTAACATGAATCATTATGGCTTCTCTAGCTTTTTTATGCTCATCAGAGCTCAGAGATTGAGGCATCTTAGATAAAAAAAGGATATCTACAAATAAAAAACCTCCATAGATAAAAACCGAAAATATATGTACGGTGTGAATGATAGTGTAAATGATGATGTCTCCTTTAAATGAAATCATTTTAACATAAATGTCAAATGAAAGCGATTGCTACAGGTCAATAACTATTTTTAAAAGATTATTCTACTATAATTACAAAACTATATAAAAAGATCTGCCACTTCAAAGTAAAATAGCTTATCTTAGAATAAAGATGCTAAAAACATCTATGAAAAATAAGGAGCCAAATATCAAAAAACTAATCATACTTTTAATCTTAGCACTACCACTCTTAGCTGTAGAATCAAAATTTGAGGCGATGCCTTTTGTCTCTAAGCAACTTAGTTTAATCCATCAAATGAATGAGAGCAACACTACTCAAGAGCAAATCATGCTTATTGCAGAGGAACAAAAAGCTCTATACTCGCAAAAATTAGATGAATTTTTAAAAAATAAAGAAGAGTTTATAAATAACTATAAAGGGTTTGATGCTGAAATATTTGCACTAGAGAAGGTTATAAAACTAAATAAACGATTAGGACACAACTATGCAGTTGTTAGAGATGAGGTTTTAGTAAAGTCTTATAAACTACTAGAAGCTCAAAATGAGATGGTAAAAAGCATCCTAATAGCTTTAGATGATATGAGTTTTGAAGAGTATCAAGCTTATATGAGTGAGATGTTTGCTAAAAATCAAGAATACAATTCTGAGCTAACAAGTGTTGACTATTCTGATATTTTGGCCTTAAACCAAAATTCAATAATATTAAAACAGGCTCAACAAAATATAAAAGATTATTATGCACTCATAGAGATAAATGCGGACGTTTTAAAGTATATGTCTATGTTTGAAAAAAGAATGTATAGACTAAATAAGTACTCAAATTTCAACCTTATCAAACCTGTTATATCTATAAACAATACACCAATAGCACAAAAACTAAACTCCATTATAGAGCCTTATGGTTTTAGTGTTGTAAAGATTCTGTTTATGGTAGTTACCTCAATTCTTATGTATATTCTTCGCACATATATCTATATGAAAATAGAGTCTTTTATAGTTAAGATAAAGAGTTTAAAAAAGTACTCTCAGGATATCCTAAACAGCATCAGAAAGCCTATGGAAATTGTGATGATACTCATAGGCATAGAGATTCTAATATTTATCTATTATGACTTTTCAGGTGTTGGCATCTTAACAGTCCTCTTTAAAATTTCTTACGCTATTTTACTAACTTATATAGTATATAGAGTGATAAATATCATAGCATCTATAAAGATTCAAGAGATTCAGACTGCGAATAAAAAAATCAAAAGAGAAGTTATAAATGTTGGGTTTAAGATAATCAACTTTATTATAATGGTTATTGGTCTGCTTATCGTTCTCTATCTTGCAGGTGCGGATTTGACTGCAATTTTATCAGGACTTGGTATTGGTGGTTTAGCCGTTGCTCTTGCATCTAAGGACTCATTGGCTAACTTTTTTGGGACTCTCTCCATCCTCTTTAGCGATGTCTTTTCCCAAGGAGATTGGATAGTTGTAAATGATTTAGAAGGAACTGTAGTTGAAATCGGTCTAAGGGTTACAACGCTAAGAACTTTTGATAATGCTATCATCGCTATTCCTAACTCCATTCTTACAAACAAAGAGGTCAAAAACTGGAACAAACGCTCACTTGGTCGTAGAATAAAGATGAGCGTTGGTGTAAAATATGATTCAAAGAGTGAAGATTTACGAAATGCAGTAGCGGATATTCGCCAAATGCTAGAAGAACATCCAGAGATAGCTACACAAAATACAAAGTATAACTATGAATCAACTAGAAGCTCAAAGCTTGTCTCTAAAGAAGATGAAATAGGTATAAAAAAGACACTACTTGTTTACCTAGATGAGTTTACACCCTCAAGTATCAACATACTTATCTACTGCTTTTCAAAGAGCGTGGTTTGGAGCGAATGGCTTGAAGTAAAAGAAGATGTTTTGTTTAAAATAATGGAGATTTTAGAGAAAAACTCACTAGAGTTTGCATTTCCATCAATGAGCCTTTATCATGAGTCTGACAAACCTAGCTAATACTAGTTTCAGATTTCTGTGATAAAATCATCACTTTTAAAAGTGTGTAAAAGCTTAGTTAGTCTTGAAAATAAGTTTTTTCGCAGCTTTTGGGTATGCTAAGGCGTATACTCTCTTATAAAGAAATAGCAAGAGAGATACTCCCCTTGCCACAAAACGAAGTTTCTTTAGAAAACGAAGTTTCTTTAGAAAA
>JAQUFE010000067.1 GCA_028684815.1 Sulfurimonas sp.
CCTTTGAGCGAAGAGTATATAGTTGAAGTTATAAATATGGAAGTTAGAAACTTGCCAAAACTCTTTTATGGAACAGAACATTATGAAGATAGGGATAGAGAACTCTTTGAGATTCACTACGCTGATCAATGCACTCAAAATCCATATCTATATGATGGCATCAAGGAGACTTTAGAAGAGTTGATAGAGTCCAATGTTAAAATCTCTGTTGCTACAAATGCGCCAACACCTTTTGCAAAAAGAATGTTAAAGCATCTTGGAGTTGATAAGATGTTTGATGTAATTATCGGAGCTGATAGGGTGGAAAACTCAAAACCAGATCCACAGATGCTTCATCATATCTTGAATCATTATAAGTACAGAGAGAAAAAAGATATAGCTTGGATGGTTGGAGATAACTCAAAAGATATGCTCAGCGCAAAGGCTGCAGGAATAGAGTCAATGTTTGCAACTTGGGGATTTACACCTAAGTCAGACCATGAGATAGTAGTTTATGAGCCAAAAGAGATACTTGGCATCGTTTTATAATTATATGCTAAAATAAGCTCAAATTATATGAAGGGTATGATGTGTTTGATAACGACTTGCTTTTAGCTTTTGTATTTATGGCGATTCTCTTTTTAAGGCAAATCT
This sequence comes from Sulfurimonas sp., assembly GCA_028684815.1. Classification (GTDB taxonomy): domain Bacteria; phylum Campylobacterota; class Campylobacteria; order Campylobacterales; family Sulfurimonadaceae; genus Sulfurimonas. The sequence continues at coordinate 634 of JAQUFE010000067.1, forward strand.
CTATCTTAAAACACCCAAACAAGATAAATTATGCGCCGCTTATGATAGGTGTTGGAGCTATTAGTAGCGTTGTTCACTTTATCATTCACCCAGATGTTACAAATGTTATTTTACTTCTTAGAGAGTCTTTCTTACCGCTCTTAGTCTCGCTTCTTTTATATATTGTTATGAATATACTTCATCAAACACAGCAGACACAAAGTGCTAGGACTAAAGATGAGTTTTCTCAGTTTATCGTCTCTCAAGTCAATGAGCTAAAGGAGTTTATGGCGGATTTGGAGAGTCGTATGGTTTTGACTCAACAAGAAGATAGAGAGGCTCAAAAAAATCTAAGAGAGAAGTTTAAGCATGATATTAAATCGCTAAATTCTATAGAGCTAAATCAAGGTAAATTTTTAGAAAAATTTGATGAGATGCAAGAGTGGCACAGCGGTGTATCAAAAGCCTTTGAAAACTTTACTAATGTTCAACTCCCAGAGCTTGACAATGTTGTTCATAAGCATATAGATATGCTTAGAGTTGCAGAACAAGACCACTATAACAAAACTAAAGCAACTCTACAAAAAGCTTTAGAAAACAAGTATGATGTAAGCGAAGATATAGAGAGTTTAAAAGAGAACTTAACAAGTATGCGTGCTATTTCAGACGATATAGCAAAAGCCATCACAAAACATACTTTAGAGCAACTCTCGGGCATAACAAAAGCTTTTGAAAATCAGATAGTATCTTTAAAGTCTCATACAGAGGGAGTTAGTACTGCTCTATATGAGGGAGAAAATAGGCTTAACTCCATAAGGGAGCAGAGCGAGATGATTATGAAGCAGATGGTTCTCTCATCTAAGAAAATGAATGAACTTGAAGAGAAAAATAGTGGCTTGCATGATATCTATACAACCATAAAAGATTTAGTAGGAGAGATAGAACACATAAAATCAGACTATGTAAAATCTCAAGCACAACTAAGTTCAATAGTAAATAATCTAAGCAGAGCTCAACAAGAAGAGATAAACAGCGTAAAAGAGCAGATGGAAGATCTCATTGTCATACTTACAAAAAAGATAGATAACTCCCTAGATAAACTACATGAACACTATCATATAGCATCCCAAGACATTACAGACAGCGTTAAAGTTTTAGCAAAAAAAGCACAGATAAAAGGTTATACAGATTTAAAATAAAGAGCCATTAAGGCTCAAAATAATGAAAATAGGGTAGGTAAATAATCCTATGTATGGTAAAAAACTGTTTATAGGTGCTAGTAAGATTAAACTTAGTTCATGAGAGAGTTGTCTTTTGATAAAGACCTGCTCAAGGAGCAGAATTTTTGTAGCTATATCAGAAGTTTTTATAAGTAGCATAAGGATAGAAGCCCAATGGTAGTCTGTCAACATAGCAAAGCCTACAGAGAAGTAAAATGTCGGTTGCATAATTAAAAACAAAAAGATACTTCTACTATAGTACTTATGCATACGAATTAGCATCCCCATAATAGTAGGAGCTTTTTGCCAATATATCTCATAAAACTCAAGTAAAACAAATAACACTACATAGTTTAAAACAGCTTCATTTATCATGATGGAATTTTACTATAATAAAAGATATAAAATACTCAAACATATTAACTTGATTTTGACATAAAGAAAAATGCAATCTATCCTCAAAATTATAAAAATAGAATCCTCTACTAAAACCTATATATGAAGCTTTAGATGGTAAAGTAGGATATTATGATACAAGATTAGTATTACTTTAAAATAACATCATCAAAAAATAGTTCTCTGTTGTTCTCAAAATTTTCAACTAGTTTTGTAAAACAGCCTCCAAGCTCTCTTATAGTCTCAATATTTGGCTCGATATATATCTTATTTGATTTTTTCTGCATTTTAATAATCCCTGCTTCACGGAGTAACTGCAGATGCTTTGAGATTGTCGGTAGAGAAAATTCAAAATGTTGAGCAATTGTTGAGACACATGTGGAGTGAGGGCTTACTTTTGGGTTTTTATTGTCTATGGAACACACATAACCACCTGTAAATACATTCTTAAAGATAAGAAATCTAGTCTCATTTCCAAGTGCTTTAAATATTTTTATTTTTTCTTGCATATCCAGCATAGTCTTCCTTGACAATTTTTTTAAATAAGTATAGCATACTAAAAGTTATTTAGTTAAATGCCTAAATATGCAAATAACTAAGGGAGATTTTTAAGTGAAAAAACTATCAAGATTATTGGTATATACAATACTATTTGGATTGCTTTGCAGTAATGCTTACGGGCAAGTTGATGCAAAAATGATGCTTATAAATGAGGCAAAAAAGGAAGTAGGTGAAGTTACTTCAGAGCAATTAAAAGAGATGATTGATGATGAAGAGGTGATAGTTCTTGATGTAAGAGAGTCTGAACAAAGAGCTGAGGGATATTTATTTAGCGACTTTACTCCTGTTAAAACCATTTCAATTACTCGCGGTAATTTGGAGTGGGAAGTGCAGAGTAAAATCCAAGATAAAGAGAGTATGATTGTCACATACTGCAGAAATGGTGGGCGTGGTGCATTAGCTGCGCAAGCATTGAAAAAGATGGGATATAAAAATGTTAAAAATCTTCAAGGTGGGATTAGCGCATGGATAAAAGCTGGCAATCCTATCAAAACTGGATTGGGCATACAAAAAATAGCAAAATAGGAGAAAAAAGATGGTAACGATTATATTAAACCATGATCCTTACGATGGTTCAGATATTGCCTACAACGCTCTTAGGTTAGCTTCAACACTACATAAAAGTGGGCAGAGTGTAAATATTTTTTTGATGAATGATGCCGTTGATTTAGCAAGAGATAAGACACAAAAACCACAAAACTATGACTTTGACTTGGTTGTAATGCTAAAAAAACTTTATGAGAGCGGAGTTGCCTTACAAGCTTGCGGTACATGCAATGCTAGATGCGGAATCTTTAAAAATGAGCCGTACTTTGATGAAAAGATTTTATCAACGATGCAGACTTTATCAGACTGGGTCACTCAAAGCAAACAGGTGCTTACATTTTAAACGTATGATAAAGTAGATATAATAAAATCTCAAAGCTAATCTCTTTGCGTATCTAGAAGATAGAAGAAAATAGCACACTTCTATCTACCTATTTACTTCGAACCGCAGGAGTGTCAATCTTCTGGTATGAAACTCTTACTATTTCATCATTAATTCATTAGCAATCATTTCAGCCTGCTTGAGTACAGTCTCAGTAGCTAACATCTGCATGTCTGGTGGATAACCAAATTGCCTTAGAGTTCGTTTTACAATAACTTTCAACTTAGCCCTAACACTCTCTTTAATAGTCCAGTCGATAGAAGCATTAGCTCGTACTCTCTCAGTCAAAACAACAGCAAGTTCACGAAGCACATCTTTTTCCATAACTTCTATAGCACTATTATTATTTGCAATGGCAGTATAAAAAGCATACTCAAAATCTGTTAGCCCCATAGCTTTTGGTTCTTCATCCATTTTATGAATATCTTTACTAAGATTAATTAGTTCTTCTATTACTTCAGCCGCAGTAATTACCTTGTTATGGTATTTTTTGATTGAATTTTCTAACATTTCCATAAGAGATTTACTCTGAACTAGATTTGTTTTCATCCTAGTTTTTATCTCATCATTTAGTAATTTTTTAAGGACTTCAAGGGCTATATTTTTATGTTTCATGCCTTGAACTTCCATAAGGAACTCTTCAGATAGTATTGAAATATTAGGCTTTTTAATTCCAGAGGCATCAAAGATATCTATGACTTGCTCAGTTACAAGGGCTTTATCTATTACTTGTCTTATAGTAGTTTCCATCTCTTCATCAGTTCTTCCACTACCAGTACTTTCAAACTTAACAAGTCGTGCTTTTACTGCTTGAAAAAATGACACTTCATCTTTTACATCCATTGCTTCATCGTGAGGAACTGCTATAGCAAAAGCTTGTGATAATGCAGTTACTTCGTCTATATATCTTTTTTTGCCATTTTCAAGACCAAGTATATGCTCCTCTGCTTCAAGTATGAGAGATAGTTTCTCTCTTGTTTGGGCTTGAAAATAATCTTCATAAGCAAACCCATAATACATCTGAGATACAATTTCTAGTTTTTCAAGCATAAGAGCAACAGCTTGTTCTTGTGCAAGTGCTGGATCTCCTTTTCCTCCACTATCACTATAAAATGAAAGAGCTTTTTTCAAATCACTTGCAATACCAAGGTAATCAACAACAAGTCCTCCAGGCTTATCTTTATAAACCCTATTAACCCTTGCTATGGCTTGCATGAGATTATGACCCTTCATGGGCTTATCTATGTAGAGTGTGTGCATAGATGGAGCATCAAATCCAGTTAGCCACATATCTCTAACGATTACTAGCTTTAATTCATCATTTGTGTCTTTCATACGATTAGCTAAATCTCGTCTTTGTTGTTTGCTTGTATGATGTTTCGCCATCTCTGGACCATCGCTAGAGCTTGCTGTCATTACAACTTTGATAACACCCTTTGTTAAATCATCACTATGCCATTCAGGCTTTAGTTTAATAATCTCACTATAAAGATCAGCGGCTATTCTTCTACTCATAGAAACTATCATACCCTTACCATCAAAAACTTCTTGTCGTTTTCCAAAATGATTTACAATATCTTGGGCTACCTCTTTAACTCTATTTTCACTACCTATAAGTGCTTCAAGTTGAGTCCATTTAGCTTTTGTTTTTTGAGTATCGCTTAAGTCATCATTTTTAAGTTCAGTATCTAACTCTCTTACAAGCTCTTTACCCTCATCACTCAAAGTGATTTTAGCAAGTCTACTTTCATAGTATATCTTTACAGTCGCACCATCTTCAACAGCTTGTGAAATATCATAAATATCTACATAATCTCCAAACACAGCAGGAGTATTTACATCACTACTTTCTATCGGTGTACCAGTAAATCCTAGGTAAGTAGCATTTGGTAAGGCATCTCTAAGATACTTCGCAAAACCATAAACAATTTTTTTACCAATTATATTACCATCTTTGTCTTTTTCATCAACAGTTTTTGGTTTAAATCCATACTGTGTACGATGTGCCTCATCTGCTAGAACTATGATGTTTCTTCTATCTGAAAGTTCATCATAGATATTTCCCTCTTCAGGTTGAAACTTCTGAATAGTGGCAAATATAACACCACCTGAAGCAACTTTAAGAAGTTTTTTCAAATGGTCTCTGTCTTCTGCCTGTATAGGTTCTTGTCTAAGAAGCGAAGCTGAGCTTGCAAAAGTATCAAATAGTTGGTCATCCAAATCATTTCTATCTGTAATAACAAGGATGGTAGGATTATTAAGGGCTAAAACTATCTTACCTGTATAAAACACCATAGAGAGTGATTTACCACTACCTTGTGTATGCCAAACCACACCACCTTTTTTATCTCCATCTTCTGCACTTGCTTTTGTAGTTCTCTCTACTGCTTTGTTTACTGCATAGTACTGATGGTAAGCAGCTAACTTTTTAACTGTTTCTATTGTAGTTATACCAGTTTTACTGTCTTCTTTGGTGCTTTTTTCATAAACTATAAAGTTACGAATTAAATCTAAAAGAGTTACTGGATTTAACATACCCGTTATCATAGTTTCAACTTGAGAGATTAACTTTGAAGCTTCACTTTTACCATCACTACTCTTCCAACTCATAAACCTAGTAATACCTGCACTTATAGTTCCTGCTTTTGCTTCTAGTCCATCGCTTATGATACAAAAAGCATTGTAAGTAAAAAGAGATGGAATAACACTTTTATAAGTTTGTATCTGCTTATAAGCAGAACCTATGGTAGCATTTTCATCTACTGGGTTTTTAAGCTCTATAACCACAAGTGGTAAGCCATTTATAATGGAATGTCCCCTATAAACTAGACACTATTTAATTCAGTAATTTAGATAAAATAATATGAAAGTATTATGAGATTTAACAGGGTTAAAAAATGGCAAGAAGAACATACAGTGAAGAGTTCAGATTAG
>JAQUFE010000030.1 GCA_028684815.1 Sulfurimonas sp.
AGTAGTGTTTGGAGTCAAAGTAACGATGCTACTTTAGAGATAGTAGCACAAAAAGCTACTTATAAAATTGGTGAGAGAGCGAAATATCTAGTTAAAAATCCATTTGAGATAACTGAGGCACTTATCACAGTTGAGAGATATGGAGTGTTGGATTCGTGGGTAGAGACTTTTACTACATCAACTCCCATAGTAGAGTTTGAGGTTAAAGAGGAGTATCTTCCAGGTTTTTATCTAAGTGTAGTAGCACTCTCTCCTAGAGTTTCTAAGCCTATAAAAGATGGAGTTGTGGATCTTGGCAAACCTAGCTATAAGATGGGATATGTACAAACGCAAGTAAGAGATGCTAAAAAAGAGTTAGAGATATCGGTCAAATCTGATAAAGAGTTGTACAAACCACAAGAGAAAGTCACTCTAAATATAGATGTAAAAAATAGAGAAAACTCTAAAGAGTATGAACTAGCTATTGCAGTAGTAGATGCTTCGGTTTTAGCTCTTAATAAAAAGGGAGATAAGTATTATGACCTCTACAATGGACTCAATCAACTAGACTCTTTAGATGTTCAAAACTTTAGCCTTATCAGCCGTTTGATAGGTAGGCAAAACTTTGAGAAAAAAGGTGCGAACCAAGGTGGAGATGGTGGAGATATAGGGCTAGGACTTAAAAACTTTAGAGATGATTTTAAGCATATAGCCTACTGGAATCCATCCCTTGTGGTAAAAGATAACGCAAAGCTAGAATTTACACTTCCTGATAATCTTACAGAGTACAAAGTCATAGTCCTTGGCATCTCAAAGGGCGATGAAATGGGGCGAGGAGTTAGTAGTTTTAAAGTAAATCAAGAGATACAACTCCGTCCCATTATGCCAAACCAAATAGTAGCAGGAGATAGTTTTGAAGCTGGTTTTAGCATTTTAAACAGCTCAAGTGAAGTGGCAAAACTAGAGTTATCTATAGAGGCAAAAGGCGTGGCAAATGCTAAAAAAGAGATGGAGTTAGTGGTTGGGCCTTTTACCAGAGAGAAGATTTTTCTACCACTTCAAACAACACAAGATGGCAACATCACTTTTGAAGTCATCGCAAAAGGCAAAAAAGATAGCGATGCACTAAAACATATCTTAGTTGTAAATAAAAAAACATCACTTATTAGCATGGCAAATTTTGGCTCTACAACTGAAAATGAGATAAGTGAAGCTATAAAAGTACCAAAAGATATAGAGCCAAATGTTGGTGCAATTGGAGTGACTCTTTCAAATACAGTTTTAGGAAATATCGATGGCGCCTTTAAATATCTTAAAGATTATCCCTACCTTTGTTGGGAGCAGAGACTCTCAAAGGGAGTAGGCGCATCTCACTATCTCGGGCTTAGTGACTACCTCTCGCTTTCGTGGCAAGATGCAGACAAAGATATAAAAGAGGTATTAAAAGACGCGTCAAACTATCAAGCTCCAAATGGTGGAATGGCATTTTGGGTAGGTGCAAATGAGTTTGTAAATCCTTACATATCAGCATATACAGCACTTGGTTTTTCATGGCTCAAAGAGAGTGGATATGAAGTTGATTTAGGAGTTAAAGAGAGGCTTGATGAGTATCTAAATGCTTACTTATCGCAACAAGACCTCACGCAAGGCTACAACAGAGGGATGAGCGCAACTATAAGAGCAGTCGCTCTACATGCGCTTGCAAGAGAAAAAAGGATAAAAGCTCACGATATACAGAGGTATTTTAAACACTACAAACTCATGTCTCTCTTTGGACGAGCGCAATATTTTCAAGCTATGCTAAATACGCAAGATGTAAACTCAGAATCTAAAGATGAGTTACTAAGCTCTATCTTGGCAAATGCAACGCAGAGTGCGGGCAGATTTGACTTTAGTGAGAGTTTAGAAGATGAGAGTGTATACCTTTTAGAGAGCCCTATGCGCACAAATTGTGCAGTTTTATCTGCACTTTTACAAGCTAAAAAAGTAGGCACTTATGATAAAAAAATCGGAGATATCCCGCAAAAACTTATGCGAACTATAACGCAGCATCGCGGTGGCAGAGGTCATTGGGAAAATACACAAGAGAATCTTTTTTGCATACAAGCCATAAAAGAGTATGCTGAGCTCTATGAGAGTAAAAATAGCTCTATGGATGTAGGTGTACTACTAGATGCAAAAGAGCTTGCAAAGGTCGAGTTTAAAACAAAAAAAGATGGGCAAAAAAATATAGAGATGAAACTAAGAGAAGAAGATATAGCAAGCGATAAAAATCTCACAATCAAAAAAGAGGGAGAAGGTCGCCTCTACTATACCTCTAGCATCTCATACTCACCAAAACTCTTAGCAAGAGATGCCATAAATGCAGGCTTTGAGATTCACCGCCAATACGCACTAAAAGATAGAGATGGCTGGAAGCTTTTAACTCCACCACTTAAACTTAAATCTGGCGATGTTGTGCGAGTTGATTTGTATATTTACAATGCATCAGTAAAACATTTCGTAGTTTTAAGTGACCCAGTTGCAGGTGGATTTGAGCCAATAAACACTACTTTAGCGACTGCATCTAGAAGTGATGGAGATATAAAGAGTGCTAAGATGCCACAAGGTTCTCGCTGGTATGAAGTGGCTGAGTGGAGTGAGTATGGTGGATATTCTAGTGGTTTTTATCATAAAGAGCTAAGACATGAAAGTGCAGAGTTTTACGCTGATTATCTAGGAGTTGGAAATTATCATCTTAGCTACACTCTTCAAGCCATCGCTAGTGGGGAGTTTGCTGCGTTACCATCACATATTGAACAGATGTATGATGCTGATGTTTTTGGAGAGAGTAGCCCAGCTCTGTTTGTGATTGAGTAGCGTAGTTTGAACTATAGAATCTTTGTTGGTTTTATCTCTCTTGCAATTATAGGGATTTTGTTTCTTAGCGTAAAAACATATAAGGCTTTAGGAGTTTTGCCAGCTTCATTAAATAGTTTAGTTGAGTTAGAGAAGACTCACTATTTTTATGACAGATATGGAGCGAGACTCCATAGCACTTATCAAAATCATTTTAACACCACAGATATAGTAGAACTCCACGAAGTGCCGCCTTTTTTTATAGAGGCACTTTTGGCATCTGAAGATAAAAACTTTATGCATCATAGTGGCGTGGATTGGGGTGCTAGAACTATTGCTCTTTTTGAAAATATAAAAGCACTAAGAGCAGTTAGAGGTGCAAGTACACTAAGTGAGCAAGTGCTTCGCATAGTGATTCCAAGACCAAGGACTCTTTTTTCACGCTGGGTTGAGGGTTTTGATGCTATGAGGCTTGAGAGAGAGGCGAGTAAATCAGAGATACTTCACTTTTATATAAATCAAGTTCCTTTTGCAGCAAAGAGAAAAGGCTTCAAACAAGCCGCTTTGTACTACTTTGATAGAGATTTTGATACGCTCTCAGACAAAGAGATGCTAGCTCTTATAGTCCTTATCCGCTCCCCTCGTTGGTACGACCCAGCCAAATATAAAGAGCGACTGCAAATCGCTATCATGAAGCTTGCAAATCGCCTCTATAAAGAGAAAAAGATAGATAAACAAACTTTGGCATCTATAGAGAAAGAGCAACTTCTAAGTAAAAAAAATGAGCTTCAAATAAATGCAGAACACTTTTTGTCTTATGTGCGTAAAGAGGCAAATGAGAAGCAAGCTGGGCAGATATATACTACGTTAGATAGTCACTTTCAAAGTAAAATTCAAAAGATTCTTGATACTAAACTAAAATCATTAGAGAGCAAAAATATACAAAATGGGGCGGTTTTAGTACTAGACCATCATACAAATGAAGTTGTTGCATGGGTTGTTGCATTCGCAGGGCAGATGAGGGCGTTTACAAGTTATGACCCCATCATCATCCCAAGGCAACCAGGCTCTGCACTTAAACCTTTTGTATATGCTGCGGCCATGGAGAAGGGTTGGCAGGCTACTACTCTTATCGAAGATGCGCCTCTTTTTGAGGGAGTGGGAACTGGAACTCATGGATATAAAAACTATAGCAACACTCATTATGGCTCTGTAACACTAAGAGATGCACTAGGAAATTCTTTAAATATTCCAGCGGTAAAAGCAGTTGGATTTGTTGGAGTTGAACCCTTTATGAGATTTTTAAAAAGGTTTAAAATTGATAGTTTAAATGAGCATCCAGACTACTATGGGGATGGAATAGCACTAGGAAATGCAGAGATATCTCTACTAGAACTCACTCGTGCTTATGCAACTCTCGCTAGGATGGGAAGTTATAAAGATATCTCTATCTTTGCAAATACAGCACAAAAAAAAGAGAGCAAAAGAGTACTACAAGAGGATATAGCAAGTTTGATAGGCAATATTTTAAGTGATGCCTCTTCGAGAACAAAGGAGTTTGGATATAACTCCATACTAAACTTTCCTCATCAAACAGCTATAAAAACAGGAACTTCAACAGACCATCGTGATGCTTGGAGCGTAGCTTATGATGATAGATACTGTATTGGGGCGTGGTTTGGAAACTTGGACTTTTCTAAGATGGACAGAGTTACGGGTGCTAGTGGGCCAACAGATGTTTTACGAATGAGCTTCGCACTGTTAAATGAAAATAGGGCACTTGAGTCACTATATCTAAGCCCAAATCTTAAAAAAGAGAGACAAGAGATAGATGAGATAAGTAGGGTAAAAACAGTAGATGACTATGTGATTTTAAGAAAAACAGATGCAAAAGAAAAAAATGAGAGCGCTCTTAGGGTTCGCTCTCCAAGTCAAAATCTACTGTTAGCAAAAGATCCACGTATTGCAGATAGATATGAATATTATACTTTTGAGATAGATAAAAAAAATGATATAAGAAAAGTTGAGTGGTTTCTTAATGACAAGCTTATAGCTACAACAAAAGAGGTGAAATACGCTTGGATGGTGAAATCGGGAAAGTATAAATTAGTAGTAAAATCACAAACAGAAGATGAAAATCTAACAAGTGAGAGTGTATTTTTTGAAGTATTTTAGGGAAGCATAAGAGTGCTTCCCATCTAAAGAGTAGTTAGACTAAGATAGATTTTACTCTATCTCAGCGTCGATTACATCTTCATCGTCTTTTTTCTTTTTCTTTTGAGCTTCACTATCTGTAGCTTCTTCGCCACCTTGCTCTTGTTTGTACATCTGCTCAGCCATTTTATGACTTGCTTCTGTAAGAGTTTTTACTTTCTCTTCTATCTGAGCTTTAGTAGCAGAGTCATCTTTTAGAACATCTTTAAGGTCAGTTATTGCAGCTTCGATTTTTACTTTTTCATCAGCTTCAATCTTCTCACCCATCTCAGTCATAGACTTTTCAGTCTGTGCAATAAGTGCATCTGCTTGGTTTCTTAAATCAACCATAGCTTTTCTTTCGCTATCAGCCGCTTTGTTCTCTTCAGCATCTTGAACCATTTTGTTAATCTCTTCTTCACTTAGTCCTGAACTTCCACTGATTGTGATTGACTGAGATTTTCCTGTACCTTTATCAGTTGAGCTAACTGTTAAAATTCCGTTTGCATCTATGTCAAATGTAACTTCGATTTGAGGTACACCTCTTGGTGCTGCTGGGATATCGCCTAGCTCAAAAAGACCTAGTGACTTGTTATCTCTTGCAAACTCTCTCTCACCTTGAACAACTGAGATGCTAACTGCTGGTTGATTATCTTCCGCAGTTGAGAATACTTGAGATTTTTTAACAGGAATCGTAGTTCCTTTCTCAATAATCTTAGTAGCAACTCCACCTAAAGTCTCGATTCCAAGTGATAAAGGAGTAACATCTAGAAGAAGAACGTCTTTAACATCTCCTCTTAAAACTCCACCTTGAATAGCAGCACCTGCAGCTACAACTTCATCAGGGTTAACACTCTTGTTGAGTTTTTTCCCACCAAAATACTTGCTAACTGCTTCAGCAGCTGCTGGAACACGAGTAGAACCACCAACCATGATAATCTCTTTGATTTCGCCATTTTCTAAACCAGCTTCTTTCATAGCTACTCTGATGTGGTTGATAGTCTCTTCAATAAGTGTAGATATCATTCCCTCAAATTTAGCACGAGTTAGCTTGATAACTAAGTGTTGTGGCCCTGCATCTGTCATTGTGATAAATGGTAGATTTATCTCAGTTTCAGTTGAAGAACTTAGCTCTTTTTTAGCATTTTCAGCTGCATCTTTTAGACGTTGTAGAGCCATTTTGTCATTTTTAAGGTCTATGCCATGAGTGTTTTTAAATTCACTATTTAAAAAGTCAACGATTTTATTATCAAAGTCATCTCCACCTAAAAACGCATTTCCATCAGTTGAGAGAACCTCAAAAGTACCATCTGAAATCTCTAATACTGTAACGTCAAATGTTCCACCACCAAGGTCATAAACTAAAACATTCTCTTCCGCTTTGCTTTCTAGTCCGTAAGCTAGTGCAGAAGCAGTTGGCTCGTTTATGATACGAAGAACATTTAGTCCTGCGATTGTTCCAGCATCTTTTGTTGCTTTTCTTTGAGCATCGTTAAAGTATGCAGGAACAGTAATAACTGCGTCAGTTACGCTAGAGCCGATATATGCCTCAGCATCTTCTTTTAGCTTAGATAAAATCTTAGCTGAAATCTCTTGAGGAGTGTAGATTTTACCTGCTACATCAACTGCTGCTGAGCCATCTTTATCAACGATGTTGTAAGTTACTTTATCATGCGCCTCTTTAGCGTTTTCCTCATTCATCATAAGACCCATAATTCTCTTAATAGAAGAGATTGTCTTCTCTGGGTTTGTGATAGCTTGACGTTTAGCAGGGTCACCTACTAAAACCTCGCCTTTATCTGTAAAAGCAACTATTGAAGGAGTTGTATTTTTACCCTCTTTATTTGGGATAATTTTCGCTTCACCACCCTCATAAACTGCTACACATGAATTTGTTGTTCCTAAATCTATACCAATAACTTTTGACATAATAATCCTTTATTTTTATTTTATTTTTAATTTTCCACTTTTACGAAAATGCCGTAAGCATTTTTGTGCTTTAGTGGCACAGCGCCTAGCGTAGATAATTGGGACTTGTTCCAATTGTCGTACTAATAACTAGGATGCCACTATAACCATAGCTTCACGCAACGGTCTTTCTTTATACTTGTAGCCTGTTTGAAAAGTTTGGACTATTTGTCCGCTCTCTACATCTTCGCTAGGAACGCTTTGAACAGCGTTGTGAATGTTTGGATCGAATGGCTCGTCGTGGGATACCATTGTCACACCATGTTTTTCTAAAGAAGTTGTTAGCTGCTTATATGTAAGCTCTATACCCTCTTTTAACTTATCAAAAAGTTCTGCCTTGTTTGCATCTGCACTAGCAGAGTTTAGAGCACCTTGGAGTGAGTCCATTACTGGAATCAAATCTTTGGCAAACTTCTCATTTGCATAGTCTAGGGCAGTGTACTTTTCACGCTCAAGTCTTTTTTTAATGTTGTCAAAATCAGCATGAACTCTTGCGTATTTATCTTTTAAAGCTATCAACTCTTCTTGAAGAAGGTCAAACTCATTTACCACAGCTTCAGCCTCAGCCTCTGCTTCATCGTTTAGTGTATCTATACTTGTCTCTTCTTCGGACACAGCATCTAGTTCTTCATCTGATTTGTTTTGCATAGTTGTTAAATCACTCCTTTTATTAAAAAGATAGCATTATTATACATATTGAGTGTAACAATGTCAAGTCTTAGTTTAGTTTTTTTGTATAAATAAACTTGAGTCTAGTTATGTCAAGTATAAAAACACTCTTTTAAAGCTATTTTTAGTATGATTACAACAATAATATATTTATCTTTTGGAGGATAATATGAAAATTATAGCATGGATTTTAGGAATAATTTTTAGTTTAATGCTTGTAGTCTATATAGTTGCATTTACATCTTTTGGTAACTCAATGTTGGCACCTACTATAGAGAAAAAGATAAAAGAGCAGACTAAGATGGATAGTAAACTTAGAACTTTCTCACTTAGTATGAGCGAGATTGATGTAGTCTTGGAGATTAATAAAGAAAATAATGTTAAGCTAAAAGGTTCTTACTCACTTTTTTTACAAAGTTTTGATCTTGACTACAAACTAGAACTAAACGATCTCTCAACGCTTAAACCTTTAACGCAGATAGAGTTAAAAAACTCACTCTTTACAAATGGAAAAGTAAAAGGAGATATGGCTTTTATGAACATAGATGGAGTTAGCGACGTGGCTTCTAGTGCTACTTCTTACCATGTAGAGCTAAAAGATTTAAATCCTACTTCCATTATCGCTAAAATTGATGGAGCTAAACTAGATAAACTCTTGGAGATGGGCGCGCAGAAAAACTATGCAGATGCAGTGATAAATCTTGATATAAATTTTAAAAATATTGAGCCAAATGCACTTGATGGAGATATAGTTTTAAAAACTAAAAATGGCACTCTAAACACAAAAGTTATGAGAGATGATTTTAATATTACCATACCAGCAAAGACTGCTTTTGCTATGGGCTTTGATGCAAAGCTCAAGGGTGATGATGTAGTTTATAATTATGAGTTAATATCTAACCTATTTAAAGTGACTTCATCAGGCTCTTTGACTCCACAACCGCTAAAGTTAGATGTAATGTACGCTCTTGATGTAAAAGAGTTAGCACTTCTAAAGCCAATAATTGGTCTAGATGCTAAAGGTTCGCTAAGAGTTGATGGAAGTGTAAAAGGTACAAAAGAAAAACTCTCAGTAGATGCTATAAGCGACATTGCATCTTCACAAACAGTAGCTCATGTTGAGTTAAAAGATTTTACTCCAACTTCTATCATCGCTAAGATAGAAGGAGCTAAGTTAGCTGAACTCTTAGAAATGGGTGCACAGAAAAACTATGCAGATGCTCTGATAAATCTTGATATAAACTTTAAGAACATTGTGCCAAATGCACTTGATGGAGATGTAGTTTTAAAAACTAAAAATGGCACTCTAAACACCAAAGTTATGAGAGATGATTTTAACATTACCATACCAGCAAATACTACTTTTGCTATGGGGCTTAACGCAAAACTAAAGGGAGATGACGTTGTTTATAGCTATGAGCTTGCATCTAATCTTTTTAATCTGAATTCATCAGGAACTATTGCTCCACAACCGCTAAAGTTAGATGTGAAATATGCTCTTGATGTAAAAGAGTTGGCACTCTTAAAGCCAATAAGTGGTGTAGATGTGAGAGGAGCGCTAAAAGTTGATGGTACTGCAAAAGGAGTAAAAGAAAAACTTATAGTAGATGCCATTAGTGATATTGCATCTTCAGAGAGTGTTGTGTTTGCAACACTAGAGAACTTTGAACCAAAAAGTGTAAAAGCTAGGATAAAACATCTAGATATTGCAAAATTACTCTACATGCTAAAGCAACCTCACTATGCTGATGGGAAGTTCTTTCTTGATGCTGATATAACAGATGCAAGGGCATCTAAGCTAAAAGGTGAGATAACTACTAGCATCAAAGATGGGCTACTTGATTCAAACTATATTACAAAAACATATGAGTTTAAATCTAAGATGCCACTCACTTCGTTTAAGTTAGATACAAAAACCTCACTTGATAAAGATATGGCATTCTCCAAAGTTGACTTAGCTTCAAGCTTGGCAAACTTTAATATAAAAAGCGCAGAAGTAGATATCAAAAGCGGTAAAATCATGAGTGATTATAAGGTTACAATTCCAAACCTTGATAGCTTATACTTTGCTACAGAACAACACATGAGAGGTTCTTTGAGCGCAAATGGAGACTTTACTAAAAGTGAAGATATGACACTAAATGTCTACTCAAAAGTTGCAGGTGGAGAGCTTGTGGCAAGACTTCATAATGATGACTTAACAGCAGATATAAAAAATATCCAAACTCTTGAAGCGCTTCATATACTTATCTACCCTGAGATGTTTAAATCATCACTAGATGCGAAGCTTGACTATAATCTTGCCCTTAAAAAAGGTAAGTTTATAGGGTATCTAAAAGATGGAAGCTTTACAAAAAATGAGATGCTAGACCTCATAAAACAGTACGCGAAAATTGATATGTATGTAGAGAGGTTTAAAGGCGATGTAAATGCTGACATAGATAATCAAAGGATTACAACATCCCTAGATTTAAGTTCAAACACATCATCTATAAAAACTAGAAATACAAAGCTAGATACACAAGCAAATCTTATAGATTCTAAGATAGATATAGTTGCAAATAAAAATCCGTTATCCGTAACTCTAAAGGGAAATATCTCTTCGCCAAAAGTAAGTATAGATGCTAAAGAGTTAATGAAAAAAGAGGCAGCTAAAATCATTAAAAAAGAAGCAAATAAGGCGATAGAGAAAGAGCTTGGAAAGTCTTTAGATAAAGAGGTAGGAAAGCTGCTAAAAGGGTTTTTCTAGCCTTTAAAAAGCTCACTTTCTTTTAGGAGTCTTTCGCAAGGTTTTGCTATAAAGTAGCCTTGCATATACTCCACTCCAAGTTCAGACAACTTATTATAAACTTCGCTAGAGTGTACAAACTCAGCTATCGTTTTCATGTTTGACTCTTTGGCAAAAGCTATGATGCTCTTTACCACTTTAAAGTCTTTTTCATTTGTTGCGATATTTTTTACAAGTGAGCCATCTATTTTTAAAAAGTCCGCTTCTATATCTAAAATACTTTTAAAATTTGAATAACCACTTCCAAAATCATCAATAGAGACGGTAGCTCCATAGCTGTGAATCAGTTTAACTTTCTCTTTAAATAGAGCCGTATTTTGTATCTCATCACTCTCTAACACTTCTATAGTAACTCTAGATGCTAAGGATGGGTTTGAAGCAAAAGTATTTTTTAAAGTGGTCTCTATATCTTTGTTTATAAGATCTGTAAAGTTCATGTTGATGCTGACATTTTCAGAAGAATCTTTAAATTTATCAAAGATTATAGAGAGGATTCTCTGAGTCAATTTATAGTGAATGTTTGTGTGTTTTAGCTCTGGTAAAAATTGTATAGGTGCTATGATTTTACCATCTGTGTCTATGATTCTTACAAGTGCTTCATACTTAAATATTTTGCCACTTTTGCACTCATAGATGGGTTGGTAGTAGCACAAAACTCTATCTTCTTCAATGGCCCGTTTTACAAAGTAGATATCTTTTGAATTTAAGTTTTTTGTACTTTTAGAGTTGTCTTTGTGGTAGATAACTCTATTTCTACCCTCTTTTTTTGCAATATAGAGCATTTTATCAGCTACTTTTATGGCTTCATTTAAATCTTTTTCTGTAGCTGGATTCTCATGAACTCCTATAGAGACTTGCATCTCTATCTTGTTTTTTTCATAAGTAAAGATATGAGAGCTTATGTTTTTTCGTACACGCTCATAAATCTCACTCAAGTCATCTTTTGAGTCACGGTTATAAAGAAGCAACATAAACTCTTCTCCACCATATCTTATAAGGATATCATTATCTCTTATGGAACTCTTCATAATCAAGCTAGACTTAGCGAGTATGGCATCTCCTGCTTTATGACCATAAACATCATTTACAACTTTAAAGTGATCTAAATCTATCATAGCTAGAGAGTAGTGGTTTAGATTTAGTCGTGGAGATATCTCTTGTAAATAGTTACGGTTATAGATCTGTGTGAGAGGGTCTGTAAATATTTTTTTTCTAGTTATAAAGTAGTGAAAAATCTGCAAAATTGTCATAAGCATTAGTAAAAAAATAAAAATTATTAAAATCACGAAAAAAGTCTCTAAAGGTCTAAGTAAGTCTAAGATGTCAGACTGAATATCACTTGTAATATCAACACTTAAAACTCCTATAACCTCATTTGCACTCTTTATCGGGTAGAGATAAGTGAGATAAAGATTTTGCATCTCTTGTTGTTTTATAATTTGAGGTTTTGAGGTTTGGTAGGCGAGGGCATACTCTTCATTAAAAACATCAAATTTTTGATAAAAATTTGCCTTATCCTCTTTTGAAGCATCTAGTAAAAATCTAAATCTTTCATCTTGGTCTTTACACAGCAGATAGATATACTTTATGCTAGGCGTGATAAAAAGGGATATCATCTCTTCATAATTGGTTCTATTTTTTTTGTTTGAGAGGTGAGAAATAAGGTCGTCTTTGCTTAGGATGGAGTTTTTAGATAGTAGTGCATCTTCTATGTTTTTTAAGACATAAGATACATCTTCTATTTTGTTTTCTTGCATCTTTATAAATATTTCTTCTTGGGTCTGTTTTACATAAAAATATATGTAGATAAAAAAAACTCCTAAAGCAAAGAGCATAATAAATAAAAAAATCTCTTTTGCTTTTACCATATTTTCTCTTCCAAATAGGGTTCTAAAGCACTAGAAGCTTGGATGGATAAACCTTTTAGTCTTGATTTTAATATTACTATATTTGGTCTTCCTTTTTTCCAAAAAAATGCACCAAAACTCTTTGGAACTTTAGCTAATAGCTCATAATCAAGAACGAAAACAATGCAATGAGCACACTCTTTGGGGAGATTGTTTTTATCTTGAAGTATTACTATCGTCGCTTGTTTGCATTCTGGTGCGGTTTGAATGAGGTTTCTCTTCTTAAAGGACTTACAGATTTTTTTGTTATCACTCCAGATGATTTTTTCTTTGTTTATAGATATCTCATTTAGTACTTTTTCCATAATCTTAACTTGTAAGTTAAGAGAAGTCTCAGATGCGAGTGCTGAGAGAGTAAAAAGTAGTATTAGGGTAAGCGCTCTCATTAGAAAGTGTACTCCATAGTTAGTAATCCTCGTCTCTCCATAACAGGTACATCAACACCATTAATAGATACTTCATGAGCCTTGCTTAAAAGATTTTCTCCCTTTAGTTTTAAGTCTAGTTTTTTGTTTACTGGGTATATGATGCCTAAAGTATAGTCATAACCAGCTGCCATTTTTTCGCCAAAAGCAGACTCATATTTTGATCTATATAGGAGTTCATTATATATATCAAATTTGCCTATTTTGTTATAAAGTTGAATAAGCCCACCTTGATCAGAGCTTACATACTTCTTTTGAAAGATTTTAAAGTACTCTAGAGTTATTTTGTTATTGATATCAAAATTATGTTCAAACCTCACGTAGGCTCTTTGAAAAGTTGTAGTGCCATCTTTGTTTACATATTTTTTTAGCATAGGATTAAATACTATCATATTTTTCACCTGTCCCTCACCAGCACTTGCAGAGATAGTATTTTGCTTAGTTTTATAGATAAGTTCTACTGAAGAAGTTCTATGTTTTATACTCTGTAAATCAGGATTTATATTGTAGTAGGGAGAAAAAGTAGTCTGCCTAAATATTGGATAGACATAGCTCTTCATTGCAAAGAGTTTAAGCGTCCATCTATCATCTAAAAGAGAGACATATCCTAGTCTTAGTATATGTTCAGTCGAAGATTTAGCGTCTACATTTTCATATCTATCAAGTTTTGCACCAACTGTTATAAGGTTGCTTTCGTTTATGTTATAGAGGTTTTCTATATAGCCCATAAAGATATTTCTTTTTGTGGGACCCCAGTTTCCACTTGTTTTTATGCCATCTCTTTTATACTCATTTATATCAAATTTTTGATGTTTTATGTGAGCACCAACAAATAAATCATTGTTTTCATGCACAAATTTTTTTTCTAAAATCGCACTTATAATATGACTCCCTATACCTACATCAATTTGCTTTGGTCGTGGAGTTTCTGCTATGGGTATAGCTACTGCATCCCTGTTTATGACTTCTAATTTTTCATGGGATAGACTAAGTATAAGTTTTAGTTTATCGTCAAAATATTTGGTCGCTTGAAGATAGGCGTTTGTAGCATCTGTGTGTCCATGAAGAGGAGCATTTCCTAAGCCAGAAAATGCATCGTATCTCTCTTTCGCTGCTCCAAACTCTATATCAAAACTCTCTTTTTTTGAAAACTTTGCATAGACTTGACCTCTTTGTCCATCACGAGATAAGTTATATCCATGCGCATTATAAGTTTTATAGTTGTTTTTGCTAACATCAAAGTTAGCTAAGTATGAATACTCATCAAGCTCTCTTGCATCTATGGCGCGCAAAGTTAAGCTTCCTCTTGTATCTATAGATGTTTGCACCGAGGTAGCATTTTCACGAGAAGGCTCTTTTGTGTAGAGTTTTATAACCATACTTCCAGGCTCATTTCCAAAAACAACTGAGTTACCCATCTGATAAACTTCTATATGGTCTATAAAGTAGAGGCTCATCTTGCCGTATTGAGTAAGAGCATCTCCTAGAGTAGCAGAATTTAGTTCGTGCGAGTTTATAAAGAGTTTTATGGAGTTAAAAGAGGATTGGTCACTTCCACTTTTTGTAAGGTTTGTCATCCCTGTTCTTGAGGCTTCAAGGCTGAACATTCTTAGGGTTTTTAAGACATCATTTAGAGTGTAAGCTTGCATTCTATCCAAATCAGAGCGGGAAAAAAGGATGAGATTTCCAGCACTCTCTTGCTTTGTTTTAAGATAGAGAGATTGTGAACTTTCATACTCACTTAGTAGATCATCAAGTAGTATCTCTTTTGCAAAAAGGAAGGTCGATATCAAAGATACTAAAAGCAGTAGTTTCATCTGTTAGCCTAATGTTTTTTTACTAGAGCTTAGCTTAAAATTCTTTATATTGTGCTGAGTTATTTAGCACTTGCATCTGCGAGAGTTAGGCAAAACAAGGGAGCGCTATTATATCTGCTTATAGTTGTGATGGCTTGAGATAGAGTGGAGCCTGTTGTGATGATATCATCAACGAGAATAATCTCTTTGTATCTTGTTGGTTTAAAGCTAAAATCTCTTGGATTCATCATTCTAAACTCTTTACTTTTTCCTGAGTAAGGGATGCTGTTTTTTGCTCTTAGTTTTGCAAATTCTGGCTTGATGATTTTTGAGTTGAGTTGTTTGTTGAGTATGGCTGTGTGAGAGTAACCACTTTTTGCATTGTCATCTATTGCAATGGCACTTATCTTCTCTTGCCAGCAAAATGAAGATGCAAATTTTTTAAAAGAGTTTTTTGCTAATATGTAGTAGATATAATAACCTAAATCGGTGTGTTTTGTGTGGAGAAGGTCTTTGATATCTCTATATTTATAAAAAGATATAACTTCAATGTTGTTAAGGATTTTTCGTCTGTAGATGCTAGGAGTTAGAAAGATTTCTTGACAAGAGTTGCAGATGTGTGAAAAAGATATGCTCTCACACAACATGCACTTCATGGACTTTAGTCCATCTTAAGTACAGACATAAGAATCATATTTTTGTCTTCTTGTAGTTGGAATAAGTCCCAACTACAATTCATCTCACTAAAGTTTTTGCTATTGCAAGGAGAAGCATCTACCACTATCTAATCCATTTTAAGAACTGACATAAATGCTTCTTGAGGAAGCTGTACTTTTCCGATGGACTTCATGCGTTTTTTACCAGCTTTTTGTTTTTCTAAAAGCTTTCTCTTTCTACTTATATCTCCGCCATAACACTTAGCTGTAACATTTTTACCCATAGATTTAATAGTCTCACGAGCTATAACTTGGTTGCCAAGAGATGCTTGGACTGCAACTTCAAAGAGTTGACGAGGGATAAGCTCTTTCATGTTTTTTACAAGTACTCTTCCACGAGAAAGAGCAGAAGTTTTTGGAACTATGATGCTAAGCGCATCTACAACTTCGCCTGCTACCTTTACATCTAGCTTTACAAGGTCTCCCTCTTTAAAGTCAGTAGGTTCGTAGTCAAATGAAGCGTAACCTTTTGAGATAGACTTTAGTTTGTCATAAAAATCAACTATGATTTCGTTCATTGGAAGGGAGTACTCAAGCATAACTCTATCTTCATTTAGATAAGTCATCTTCTCTTGCATACCTCTTTTTGAGATAAGAAGAGTCATGATATTTCCAAGATACTCACTAGGAGTTATAACTGTAGCTTTGACATAAGGCTCTTCTATACGGTCTATATGGTTTATCTCAGGAAGTTCTGATGGGTTTTGCACCTCTACTAGATTGCCATTGTTAAGATAAACATGATAGATAACGGACGGAGCAGTTGCAATAAGGTCTAAGTCAAACTCACGCTCTAGTCTCTCTTTTACAACTTCCATATGAAGCATGCCTAAAAAACCAACACGAAAACCAAAGCCTAAAGCCATGGAAGTTTCAGGTTCATAAGAGAGTGAACTATCGTTAAGTTTTAGTTTTTGCAAGGCATCACGCATATCTTCAAACTTATCTGTATCTATAGGATAAAGACCTGCAAAAACAAAAGGTTTTGCTGGCTCATAAGTTACAGCAGGCTCACTAGTAGGGTTTTTTGCATCTGTTATAGTGTCGCCAACATTAACAACGCTAACTTCTTTTAGTCCAAGAACAACGATGCCAATCTCTCCACTCTTTATAGCCAATGTTTTTGTTTTCTTTAGAGGATGCGGATACATCAAATCAAGTACCTGATGCTCTTCATCATTGCTCATAAGCTTAATGTTTTGACCTTTTTTTATCTCTCCATCAAAGACACGAACAAGTGCTAAAGCGCCTAGATATTGGTCAAACCAAGAGTCATAAATAATGGCTTTTGTTGTAGCGTCTGGATCTCCCTTTGGTGCTGGGATGCGCTCAACTATAGCATCTATGAGTTCACGAATTCCGACTCCAGTCTTAGCTGAGACTAAACAAGCATCAGTTGCATCTATGCCGATACTTGTTTCTATCTCTTCTGCTACTTTGATGGGATCAGCTGCAGGCAGATCTATCTTATTTATAACTGGGATAAGTTCGAGATTATTATCAAGTGCTAAGTAAACATTCGCGATAGTTTGAGCCTCAACACCTTGTGCAGCATCTACGATAAGTAGAGCACCATCACTAGATGCTAAAGACTTACTAACTTCATAAGAAAAATCTACATGACCTGGAGTGTCTATGAGGTTTAGGATATAGTGCTCACCATCTTTTACATAGTCAAGTCTAACACTCTGAGCTTTGATGGTGATGCCACGCTCTTGTTCTATATCCATAGTGTCCATCATCTGAGTCTTAAGCTCTCTTTGACTAACACTTCCGCACTCTTGAATGATGCGATCCGCTAAGGTACTTTTACCGTGGTCTATATGAGCGATAATAGAGAAGTTTCTAATGTTTTTCAATGTAATCGTTCCTAATAAATTTTTTTGTTTTTATACAAATAGTGTGTTTACACTCTCATTATGATAAACACGGCGAATCACTTCAGCAAAAAGTGGTGCTACTGTTAGCACTTTTATCTTTTTGTGGGGTTGTGAGACTAAGGTATTTGTAACTATTAGCTCATCGAGCTCGCCAAAGTTTAAATTATCATAAGCTTTACCACTTAAAACTGCATGAGTAGCACAAGCCATAACAGAAGTTGCACCCTTGTTTTTAAGCGCAGTTGCAGCTTTTACCATAGTTCCAGCTGTGTCAACCATATCATCAATCATGATAACATCGTAGCCTTCAACATCACCTATGATATTCATAACTTCGCTCTCATTTGCGGTTTCTCGGCGCTTATCTACTATAACCATCTCAAGATTCATTCTCTTTGCAAAGTATCTAGCACGAGCCACACCACCAATATCTGGAGAGGCAACGATTGGATTTTTGAGATTTTTGCTTTTGATGTAAGATTCAAATATGATAGAGCCATAGAGGTTATCAACAGGGATATTAAAGAAGCCTTGTATCTGTCCAGCGTGAAGGTCTATGGTTATAACTCTATCTATACCTACCTCTTCGTACAAATCTGCTACAAGTCTTGCAGTGATGGGTACACGAGGTGCAGCTTTTCTATCTTGCCTTGCATAACCATAGTAAGGTACAACCGCTGTAATGCTTGATGCACTTGATCTTCTAAGTGCATCTGTCATAATGAGAAGTTCCATTAAGTTATCATTTGATGGCGCACCTGTACTTTGTACTATAAACACATCACGACCACGAACACTCTCAGCTATTTGAACTGAGATCTCACCATCACTAAATCTTTTTGTTTCAGCCTTTGCTAGTGGCACATTTAAAACCTGACAAACCTCTTTTGCAAATTCTATGCTTGCAGAACCAGCAAAAATTTTATAACCACGCATACGATACCTTCTTGGGAAAATTGATTACGCGATTATATAGTAAGAGTTCTGAGGAGTTGTTAAAAGAGATAAAAAATTGAAAAATTCCTAATTGAATGTTCTGAAGAATTATCAAGTTGGATCCTGAATCAAGTTCAGGATGACAGTTTGTTTGTTCAAGACGACGAGCGTCCCGTCATTCCGTGCTTGACACGGAATCTAGTTCAGGATGGCGGTTTGTTTGTTCAAGACGACGGTTTGTTTATCAGGACGACAATTTGTTTGTCCAGGATGACGGTTTGTTCGTTCAGGGTGTCACCTGTCCCGTCATTCCGTGCTTGACACGGAATCTAGTTTATAGATTAATGAGAAGATTCAATTACAGTTTTTGCAAACACCAGAGATGACTAGATCTGCTTTTGATATCAAAAAAGTGTCGTCTAAATTAAGTTTGTTGACAATTTCATCTACATCTACACTTACATCCTCAACCGACTTGCAATCTACACAGACCAAGTGAGAATGAGAGCTTTTAGTTAACTCATAAACTGTCTTGTTTTGAGGTATTTTAACCTCTTGTATGTAGGAGTTTTCAAGCATTATATTTATATTTTTATATATAGTAGCCAAAGAGATAGATGCAAACTCACCTAGCATCATCTCATAGAGGGTGTCTATACTAACATGGCCATAATTATGAAGAGCACTACTTATCGCCAATCTTTGAGGAGTCGCTTTTAAGTTGTGTCTTCTTAGTTCATCTGTAAAATTATTCATAACAACATTATACACTAAAGTTGATTAAAGGATAAAGATTATATTTTAAGTTTAATAATCGTATAATCTTTGCCAAGAGATAAAATTATCTTTTTTACTAATTTTTTGGAGAGTATGATGAGACAGTATGAGACATATAAGTGTAACAAATGTGGTAATGTAGTAGAAGTTCAAAGTGTTGGTGGTGGAGAGCTTCACTGCTGTGGCGAAGCGATGGAGATGATAACAAAGAACTTAACACTAGTTAACCTAATGAAAGCATTTGCGGGCGAATCACAAGCAAGAAATAAGTATGAATACTTTGCAGAAGTTGCTCAAAAAGAAGGATATAGAGACATAGCTGAGCATTTTCAAAGAGCTGCAAACAACGAAAAGCATCATGCCAAAATGGAATTAGCACTTCATAATAGAATGGTGAGTGGTAGTGAGGATGACTTTGGTGATACAAAAGTGAATCTTCAGTGCGCAATAGATGGAGAGAGCTATGAAAACACAACAATGTACCCTGATTTTGCCGCTATCGCAAAAGAAGAAGGACATAAAGAAGCAGCAAGACTATTTAATAACATAGGTCAAGTAGAAGTAGAGCATGAAAATATGTATAAGATGCTGCTTGAAAGACTTGAGAGTGGTGCAGAATTTGTGAGCGAAGATGCAGAAGAAGCTTGGATATGCGAAATTTGTGGACATGTACATTATGGTAAAAAAACCCCAAAAGCATGCCCTGTTTGTAAGTATCCACAAGAGTATTTTTCAAGATTAAATTCAAAAAAATAGTTAAACCCTAATGAAAGGACTCTCTATTTTAGAGCTCTTTTCATTAAGTGACTAAAGATAGATTTTACCTAAAAGTATAGCTATCTTACGTCTACTTTTTTTACTCTTTCATAGTTTTGACAAGCACCTTTATCTCCACCATTGCAAGCCTTTAAAAATAGACTTTTTGCTCTACTTATATCCTGATTTACTCCGTCGCCTTTGATATATATTATGCCTAAAGCATTACAGCTGTTGTAGTGTTGACTCTCACAGGCTCTAGTGTAAAAATCAACCCCTTTACTCTTGTCTTGTCCTACTCCATCGCCCTTAAAATATAGCTCTGCTAAAGTAGCGCAACTATATTTATTTCCACCATCACAAGCCTTAGTGTAGAGTTTTAGAGCTTTACTTCTGTCTTGTGCTACAACTTCACCCATATCATACAAAATTGCTAGATTGTTACAACTCTTTATATCTCCCTCATCACACCCTTTGATGTAGTTTTCTATCCTATTTTGTGTATCTTCTGCTGTGCCTTGATGTGAATGACCATGATGAGAATGGTCGTGATTTGCAAACAAATTTATACTAACGAGTAAACCGATACTCATAAAAATTTTAATCATAATTAATCCTAGGTTGTTTTTTTGTTGCGTATTGTATCAAAAGCTATTACACAAAACATAGAGATGCCAAATAGAGTTTTAAAATAGGTATATTTTAAGAAGTGCTTTTTTGCTCAAAATAGTAATCTACTAAAGAGTGTACTTTTAAATAGGAAAATGTAACTTCTGATGTAACTAAAGAGGTTAAATTCGTATGGTTTTATTGAATATAATTTTATTAATAAAGCGTTTAAGTTTCTTGTTTTAGGAGGTTGAGTTAATATTGTTGGATTGGGTGTTGGTGGAGCTGTGGTCTGTCGAACAATGTACTTTAAATACCTATTTTAAAGCATTTTGTCTAAACATATATTTAGAAATGTACCGTTTAGTGTACCACATTGATAACGCTTAAAGATAAGTTTATTATAGTTTAATGGTAAAAACTATGTTAAAATATGACAAAATAAAAAAGGTTGCTCATGTTTATTGTTGCTATTATGTTTATTGTTTTATATATTTTATTACATTTACTTTCCCTATACTTTGGGGATTCTAAAAAACAGAAGAATATAAAAAAACAAGAAAGAACAGATAAAGCTGAAAAAGCAAGAAAAATAGAAAAAAATAGAGAATTAGAATTAGAAAAATATGCTGAAAATATTTCTCAATTTAATATTTCTGAGATAGGAAGACCATATAAAGCATTATCATTTGTAGAAAGCAGTCATCGAGTACAAAACACCTCAAGACAATTAATTTGTGAACAAGCACATAAACTCGGAGCGAATGCTATTGTAAACATGCAATTACAAACAGAAGTAAAAACATCTGGTGGAGGTGAAAGCTACACCACCACACAAGAAGATATTTTCAATACAAGTAGTAGCACTTCTAAAACCAAATCTAAAAGCATAAAGTCACACACAATGTATATATACACAGGAACAGCAATCATTCTCAAAGATTAAATCAAAAAGGAAAGAAATATAATAAAATGTAATATCGACAATTTTAAGAATACACATTGAATATTAGACAAAATAAGGTTAATTGCACTAATCTATGGACTTGGGCTGATATTATGACTTTGATTGTTATTTATTTGGTTTTGTAATGCCAAGTTTGAGCTATAAAGCTTGTCATATTCCATTTGCAAAGTTCTATATTCTTGGGAATATCTTACATTTGGCATAGGTTTATTTTTTAGTAGTTCTATTTCTTTTTTTAGTTTTTTATTTTCAAATTGTAAATCAATGAGTTCTTTTCTCATTATTTGTCTGTCTGAACCTCTATAACTTAGTAGTTCCTGCTTGTAAGCATGTATGGTTTTTTCTTGCCGCTCAATTTTATAATTAGCCTCTTCTAGTGCTTCTTTTAATTTGTTGATTTCCTGTGCTGCTAAATCAGCTATCTTTTTTATTTTGTCATTTTCATTTGTGTGAGAAGTTCCTTTTTTAGGTGTTTTTAGCTCTTTTTTGAGTTCTAATATCGTAAGGTCTTTATTTTTTATTTTGTCAATTAGTTTTTTATTTAATGCTTCAAGTTTTGCATAATCTTTTCGTTCAGCTTTGTTTTTTTGAAGTTCCTCTCTAAGTTTTTTCATCTCTTCTTTTAAATCTTTTTGTTTAGCTTGAGGGCTTTCAGGTTTTGGAGAAATCCAATTTTCTATACTGCTAATGATATTAGGTTGATGAGATAATTTTGTTTCTAAGGTTTGAATTTGATTTTTTAAATTATCTGTATCTTTAGCAACTCTTTTAAATTGTTTAGCACTAAGTCTTTTAGTTTGAGAGTTTATTTTACCTCTCTTCATTTCCAAGGTATCAGCGACTAAAGTTTGAATATCTGAGAGTCTTTTTCGATTCATTGGTTTTAATTCTGGGTGTTGCTTTTCTTGTTTTTTTGTCAAAGATTTTCTATAAAGTTGTTGTCCTGTTTTTTGGTCAAGTGTGAAAAAATTAATATGTGCATGAAGATTTTTTTGCTTTTTATATCCATCGGTATTTGCCGCGGTTTTAAATTCGCTATCTTGATAAAACTTATCATCATCTTTATTATAAAAGATATCTGTGCCAGGTCTTAAAACCTTATCGCCTTTTCTAAGAATTCCTTCATCACGATGAATAGAAATATTTAAACATTGAAAACCAGTTTCTTTTTCTAAAACTTCAACGAGGTTTTTTAAATCTGTTGGATTGTGTTCTTTGTTCAAATTTACAACTGCTTCCCATTGATAGGTTTTAGATTGTAATTTTTGACCAAATGATTTTTTATAATTGTGTTGTGCATTTTCATACAAATTTTTTAATAATGTTTTTTGCTCAATTTTAGTTCTCAAATTCCAATTATATTTTTCATCAGAAATTAGATAATTTACTTTCTCAAATCTGAGATTATGATTTGAACTTCCTGCACTTGTTCTTTGAAAATTGATGCTAGATTTTGCCAATCTATCTTTCCTCATTTGAAATGAGAGCGAAGCGAAGTCGCTCTTAGGGGTTTATCCCCTCGCAATAACAATTCCCTTTAGGGTTGATAGTGCGCACTATCAACCCTAAAGGATTGTGTGCGAAAATATATGCCACAAGAGCAAATATTTTAAGAAATACACTTTGTGTATTTTCATCAAATCAGTAGAATTATGGAGCAATTATAGTGATACTATCTGGCACAATATCTATATATTTTTCTGCAGAACTGTTATCTTCATCTTTTTCAATTTTTTGAATAATTTCATTCTTTTGTTGAGTTTCTTTTTTTTCATTAATATCATTTTTCATTTCTTCAAAATCTTTTAAAGATGCTTCATTTTTTTTTGTAGGTTCTTCTTTTATTTTAGGCTGATTCCAATCAAGTTCTATATTTTCATCTTTCAACTTTTCTAATTCTTCTAAATTAATTTCATTTTCTATCATTTCTTATCCTTGTTTTTGACTTTGTCATTATTATATTTTTCTGTCTTTCTTTTTTATTTTGTCACATTTTAAAATGTGACATTTGGTGTCTCATCAACTTTGATAAATTCCTCTTTTTTATGAGTTTTTGAGCTTAATTGCTTTAGTTGTTCTTCTTGTTTTTCTTTTCTATTTTTAGCGGATTTAAGCCCAGCGATTCTGTTTTTTTCAACTTTTTCATCATAAGGCACCATTAATTCACTTAAAAGTGGAGATAAAAAAAACTCTTCATTTTCATCTTTAATGACTTCAAAAAAACCGTATTTTGCTATTATTGTTTGTAAAATGGGCAAACTCACATCAAAATCTTTTGCCAGTAAATCTAAATCTATTAATGGGTATTTATAGTTAGGCTCTCGTCTTAAATTTTCAAAAAGTAGTAAAATAAGCCCATACCCGACACCACCTTTAAAATCATTCATCGCTCTTCTCATTCTTCTATCTTGACTTAGATCAGCAGGAATAGGAAACCAATGTTTGTTTTTAGTAGTTTTAGGAATCGACATTTGCCATCATTTTGTCAATTTCAATTTTATCGAATACCGTGATGCGGGGGCTTATTTTTTTAGATTGGATTTTTCCATTTTTTACCATCGCCCAGATCGTGCTAAGCCCTACATTAAGGTACTTTGCAAGTTGCGGTGCTCTCATCCATCGTATTTCATTCATACTTTTGTTCCTTTATGAAACCTTATTAAATTTAATAAGGTTTTCTTGGTTTGTATGAGAGTATTCTAGGATTATATTAGTATGATTTTCTTGAAATTTCGTTCTTTTTTTGTCTCTTTTTTTTAGTTTTTTAAATCTTTTATAGCTTTTTCTAAATCTTTTATAGTAATATTATTTTTTTTGAACTCTGTTGTTATTTCAGCTTCATATAAAAATTTAATATCTTTTTCTTTTAATAAGTTTTTATCAAAATTTTTTTTATGAATAATTTTTCTTGTGTTTTCTGTAATTCTCTGAATTAATCCTAATTCTTCTAATTCATAAATATTTTCCCATATCCAACCTCTACTTTTTCCTTTTTTATTTTCTTCATTAACAAAAATATATGTTTTAAATATTTCCTCCTCGAGCATTCTTGTAATTATTGTAGATTGTATATTTGTGAGTTTTTTCATTTCTAAAATCCTTTTTCTTATCTTTTCTTTTATAATATTTTATATTATCTTCTGTTCTACGCATGTGCAACATGTGTTGACTTTAGTCATATAGACTAAAGTATATATAGCTTATCTAAGTAACTACTCCACCAGTTCATAAGTATCTCAAGTTCTTTTATGTAATCTGCCCTATGTGTGTATGCTCTTTCTACTGCATTTTTTGGTAAATGGTCTAATGCTCTCTCCTTGGCCTCATAGCTAATATTATGTTCTGATTGATAGGTGTCTGCAAGACTTCTAAAAGTACCACGAAAGCCATGTAATCGAGTTTTTCTACCTGCCAACTCATCATTAAATCCCATTCTTTCTAATGCTCTGTTTGGAGTTTCAGCGTTGATTGGTACATCAGCATAACCATCAGTTTTAAAAACAAATGTACCAGTTGCAAAAAGTCGCTGCTCTTTTAGTATCTCTATCACTTGTGGAGTAAGGGGCATTTTATAGTCCGCCATGTTCTCATCTTTTGCTTTCATCATAAATCGAGGGATTGTAAGAAGATTATTATCAAGGTCTAAATATTCCCATTTGAGATTTACTAAGTTATCAGCCCTTAAAGGTAGGTGTAAAACAAACTTTAAAGCGTTTTTAGTGCTGTAGTTGCCTTTATATGAGTAAATGGCTTCTATAAGCTCTTTAAGCGTTTCTAGGTCTGTTATCTTTGGATAGTTTTTCTTCTTTGGTGGTGTGAGTATAGTTTTTTTATGAATATTTGCAATGATGTTAAACTCGCAATATCCTTTCATGGTAGCAAATTGCCATAAGTTGTTAAGGTATTGAAATAATCTACTTGCACTCTCTGGAGCTTTTATAGCTTTCATCTCTAAGAGTTTGACTATTTCGGGGTGTTTGATTGTAGATATAAGCCTACCTTTGAAAAATGGCTTTACATCATTTTCAAATTGTCCAACTTTTCGCGTGTAGGTACTTCTAGCGAGTTCTTTCTCTTGTTTTATAAACCACTCATTGACAACTTTTTCAAATATCCCGTCTTGGTCAATTTTTAATTTTATCTTATCTTCTTGTTTCTTATCAAGTGGGTCTATTTGTTGAGATAGTAGTTCTCTATAGTTTTGTGCTTTTTCTCGTGCTAAGGCTAAAGGTACATCAGGAAATTTACCTAAGGATGATTTTCTTCTTTTTAACTTGCTAGGGCTTGTATATCGAAACTCCCATAATTTTGTACCATCGGTTTTGATAAGTAAAGATAAACCATTTCCATCTGCTAGGGTATAAGGCTTCTCCTTGGGCTTTAGTTTAGAAAGTGTAATAGCTTGAAGCTTAGACATTTAAAATCCTTTTTGGTACATTTTGAGGAGAGATAAAGAAGCTATTATCATAATGTACTAAAATATGTACCACTAGTTGGTACATTGTATTGAAGTAGCTTAGACTAACTCAGATTAACAAATGCTTAAAAAGTCTTTATTTTAGGGGTTAATTGGATTGTGTTAGAGTGTATAAGATTGAGTATTGGTGGAGCTGTGGAGAATCGAACTCCAGTCCGAAACCACGCTACTCCTAACGTCTACATGTTTAGTAAAGTTGATTGAGTTTAATCTTGCTTCGCACAGCTTGCAAAGCTACACAAGACGAGCCTCTAGGGTTCATTTTACGCACGAGGCAGACGTAAAATATATCTACATAAGGGTTATACTTCGAGTCCTATCTATCTAGAGTCCATAGGTGAAGCAGCCCGTCCTCTTGCGAGGGGGTAAAACTTAAGCTACTGCTAAAGCTGGGCGGTAATTTGTATTGTTTGCGTTTAAGCAAGTTTGAGCCGCGTAACGGAAATGCTCAGTCCGACATGCAGTTAAAAGCTACTTGATCCCGTCGAAACCAGGTCAGCCCCATGAGCGACATTATATCAAAACTTCTGTTTTTAAAGTGTTGTTTTTAAAAGATATGTCTGGGAAACTTCCCCATAGATTAGGAAGCGATATTTTTAGGAGTGCTAACCAATGGCATCCTCCACGATGAGCTTCACACTCGTATTATGATGATAAACTCACTTTAAAATTCCTAAAACATTTCTTTTTATGAGTAGCTTGTTTTTTTCAATATTCTCTGTTGATATTGGTAGTATTGAGAGTTGGATGTGCTTTTTTACATCTTTTCTATTGAAAAAATCATCCAAAACTAAAACTGCATTCTCCCCAAAAACATAAGGTTGTTGCATCGCAGCCCCAGTGATAATTCCCTTAGGAATCAGCTCTAAAAATTCTGGCTCTGCATCAAAAACTATTAGTAAGATATCTTTTTCTTTACCTGTATCTTTTATCGCATCTAGTGCAGCTTTATATCTATCTGAGCCTTGGAGCCAGATAGCTCTTAAGCTTTTATGCTCTTTTATCAACCCTTTTGAGAAGTCATAAGTCTCTTTATATGAAAAATCTACTTGCTGTTTTAATGCATATAACGGAGTATCCGGACACCCATGTCGTTTGAGTTCGGACAGTTTAAAAAGAGATATTTTCTGTAACAGTATTTTAGCATAAAGTGTCCGAATGCTTTTTTAATACTCGTCACTTTTGAT